>CAMDKQ010000007.1 GCA_945901095.1 Bifidobacterium breve
CGTCAGGCGTCAGGACCAGCCGAGTGAGTCGGCAAGCTCTACTAGGTATCGGTAGCTGATGCGGCAGTCCTCGACAGGTCCTTGTCCCTCGGGCGGGTTCTCGGTGAGGAAGCAGTCCTGCTCGATGGCGTACCAACCGCGGTAGCCCGAGTCTTCAAGTGCTCCGATGACTCCGGCGAGGTCGACGTCGCCTGTCCCCAGCGGAAGGAATAGACCGTCCTTGACGGCAGCCCCGAAACTCACCTCCCCGGTCGAGATTCGGTTGGCCAAGGGCACCGAAATGTCCTTGAGGTGTACGTGCGCAACCCTCGATGGGTCAGCCCTGACTACAGTCAATGGATCGATTCCTGCTGAGAGCATGTGCCCGGTGTCGACACAGAGTTTCACCCCGGAGTTGCTGAGGAGACGATCTAGGTCGGATTGGTCCTCGATCACCGTTCCGATGTGCTGATGGAGAGCCGTCTGCAGGCCGTGCTCGGTTGCGATGGTGTCGACGAGTTCTAGATTTTGGAAGAATGTCACCCACTCATCGGCATCAAGAACACCGCGCTTCTCGTATCCCAGGTAATCCCACACTGGTCCGAGGACGAGCACGTCGGCGCCGGCGCGCTGGAATTGTCGGCAGGCCCGGCGGAGGTATTCAAGACTCTCGTCGAACATGCCTTGAAATGCCATGGCCATGGGGACCCAGCCTCCGACGACCAAGAGGTCGTGCTCCTTGAGGTAGGCGTCGAGTTCGTCGGGGTCAGAGGGCAGATACCCGTCGGGGCCGAGTTCAGTTGCATGAAGACCCAGGGAGGTCATCTCTCGCACGTAGCGCTCCCGGGAAACCAAATAGCCCCATCCGGGTGACCCGTCGACACCCCAGGTGATTGGGGCAGCAGCGACGCGATCGATAAGACTCACGAGGTTTCTCCTTGCAGTCGATGGGCTCGGTGTATGTCGGAGCCTCAGGTCATTGCCACGATACTGCTGACAGTTTGCATTAGCAAGGAATCCACCCGCTATATTGTCAACAGTCGGCCATCAATGGTCGGTGGGAACGCGCTTGGTCTCAGCAGCATGTTGACGCTCGCAAGAGTGTTCGTGCCCTCGTCAAGGAGGTCCAATGAATCCTCAGCTGGAGTTGTTGGCTGGTCCACTTGCAGGCAGGGTCGCCATCGTCACGGGCGGATCCAGAGGCCTAGGCGAGGCGTACGTTCGGATGCTCGTTGAAGAGGGCGCGCGAGTGGTGGTAGCTGATTTGCTCGAGACTGAGGGAAGGGCACTTGTCGACCATCTCGGTGAGCGAGCAACCTTTCGGCGCTTGAACGTGACCGATCAGTCAAACTGGCAGGCATTGGTTGGTGAGGTGAGCACGGAATTGGGAGTGCCGTCCATTCTCATTAACAACGCTGGCGTGCACTCATTCGGGACGGTGATCGGCGATACCTACGAGAACTGGCGCCGAGTTCAGGACATCAATCTCAACGGACCATTCCTCGGCATCAACACCGTTGGCGCGGCGATGGCGAACGCTGGTAATGGCGGAGTCATCATCAACATCTCATCGACCTGCGGAATCATCGGATATGCGGATCAGGCTGCCTATGTCGCGAGCAAATGGGCGGTTCGAGGCCTGACAAAGGCGGCCGCACTTGATCTCGCCCCGTATGGCATCCGAGTGCACGTGGTAGTGCCCGGCCCCTTCTTGACGCCGATGACCGAGCCCTTCCATGCAGAATTGACTGAGTTGGTGAAGTCCCAGCCAGTTCAGCGCATTGGCGATCCGCCCGAGGTGGCACGTCTGATTCGGTATCTCATTTTGGAGGCCACCTACTCAACTGGTTCGGAGTTCTTCGTCGATGGGGGAGCCATGACCGGCATGAGCCTTCCAACAGCGGGGGAGTGACAAGGAATGAGACGTGACGTAGCGCTTCCGCCCTTCCATGGCGAGCCAACGGATATCTACGTCGTTGAATGGCTGATAGGAATTGGCGAGGAGGTGGCCGAGGGGGCGCCGCTTCTCGTCGTCGAAGCAGACAAGGCGCAGGTGGAGATCCCGGCGCCGGCATCGGGGCGACTTGATTCCGTGCTCGTCCTTGCAGATGACCCGGTCAAGGTGGGTCAGGTCATCGCCATTTTGGAAGTCATGTGATCGAGCCGATCGGTTTGGCGGTGATCGGCCCGGGATCCATTGCCGATGCACACCTAGGGGCATTCGAACAGATAGGAGGTGTCGCGCCGCTCTGGTCTGTTGGTCGGACCTTGGAAGGCGCGAGACTCTTTGCTGATCGCTGGGGGTTTGCACACTTCGGCGACTCGGCCGAGGATGCACTGGCAGATCCCAAGGTGAGCATGGTGCTCATCTGCTCCCCAAATGCCCTACACGCCGAGCAGGCTCGGGGAGCGATCCTGGCCGGAAAAGATGTCCTCCTCGAGATTCCGATAGCCATGAGCGGTGCGGATGCTCGGGAATTGGTGGAACTCGCTGATGCGACAAGGCGCCGTCTCTTTGCCCTTCATACGATGCGGTCCTTCGACGGCATCAGATACATGCGAAACCTCCTTGCATCCGGTGAAGACACCATCTCTCAGATCGTTGGATTCTTCGCGATTCCCAGGCGAAACAATGAGGGGTTCACTGGAACGCGGACGTGGGCTGACAATCTGCTTTGGCATCATGCGTGCCACCTTGTGGATGCGAGCCTGTGGGTGACCGAATCCGATGGCATAACCAATGAGTCCCTGCTGCAGGGACGAACTCATCCCGAATTCGGCGCAACGATGGATATCTCTATGTCATACATGCTCAATTCTTCGTCTTTCATGCTCAATACTTCGGTCCTCGTAACCCATGCCCTCACCTACAACGCATCGTCCCTTTGCTGGCAGATGCGCATGGTCGCGGACCGTGGTGATTACCTCTTTGACGGTGGCACGCTCTACGGCGTCAATGGTGAGGTTCTCGTGGCTGGTGCCTCGGTCAGGGACCTGAGGGCTCAGAACTCGCAAATCCTCGGAGGGATGCGGACCGGGGAGCCAACTGATTTTGATGCACGCGGGGTGCTTCCAGCCATGGATTCACTAGATCTCCTGCAGAAGGCGAGCCATCCGTGATCATCGATGCTTACACCCATTGCGGAATCGAGAAGTTCCGCCCCCTCCCGGAGGTTCAGGAGATGATGGCTGCTGTCGGGATAGACCGGGCGGTGCTCGCTCAGCATCTCGGTCAGTATGACAACTCCTACATAGCTAGTTGCGTGAAGTTGGCGCCGGATGCCTTCGCCGGGGTGGCCATGATCGACACTACGGATCCGGGGGCCCACGATGCCCTTACTGCGGTGATCGAAACCGGTGCCTTCCGCGGTCTACGGATGACCGCCGACATGTTGGCGGCCGCCCCCGTGATCGCCTCAGCGGCTATCGAGGCGGGGCTGAACGTCACCTTGTTCTGCCCTGACGGTACCGAGCCCATTGAGTCGGTTCTGCCACTGCTGGCGGCCGGCCCGGGGCGAATCGTGGTGACGCATCTGGGATCCCCCGCGGTTGAAAAGGGCGTATTGGTGCGGGGACAGGGGGTTTTGCGACTTGCGGCCGATGAGCGGGTCATGATCACGCTCTCGGGGGCGGGCATGGTCTGCGACTCACCACACCGGCCATTGCAGCAACTCGTTCGTGATGTCGTCTCGGGGTTCGGGCCGGATCGCGTGATGTGGGCATCAAACTTTCCTGTGGTTGGTGATCCGGCAGCAGTGGCTGCGGATCTCGCATTGCTCACCAGCAATATCTGGGGTCTTTCTAAGGAGTCGATCAAGATGATCAGTGGCGTGGTTGCTCAGCGCACGTGGTTCGATTCGTGAACGGGCTGGATGGGCTTGACTCGATGCTGGAGGTCGCGCCAGATCTGACCGCTCATCAGAACCTGCCCTGGGAGTCGTACCCCAACCTGATGCGGGTGGATGCGACCGTCGAAGGACTGGGCAAGGCCGAGGCTCAGTTCATGCTCTATGAATTGGCGCTTATCCGCAGACTTGAGCAGTGGCTAGTCGACCACGAATCACTTGTCCATGGTCCAGTGCACTCCAGCATCGGACAGGAGGCCGTTGCCATCGGAGCGATTGCTGCACTGAAACCCGGGGACCAGATCGCCTCCACCCATCGCGCGCATCATCACGTGCTTGCTCAGGTGGTGACCAATGCCGTGCGAGCCTTGGGCGACTTCGATCCAGCTGGAGCGGCCGCGACGCCGCAGCCGGTCACCTTGGCAATCCTGCAAACCTTGGCGGAGATACTCGGCTTGCGACAGGGTTTCGCGGGCGGGAGGGGCGGCTCCATGCACCTCGGCAGCATCGAGGCAGGAGTGCTTGGAACGAGTGCCATCGTCGGAGGCGGCATCCCCATGGCCACCGGAGCCGCGTTCAGCTTTGCCCAGCGGGGGACCGGCGGTGTAGCCCTTGCGTTCTTCGGTGATGGTGCCTCTTCGATCGGTGCCCTGCATGAATCCATGGCTATCTCCCGGGTCATGGCACTGCCGATGATCTTCGTTGTCGAGAACAACCTCTATTCAGTGGCCACGACGGTCGCAGAAACGGTCGGATTCCCGGACATTGCCATCCGGGCGTCTGGGCACGACATGCCGGGCATCATCGTCGATGGGATGGATCCTCTGGCCATGCGCGCCTCGGTAATGCGAGCGAGGGGGCACGCAGCAGCCGGACTCGGTCCGGTACTCATCGAGGCGAAGACCTACCGGTACCTTCACCAGTCAGGGCGTCTGCCCGGGAGCGACTACCGATACCGCACCAAGGATGAGGAGGCGCTCTGGCAGGAGCGCGACCCCATCACTCATTTTCCGGCGGCACTCGCGGTCGCGGGTCTGGTCGACGCCGCCGCTGCCCGGCGTATCGAAGCCCGCGCAGTCGACGACCTAGCGCGGGTCCTGAGCGAGGTGATCGAGGAGGGTCCCGACGGACCGCGAATCATCGATACCGGCTGGCCTGATCCGCTTGACGCTCCTCGCGGAGTTCGATCTGACGCTTCTCGCGGGGTTCGATCCGCGGGGGAGAGGACTCCAGTTGACGGTGCATCGGAGCCGATGCTGCCAGTTGGTGAAGACGTGACGTTCCAAGAGGCGATCTCGCTTGTGACCGACCGCGCCATGCGGCGTGATCCTGAGGTCTTCGTCATCGGCGAGGAGGTCGGCCACCTTCGCGGAGGTGCCTATGGGACAACTCGGCATGCGTGCAAGAACTTTCCAGAGCGGGTCTTCAGTGCACCCATCTCGGAGAATGGATTCAGCGGGCTTGCACTCGGTGCGGCATTGCTCGGTATGCGCCCGATCGTCGAACTGATGTTCCCGGACTTTGCACTTGAAGCGGCTGATCAACTCTTCAATCACGTCCCGAAGGCCCGGCATATGTTCGGCGGAAATATTGACGTACCAGTCGTCGTGCGAACCCGGACGGCGCAGGGACGCGGCTTCGGTCCGCAGCACAGCAGCGATCCAGCGGCTCTCTTTGCACTATTTCCAGGCTGGCGCATCATCGCGCCCTCGACACCGGCGGACTATGTCGGAATGTTCAACACGGCCATCAGCGGCGCTGATCCCGTCCTCATCATCGAACACCACCGACTTTGGAACACGACTGGAGCGATCCCGGATCTCGATGCCCGGATTCCATTGGGCATTGGCAGGGTCGCGAGATCAGGAAAGGATCTGACCGTGCTCACTTGGTCTCACCCGGTGCACCGGGTGATCGCCATCGCCGAGCGACTGGCCGCCGAGGGGATCGATGTGGAGGTAATTGACCTACGGACGATAGACCCAACTGGACTCGATGTGGATCTCATTGACGAGTCCGTCGCCCGTACCGGTGCCGCCATCATCGTCGAGGACGCGACTGCGTCGCACTCGATCGGACCCCGAATCTCGCAGTTGATCCACGAGCGGCATTTCGGGCGACTGCGTGCGCCGGTTCGACTCGTTACCGGGTTGGACGTCCCCACTCCCGTCTCAAGGGTGCTGGAGGAGGGTGTACTCCTCTCCGATGATGACATTGAGAAGGCGATTCGCGAACTTCGCACGGAGGTCGGAAGCGTGGAGAAACTCTGATGCGGAGGTCCGAGTGAGCCCGAGAGCCCTGGCGCATCATTCACTGCGCGAACTTATCGTCGTCAACCTTCACCAGGCCATGGTCGACACCATCGAAGCACGCGATGGATCTGCGATCCGAGAGTCGGTCAGTCCCGACCACGACCGTTTGCGCACGTTCATCAGTCACAAATGAGGATTCAATGAGTGATCACGGATTCGATGGTGTGCCTACAGCGGCCGAGGTTCTGCTAGATCTGGTGGATGCCGAACTTGTTCGAGGAAGCGGGGAGCTAACACCTCTCACCGGTGGCGTTTCCTGCGAGGTGTGGCGCATCGCTGCCGGCGACCTAGAAGCGGATGTCAGGGAGCGGAATCCACATGGCCTGGTTGTCAAGGCTCCCCTTGCGACCCTGCGCACGCCATCCCTTTGGCAGGCTGATATCTCGCGGGGATTCGCCGAGGCGATTGCCCTGCAATGCTTCGGCCAACTGACACCGAGCGCTGTTCCGCGAGTGGTGTGGCGCCATCCTGAGGTTCCCGTCCTTGTCATCGAGGCTGCGCCGCAGACGTGGCAGGATTGGCGCGAGCAGATGCTCAATGCCGAATCCGGATCGCCGGAGCTCGCTGGCGCACGACTTTCCGCCATGGCAACGCACCTTGGCGACACACTCGCAACGTGGCATGTGCGCACTCAAGACATCGATGAGCTTCCTGAGGTTCTGCGTAGCGGCGACCGGTTGCGGACCCTGCGCACCGATCCCTTCCACCGGGCAACAGCGCGGGAGGTACCGATGATCGGGTCGCGATTGCAGGAGTTGGCGACCGAGCTGGAGAGCGCGCGGACCTGTCTGGTGCACGGAGATTTCTCACCGAAGAACGTTCTTGTGAGCCCCCCGGAGGCCGTGGAATTGGAGGCTTGGATGCTGGATGCGGAGGTAGCACATGTTGGTGACCCTGCCCTTGACGTTGCCTACTTTTCAGCGCACCTCGCGTGCAAGGCCGTCGCAAGGCCGGAACTTGCGGGGCCATTAAACGTGGCCAGACAAGCATTCGAGGAGGCCTACCGCGCGCAAAGTTCACTCGTCGACGCGCGGCGATGGGATGAGCACACCGGCGCCATCCTCGCTGCGCGAATACGCGGTGTATCGCGTGTGTCATACCTTTCGGCGGAGGCCGAGGTCTTCGTTCTCGCGGAGGCATGCCAGTTGGTGGGCGGACAGGGCACCTTGGACGAAACGTGGGCAGCTATTTCTCGCCGTGCGAGCGGGTCGACCTGATTTCGGCTAGCCCTAGCCCACGCTGAAGATCCGCTCGGGGACTCCACGGGTCTGGGAGTCTACGACGAGGACACGGCCAGCGTCCGGTTCATCATCGAACACCGGGTAGTTGCCGCCACCGCCGATGGTGGTGATGAACATCGTCGTGAGGTCGGGCCCGCCGAAGGTTGGGCAGGTTGGCCTGCGCACCGGAAGTTCGTGTTGCTCCGTAAGGGTGCCTCCCTCAAATCTGGCTAGCGTCGACCCGTGAACGCACGCTATCCAGGTGCCGCCAGCTTGATCCATACAGGCGCCATCAGGGCCGCCCGCGAGATTTGAGCTCTGAAAGTCGATGAGCGGCGCGCCCTGTCCGCTGATCATCGGTGCGCCGGCGACGAGGTCGTCGTCAGCGAGCCAACACCGGCCGAGCAGGGTGTCGGCCCACTGCATACCCAAGGGTGTGCACGCTAGGCCGTTCGCTACCCCCACCCTGTCGACGACGAGGTCCCAAGTCCAGTCTGGGTGAACCCGGTAGAGGCTACCGATGAACTTGCGGTCGCTTGCGGGCACGTGCATTGTTCCAACCCAGAAATCTCCGCTCGGGCTCACGCGGCCGTCATTCAGCCTGACAGTGGGATGAATGATCGGGAGAGACACCTTCCATACGACCTCGCCGCTGGGCCAGTGGAGGAGGCCGATGCGCTGCTCGCTGGCGAGCACCAAGGTGTCTGGATCGGGGGTGAGGGCGATACTCCCTGGGCGACCCACCGTCGTGACAGACTCGACGAGCTCACTCGCCCAGTGCCAACGATGCACCTGACGGCCATCGACATCCACCCAGGTGAGGTTGCCGGAGCGGTCGTCCCATAGTGGGGATTCGCCAAGGATTGCTCGCGGACCGATCGCGCGAACGACGGTTGCCACTAGTTCCCTCCCATGAATCGTTGCAGCACGTTGTGGGTGATGATGCTGCAGGCGAGGTCACCACTGGCAAGGCTGGCCGGCCACTCAGTAGTACCAGCGCAGAAGACCATCCCAGATCCAGCCGGGTAGGACATTGAGGTGATCATGCCGGCACCGTAACGGCACCGGTCGCGATGCTCGGGGGTGTCCGAGCCGTAGCGCAGCACCGCGATCCCAGCGAGGTCGCTTTCGAGTGGGTCGAACATTGAGCCGGGATTGCCATGGTCCTCCTCGAATGCGACCGTTGGCGTGAGCGCGAGGATCTCCAGAGAGTCTGGAGTTCCGTCTGAACCCGTGGGATACGGCAGTCCGTTGACCATGGTGTAGTCGACTCCGTCGACCTCGTAGCTCACCAGGTTGCTGCCTGACCCGATGACCTCGCCGTAGTAGGCATCGAGCCCCTGGAACGCCCAGTGTCGCGGGCGGAAGATCGTGAAGCCGCGTGAGCCCCGGATCGATGCTCCGCCCCAGCCCGCGTACATGCCCCGGGTAGCGTTCCCTCCGAACTCCGTGACAGGGGGACGGTTAATCGCCAACCCCTCGAAGGCCCCGGTGCGCTGTTCAACTGGTCCATTCCGTGAAGGATCCTCATCGGCCGCGAACTTGTAGCACTCAGTCGTCTGCGTTCGGTCATCGGCGCGGACCTGCCACATGATGTTGCCGCCGAAGCGGGCATGATGCCCGCCTCGGGCGAGATGGGTGGCAAGAGAAGCGCGGCCGCCCGCTGACCAGTACTCGTCGTGACCGCTCGTGATGACGCAGGTGTATCCGTCGAGTATTTGGGAATCGCGGTCCAAATCCCATTGGGTCACCACATCGAATGCGATGCCCTCTGACTCCAGCCACCTGGCCATGAGCCCGTCATACCTGGCCCAACCTGCGGAGGCGGACCAGTGAGCGTAGCCATTGGCGAAGGCCCACTCGGTCCATTCGTGACGTACGGCCCAACCAATTGGGGGATTGATGACGGATCCGAATCGCGGGGCGCCAACCGGGCAGCGCACCTGTCCGCGGGACCATGGGCGCTGCAGGCTCAGGACCGGGGAGAAGGCTCTGGGGAATCGGTCGCGCAGAGCCGTGTATGAACTGGCTCCCCCCCAGTCGTTGTAGGCATTCCACGTGTAGGTCGACAGGATGAGCGCTAGGGGACTGCGGCGTTCAGGCGAGGCTCGTACTGCGAAGAATGCATCCTGGCTGACCTCCTCGCTCCCTCGTACAGCACGGGCGCATACGAGGTACCCGCCGGAAGGCCAGTCGTCACCGATCGTGAGTGCGAAGTTCGCTGGCCAGCCGCAGCCTGCGCTGGGTGCATCGGCGGGTGTGTCGATCCAAGCACCTTGCTGCGGTCCTAGCCGCGCCAGAACACGCGGCGTCGCACCGTCGTGAACGATCGTGATCTCGATTTCGTCGGCGTTCGTGCTGGTGTGGATACCCACGATCTCGCCGGGTTGGTAGGACGGTTGCCCCGCATAAGCCCAGACCTGCAGTCGTGAAGCGTCGGGGACCTCTGACCACTGAACCTCCTGCCAGGTGCGCCACTGTCCACAAGCCAATGGTGGGCAGTCCCCATCCATCATGTCCCGAGCGCGTAGAAGTCCTGAGCAGTGCCTGCGAAGAGCCGAGCCCGCTCGTCGGTGGTGAAGTCCGCAGTGATCTCGGAGAACGCGCGAAAGATGCTGGCGTAGTCGGAGTAGAGCTTGTCAACGGGGAAGTTGCTCGCAAACATGCACCGATCGACACCGAAGATCTCGATGGTCTCCAAGACAATGGGTCGAATGCTGTCGGCTGTCCACTGGTGGTCCAGCATCCCGAGACCTGAGATCTTGACGAACACGTTGGGCTGCGATGCCAGCGCACGCATACCGTCGCGCCACAACTGCATCGACGCCTCATCCCGATCGATAGGGAAGCCGGTGTGGTTGAGGGCCACGCGAGCGTCCTCATGCGACGCGACGAGGCCGGTTGCCTCCAGCATTTGGTTCGGCCAGATCTGCATATCGAAGCGCAGGCCCATCCGAGCCAAGAGCGCGAATCCGGAACGCCACTGTTCGCTGGACATGTGGTCGCCATGCTCAGCGAAGGAGCGTCCGGGCAAGGTATCCCAGTTGAGCATGTGACGGACGCCACGGAACCTTGAGAACTCGGCATGCGCCTCAAGCAAGCCCTGCACATTCGGACTCGACAGATCAGCGAAGCCAACGATCCCGGTCGGGAAGCCAGTTTCCTCCGCCTGTCGTGTCAGCCAGGCGGTTTCGCCCACCGGATTGGCAGGGTCGAACTCCGCCTGCACGTGAACCGAAGCCACGAGCGGCAATCCGCTTGTATCCGCGAGGTAATCGGTCGCCTGGTAGTCGCGGCAGATGGCCTCATAGTCACCGACGAAGTTGATGATTCGCGGGTCGGCATGGATCCATACGTGGTAGTCGTTCATGTCCCACAGATGATGATGGGCATCCGCGATAGGGGGGATGCTGGTCATGCTTGTTTGCTCCGGGCTTGTCATTGACATCGGTCTCCTCGAATTGACGCGGAGTGTTGTGAATCGGCTCAGTCCAGCAGTTCGCAACATGTAGATTGTTTATCGTTAACAAATTTATGCTGAGGCTATCCTAAAGTAGGGCCGAAAGGAGCACATTCATGCAGGTTCGGGCGCTCAACCACATTGCCGTCACCGTGAGTGACACTCAGCGATCGCTGGACTTTTATGTCGGAAAACTCGGCCTGATTCAGGTCGAGCAACATCACCTCCCCATGTCGTCGATCGACACGGTGTTTGGATTGACCAGTGCTTCGGGGACCTCGACCCGACTACAGGTGCCGGGGCAACCGGAGATCCTGATCGACATCATGGAACTCAGTGGTGCCCAAGACGGAACATCGGTGCAACCTCTCGGCTCGATCGGCTCAACGCACATGGCTTTCACCGTCGAGGACTTGCAGTCCGCAGTCGCAGAATTGCGGGCAAAGGGGGTGTCGTTCATTTCCGATCCAGTCACCTTCCATCTGACCGATGGCTCGGCGACGGTGTGCTTTATGCGTGACCCGGACGGCAATTACGTTGAACTCGAGGAAGTGCACGGCGGGGGCCACTGAGTCATGTCACGGTTGCGCTGGGGACTGCTCAGCACTGCGCGCATCAACGAGCGCTTCATTGATGCCGTCCGTCGCTCGGACCGGTCCGAACTGGTTGCGGTCGCGTCTCGAGATGTGCAACGAGCGAAGGCGTACGCCAATCGCCACGATATCTATTCCTCATACGGCACCTACGAGGAGTTGGTCAAGGCGCCGGAGGTTGACGCGGTGTATGTCTCGCTACCAAATCATTTACATGCCGAGTGGGCCATGCGACTATCCGAGGCTGGCAAGCATGTCTTCTGTGAGAAGCCGCTCGCACTCACCGTAGCGAATGTGGACGGGATGGCCCAGGCTGCTCAGCAGGCCGGGGTCGTCCTTCAGGAAGCCTCGGCAACGCGCTTTCATCGGCAGACCTCAGACATCGCGGAGATCATCTCCTCCGGCCGGTTGGGCAGGATTTTGTTCTGTCACGCGACATTCGAATTCACGTTACCTGCGGCCGCGGATATTCGGCTCAATGCCGACATGGGCGGTGGCGCGTTGTGGGATGTCGGATGCTATCCGGTTGCCTTCTTTCAAGCGGTCCTTCGAGCGAACCCGATCAGCGCGTATGCGCGCGCGGTCACCGGGCGGACCGGTGTCGACCTAGCATTCAGCGGGTTGCTCGGATACGAGTCCGGCACTGCAGTGCAATTCACGGTGAGCATGGCAACTCCGATGGCCCGTCAGGCGCGAATTGTGGGTGAGCAAGGCAGCCTTGAACTTGACCAACCTTGGCTTACCAATACGGGGGCCGTGGCTACGGTGCGTCAGCAGTTGATGCGGTCGACGGCTGGGGCAGGAACCTTTGGTGACGATCCTGATCAACTCGAAGAAGCGACGTGGGACTACGGACTCATTGATGCTTACTTCGATGAAGTGCGTGGGTTCGAGAAACTCGTTCTTGATGGTGAACAGTCGCCGTACCCCCTGTCGGACAGCCGGATGAATGTGCAGGTCATCACCGCCTTGCATGAGTCAGCACGGACGGGGCGCGAGGTCCTTATCGACCCCTCATCGATTACAAATGAATAGCGCTGACGCACGAAGGACCCGGGCAGATGCAAACCAAGGAGAATCGTGAAGGAGAACCACTTCGACCAGTCCGCTTTGCCAAAGGACCGCCTTGGCTATGGAGTCATTGGCGCAGGGTGGATGGGGCATGTTCATGCGCGCGCGGTGGTTCGGCTGGCCCATCACTATGGGGATCTGTCACTGCGGCCGGTGCTGATGGCGGTGGCCGACACATTGCCTGAGCACCGGGATGCCTTCGTAAATCAACTCGGACCAGTGAGGGCATACGAGGACTGGCGGTCGATCGTGGACGATCCAGAAATCGGCATCGTCAGTGTGACCGTTCCGAATGCACTTCACGCGGAAATCGGTGAGGCGGTGGCCCGAGCGGGCAAGCACCTTTGGGTTGAGAAGCCGGTTGGGCTTGGTGCCGCCGATTGCCAGCGGGTAGTGAAGGCAGTACGCGCCGCCGGTGTACAGGCCGCCGTGGGCTTCAACTACCGCAACTTCCCAATGGTTGAGCGGGCTCGCGAACTCATCGATTCAGGGGCAATTGGCACACCAACCCATGCGAGCTTCCGCACCCTTTCGGACTACGCGGCCGATCCCGGCGGGACCTTGTCGTGGCGGTACACCTACGCCCAAGGTGGCCATGGGATCCTCGCCGATCTTGGTTCCCACGGATTCGACATGATTCGCAACCTTCTTGGAGACATCGACGAACTTGTAGCGGACACCTCCACGTTCATCGACCGAAGGCCGATTGCCGCGCCTGGCTCGAGCCACTTCGCGACGGTGGATGTGCACGACGTGGGCATCGACTTCGGAGAGGTCGAGAATGAAGACTTTTTCTGCGCGATTGTTCGGATGGTCAATGGAGCGCAGGTCACCTATGAGGCTGGTCGCACAGCGGTCGGGGACCAGTGCAATTACGGATTCCAAGTTCACGGCTCGCAGGGTTCATTGAGTTGGGACTTTCGGCGCTCGGATGAATTGTCCATTTGTGTTGGAGACGGTTATCAGGGCCGGTCAACACAGGTTGCCTACGGTGGTCCGGGAGACGGTGAGTACGGACGATTCCAGCCTGGGGCAGGAGTTGCCATCGGCTATGACGACTCCAAGGTCATTGAGTTGGCTCGTTTGCTGCAGTCGATAGCGCTCGGCAAACCCATTGGTGCCACGATTGAGGATGCCCTCTGGGCAGCACGGGCCAACGAAGCAGTGGTGGCTTCGGCAGCGACGCGGAGTTGGGAGAGTGTGAGATGACCGAGATGGCATTGCTGCCCAGCGGCCTTGGAGAGGTGCCGAGTCCGATTCCCGTCGTCGTTTACGGCGAAGATATCAGCGCGGATGACCTGCAGCGAGCCACGTTTTTCGTGCCGATCTACATGGGTCCGGAGGCGAATCTCGCACTCATGAATCGAATGCCACGATTGCACACCTGCCAGATGTTGACAGCAGGATTTGAAAACGCCCTGCCGCACTTGCCCAGCGGCGCGAGGCTCTACAACGCCGCGGGAGTGCATGATGCCAGCACGGCGGAATTGGCCGTTGGCCTGATCATTGCGAACCTTCGCGGTATTGATGAGGCGGCTCGCGATATGAAATTGGGGATGTGGCGGCACCGGCAACTTCCCGCACTGGCGGACAAGCAGGTGCTGATCATCGGTGCGGGGGGTGTCGGTGAGGCTATTCGCCGACGACTTGAGCCATTCGAGGCAGAAATCATTATGGTCGGACGCACTGCGCGCGCGGGCGTGAGTGCGAGCAGCGAACTAGACGCCCTGCTTCCCCTTGCGGATGTGGTGATCTTGGCGATCCCCTTGGACGACGTGACAACCGGCATGGTGGATGCCACGTTCCTAGGCCGAATGAAGGACGGGGCGTTGCTCGTGAACGTGGCGCGAGGTCGAGTCGTGCGTTCAGACGACCTACTTGCAGAACTCGCATCCGGGCGGATTAGGGCGAGCCTAGATGTCACTGATCCCGAACCCCTTCCCGTAGAGCACCCCCTGTGGAGCGTCCCTGGCCTACTGGTGACCCCGCATCTGGGGGGAAACTCATCTGCATTCCTGCCACGCGCTCGCCGGCTCGTCGAAGGTCAACTCGACAGACTCGGTCGAGGTGATCCGCTGATAAACCAGGTGTCATGAGCAGGACAGGTTGGCAACGCCCGTCCGGAACAAATCTGGGCCGCCGGGCGAATATGGCATAGGCACGTCGTTCGGATGACAGGGAGTCGAAGTGCCGCTAGTGTATGTTGCGTGGCAAAGAATCTTGTAGTTATTTGGCGCGCGGGCTGACATACGTCGACCGGCGCGCCGCCCTCCGTTACCCAGCCGGGTCGGGGGGTTTTTCATTGGGACGGTCACGCGTCAGCGACTGGATCAAGTATCACCGACACGAGAGATTGGCGACAACAGGATGGGCGAGCAGATAACCGGGGCGCAGAGCCTGGTCTATGCGCTGGAGACGGCAGGGGTCACCGACGTGTTCGGTATCCCAGGAGGGGCAATCCTTCCCTTATACGACCCGCTGATGGACTCGTCATCGATTCGGCACATTCTCGTCCGTCACGAGCAGGGCGCCGGTCACGCGGCGGAGGGCTACGCCTATGTGAGCGGCAAGGTCGGCGTATGCATGGCGACGAGCGGACCAGGGGCCACCAACCTCGTCACGCCCCTTGCCGATGCGAACATGGATTCGGTGCCGATGGTCGCGATCACCGGGCAGGTGCCAAGCCCATCAATTGGGACCGATGCCTTCCAGGAGGCCGATATCCGAGGCATCACGATGCCGATCACGAAGCACAGTTTCCTCGTGACGAACCCCGACGATATCCCCCGTGCGATCGCCGAGGCCTTCCATCTGGCCTCGACGGGTCGCCCTGGCCCCGTGCTCGTCGATGTGTCAAAGGACGCCCTTCAGGGGAGTACGACGTTCGTATGGCCGGCGAGTCTGGACTTGCCTGGGTATCACCCCGTCACTCGTCCCCACGCGAAGCAGATTCGCGAGGCGGCCCGAATGATCATCGAGGCCAAGTCGCCTGTGCTGTATGTCGGCGGCGGTGTCATGCGCGCTCGGGCATCGCAGGCGCTCATGCGCCTCGCGGAACTCACCGGGATCCCGGTGGTCACGACCCTCATGGCGCGAGGTGCCTTCCCTGACTCGCACCCCCTGCATCTGGGCATGCCAGGTATGCACGGGACGGTCGCAGCCGTCGGAGCGCTACAGAAATCCGATCTACTCATCACCCTCGGTGCGCGATTCGACGACCGGGTCACCGGAAAACTCGCCACCTTCGCGCCCGATGCAGCGATCATCCACGCCGACATAGACCCGGCCGAGATCGGGAAGAACCGCGACGCCGATGTTCCGATCGTCGGAGACCTTGGTGAGATCATTCCGGATCTCGTCACGGCCATCGAGGCCGAATATGCCGCTGGTCGCCGCGGAGACTACGAGGCCTGGTGGTCGGTCGTTGGCCGCTGGCGCGAGACGTACCCCCTCGGCTACGACTTGCCCGACGACGGATCGCTTTCACCGCAGTACGTCATTGAGCGTCTCGGAGTGATCTCTGGCCCTGAGTCCATCTACGCTGCGGGCGTCGGCCAGCATCAGATGTGGGCGGCTCAGTTCGTCAAATACGAGCGCCCAGACAGTTGGATCAACTCAGGTGGCCTCGGCACCATGGGCTTTGCAGTGCCGGCCGCCATGGGGGCAAAGGTTGGAGCGCCGGATCGCACCGTGTGGGCGGTCGATGGGGATGGCTGCTTCCAGATGACGAATCAGGAACTCGTCACGTGCGCGATCAACGACATCCCGATCAAGGTCGCGCTCATCAATAACAGCAGCCTTGGCATGGTGCGCCAGTGGCAGACCCTGTTCTACAACGAGCGCTACTCGAATACCGATCTCCACTCGCACCGGATTCCGGACTTTGTGAAGCTCGCTGATGCCTATGGCTGCCATGGTCTGCGCTGCGAATCACCGGAGGAGGTTGACGCGACGATCGAGAAGGCGATGGGCATGAATGACGCTCCGGTCGTCATCGACTTTGTTGTGCATCGAGATGCGATGGTGTGGCCGATGGTGGCCGCGGGCACGAGCAACGATGACATCATGGTCGCCCGATCGATGGCTCCGCAGTGGGGAAGTGACGACTGATGTCCAGGCATACGCTCTCGGTCCTCGTTCAAGACCAGCCGGGTGTTCTCGCTCGCGTTGCTGGCCTATTCTCGCGTCGCGGCTTCAACATCGAGTCGCTGGCCGTCGGCCCGACCGAGATCCCATCAGTCTCTCGAATGACGATCGTCGTCAATGTCGAGGGACTCGTACTCGAGCAGGTCACGAAACAGTTGAACAAGCTCATCAACGTTCTGAAGATCGTCGAACTCGATGAGGCCTCGTCTGTGCAGCGCGAGATCATGCTGGTGAAGGTGAAGGCCGATGCTGAAACCCGCTCGCACATCTTGGAGACCGTGCAGCTCTTTCGAGCTAAGGTCGTTGACGTGGCGAGCGATGCGGTGACGATCGAGGCGACCGGCAAGCATGAGAAGCTAGAAGCACTGCTTCGTGTCCTTGAGCCCTACGGCATCAAGGAACTCGTGAAGTCTGGCCTAGTGGCGGTGGGCCGGGGTCCGCGCTCGATCACTGATCGATCGGTCCGGTCGCTCGACCGAACGGGCTGACGGATACCCTTCTGCCACATCAAAGACTCGTGCTGCACATCACACAACCGGATAAAAGGAGCTCCTCCCGTGGCTGAACTGTTCTACGACGACAACGCCGATCTGTCGATCATCCAGAATCGCGTCGTGGCGATCATGGGCTTCGGTAGCCAAGGACACGCCCACGCGATGTCGCTGCGCGACTCGGGCGTCGATGTGAGGGTCGGCCTGCGCGAGGGCTCGAAGAGCACGGCGAAGGCCGAGGAGGCGGGCCTGAGGGTCGTTGATCCGGCGACCGCTGCAGCAGAGGCGGACCTCATCATGATCCTGGCCCCTGATCCGGTGCAGAAGAAGTTGTACCTAGAGGCCATCGAACCGAACCTGCAGCCCGGGGATGCGCTGTTCTTTGCCCACGGCTTCAACATCAGATTCGGCTTCATCAGTCCTCCCGATTTCGTCGATGTCGCAATGGTGGCCCCCAAGGGTCCGGGGCACCTTGTTCGCCGCGAGTACGTGGCCGGAAGAGGCGTTCCCGCCATCGTTGCGGTCGAACAGGACGCAACCGGGCAGGCATGGCCGCTAGCCCTTTCGTACGCGAAGGCGATTGGCAGCCTGCGGGCCGGCGGCATCAAGACGACGTTCACTGAGGAGTGCGAGACTGATTTGTTCGGCGAGCAGGCGGTGCTGTGTGGCGGGGCGAGCCAGCTGGTCATGTACGGTTTCGAGACCCTGGTTGAGGCGGGCTACCAGCCGGAGGTGGCATATTTCGAGTGCCTCCACGAGCTCAAGCTCATCGTCGACCTCATGTACGAGGGCGGCATCGCCAAGCAGCGGTGGAGCGTCTCTGACACCGCCGAGTACGGCGACTATGTCTCGGGCCCGCGGGTTATCGACCCGAGCGTCAAGGAGAACATGAAGGCGGTGCTCGCTGATATTCAAAACGGGGCCTTCGCGAATCGATTCATGGCTGATCAGGAGGCTGGTGGCCCGGAGTTCATCGCGCTGCGAGCCAAGGGCGAGGCACACCCGATCGAAGCGGTGGGACGCGAGCTGCGCGGGCTGATGAGCTGGGTCGACAATAAGGGCGACGACTATGTCGAGGGAACAGCAGCGCGCTAGCGGGCTGGTGATGTTCATCGCAATTGGCGTTCTCGGCGAACGATGAATCGTGGGGTGCCCGAGCCACCGGTAGGCTCCGTGGATGACCAAGCGCCGTGTCCTCATTGCCGAAGAGCTCTCCCCAGCGACCGTTGAGGCCCTCGGCCCCGACTTCGAGATCATCGAATGTGATGGGGCGGATCGGGCGTCGCTGCTGTCGGCGATCACGGATGTCGATGCGATCCTCGTGCGGTCAGCGACCCTCGTTGACGCCGAGGCGATCGCGGCAGCGAAGTGCCTCAAGGTCATCGCTCGCGCTGGTGTGGGGCTTGATAACGTTGATGTGAAGGCGGCGACGCAGGCCGGAGTGATGGTCGTGAACGCGCCGACTTCGAACATCGTTTCAGCTGCTGAACTGGCGGTCGCCCTGCTGCTGGCGTGCGCGCGCAACGTGGTGCCGGCGAGCGAGGCGCTGCACCGCGGTGAGTGGAAGCGTTCCAAGTACACCGGCGTTGAGGTCTCCGACAAGGTTGTCGGCATCGTCGGTCTAGGCCGCATTGGCATCTTGGTGGCCCAGCGGCTCAGTGCGTTCGGGGTCCAGCTCATTGCCTACGACCCATATGTCCAGCCGGCCCGGGCGTCACAACTTGGGGTCCGAATGGTCACCCTTGACGATCTTCTCGTCGAAAGTGACTTCATCACCGTCCACCTCCCCAAGACGCCGGAAACGGTCGGATTGATCGGCGATGCTGAACTTCGAAAGGTCAAGCCGACCGTCCGCATCATCAACGCGGCCCGCGGAGGTATCGTCAATGAGGCTGCCCTCTACGAGGCGCTCGTCGATGGCCGGGTGGCGGGGGCAGGTCTTGACGTTTATGCCAAAGAGCCATGTACCGATTCGCCGCTGTTCACCCTGGAAAACGTGGTGGCGCTCCCGCACCTAGGCGCGTCCACGGATGAGGCCCAGGAGAAGGCGGGCATCTCGGTGGCTCGATCGGTCCGCCTTGCGCTCGCTGGCGAACTCGTACCGGATGCGGTCAACGTTCAGGGTGGGCAGCTTGCCGACGCAATTAAGCCGCTGCTTCCGTTGGCTGAGCAGATCGGATCGATTGCCTGTGCCCTGGCGAGCGCTGCCGTGCAACGGGTTGATGTTGAGGTCCTTGGTGACATTGTGGACCACGATGTCCGGGTCTTGGAACTCTCCGCTCTCAAAGGTGTTTTTCAAAAATTGGTCCACGATCCGGTCTCGTTCGTGAACGCCCCCGTCCTCGCCGAGCAGCGTGGTGTCGAGGTCGCGATGACCACCGACCGTACGAGCGCGGATCACAGATCCGTTGTTCGCGTCATTCTGACCCTCACCGATGGACAGAAGGTGAGTGTTGCTGGCACCGTGACCGGTGCGCGCCACACGTCCAAGGTCGTTGGCGTCGATGGCTTCGAGGTCGATGTTCCCGTAAGCGATCACATGGCCTTCTTCCGCTATCACGATAAGCCAGGTGTCGTGGCGGTGGTGGGGGGAGTTCTCGGTGACGCCGGCATCAATATCGCCGGTATGCAGGTGGCGCGTGACGACTCAGGTCTGGCCCTCATCGTGCTCACGGTTGACTCCCCGATCCCGGCTGGCGCGATCGCCACGATCACCGA
Organism: Bifidobacterium breve; assembly: GCA_945901095.1. Classification (GTDB taxonomy): domain Bacteria; phylum Actinomycetota; class Actinomycetes; order S36-B12; family S36-B12; genus WLND01. Next base: position 19,836 of record CAMDKQ010000007.1, read on the forward strand.
GCGGATCGCCGCGCATTCCGGGCGTGCCGTCGACTTGATCTAGTGGGCCGGCGCTGAGCACACCTGGCGCGGCTGCCTGGGCCATGATGAGCCCGTGACCGACCAAGCGGCAGTCGTGCGAGTTGGACTCGCGTGGGCGCTCCTCGGTGTCGTCCTGTTCTCGTTCTCGGTTCCGCTGACGAAGGTGGCGGTGGGCGGATTCAGCCCATTCTTCACGGCAACGGGGCGCGCGGTCATCGCCGGATCCATCGCGGGCCTGTTCCTTCTGGTGTGCCGGGTTCCCTGGCCGCAGCGATCCTCGATCCGTCCGCTCGTGTTCACCATGATTGGTGCAGTGTTCGGGTGGCCGATCCTCATGGCCCTTGCGCTCGAGCGAACGACTGCTGCGCACGCTGCCGTCATCGCGGCGTTCATGCCACTCACGACCGCCCTGTTCGCAGTCATGAGGTCCAAGGAGCGAGTCTCCCGGCAGTTCTGGTGGGCGGCTTCCGCTGGCACGCTTGCCCTTGTCGTATTTGCGCTGTCAAAGGGTGGCGCGGAGGGAGGCGACTTCGCCGCGGACTTGCTCATCGTCGGCGCGGTGCTGTCATCGTCATGGTGCTACGTGGAGGGTGCGGCCATCACGAGGGTGATGCCGGGGTGGCAAGTCATCTCGTGGGTGGTGGTGCTCGCACTCCCGGTGACAGTGCCAGCATCCCTCATCTTGTGGTGGCTCACCGGTGGTTCCTACGACACGAGTGCTGCCGAATGGTGGTCGCTCGTGCTCCTCGGCGTCTCTTCTATGTACCTCGGCTTCTTCGCTTGGTATCGAGGGTTGTCGCTCGCCGGAGCAGCGCATGGAGGGCAGGTACAGCAACTCCAGGCGCTCCTTACCCTGCTGTGGTCAGCACTGCTTCTGGGCGAGCAGGTGTCAGTCGGCACGATCCTCGCTGCCGTGGCAGTCATTGGCTGCGTCGTTTGGGCTCAGCGAAGCCGCGGTACGGTGACGACTGTGCCCGAGGAGTAACGAGCGCAACGGTGCCAGTAGGCGGTGACGATGACCGCAGGGGAGGGGAGGATTCGGAATGACGCTGCTTCTGCGCGAGTACTTGCGTCCCCATCACGCGGTGCTCGTCCTCGTCAGCGGACTGCTCCTCATCCAGGCGTTCACGAGCCTCTACCTACCCAACCTCAATGCTGACATCATCAACAACGGTGTCATCAAGGGTGATGTTCCCTACATCCTGCGCGTGGGGATGATCATGCTCGCGGTTTCAGCCGCTCTCCTCGTGGCCTCGGTTGTGACGGTCTACTACAGCGCGCGAACCTCGATGCGACTCGGACGCGATATTCGGGCGAGCCTGTTCAGGAGAGTCGAGTCGCTGTCGCTCAGCCAAGTTCACTCGGTCGGCGTTCCCTCGCTCATCACTCGAAGCACGAACGACGTGCAGCAGATCCAGATGCTTGTCATGACGGGCCTGACCATGATGATCCTCGCTCCAGTCATGGCTATCGGCGCCATCATCATGGCCATCCGAGAGGATGCCCAACTCTCCCGGATCCTGTTCGTCATCATCCCGGTCATGCTTGCGGTGATTACGGTGATGGTGGTTCGAACGATGCCGCTGTTCAAGGCCATGCAGTTGAAGATCGACCGGGTGAACCAGGTCCTGCGTGAGAATCTCACGGGGATCAGGGTGGTGCGCGCCTTCAATCGCACCGAGACAGAGCGGGCGCGCTTCGCCGAGGCAAATGCGGGTCTCACGGACACGTCGCTCAAGGTGACCATGATGTTCGCCATCATGATGCCGGTGCTCATGCTCATCATGAACATGTCATCGGTCGCGGTCATCTGGTTCGGCGGGCACCTTGTTGATAGCGGTGACATGCCTATTGGGAACCTCTCTGCGTTCCTCGCCTACATCATGCAGATCCTCTTCTCGGTGATGATGGCGGTGATGACCCTCATGATGATCCCTCGGGCAGCTGCGTCGGCTGAGCGGATCAACGAGGTGCTTGGAACTCAGCCCGACATGCTCGATCCTCCTTCCGCTGAGTGCCGAGAGGGTCTGTGGTCGGCGCGGGCGGAGTCGAACCTCGGGCAGGGGCGCATCGAGTTGGTGGGGGTGGGGTTCCGCTATCCGGGGGCGCAGGCGAGCGTCGTTCAGGACGTGTCACTTGCCTTCGTGCCGGGTCAGGCAACCGCGATCGTCGGCGGCACCGGGTCAGGGAAAACTACCCTGCTCAACCTCATCCCGAGACTTCTGGATACGACCGAGGGGAAGGTTTTCGTCAATGGTGTTGACGTACGTCACGTTCCGATGGAGGAACTGTGGCAGGGCTTCGGGATCGTTCCTCAGAAGTCATTCCTGTTCTCTGGAACTGTTGCGAGCAATATCCGATTCGGCAGGCCGGATGCGACCGATGACGAGATCTGGTGTGCACTTGAGATTTCGCAGGCGGCCGACTTCGTCAGGCGGATGCCCGATCAACTTGGATCGACAATCGATCAGGGTGGGGCGAATCTTTCGGGCGGTCAGCGCCAGCGGCTCTCGATAGCCCGTGCCGTAGTTCGTAGACCGGCGGTCTACCTCTTCGACGATAGTTTCTCGGCGCTGGACTACTCCACCGATGCCCGCCTACGCGCGGCTCTTGCCAAGGAGACGACCGGGTCAACCATGATCATGGTTGCGCAGCGTGTCAGTTCGATCATGCATTGTGACCAGATTGTGGTCATGGACTACGGGCGGGTGGTCGGTATTGGCACGCACGCTGATCTCATTGGCTCCTGTGAGACCTACCGGGAGATCGCCCTCTCGCAGGCTGAATTGGGTAGTCCGGTATGAGCATGCATGGGCCCGGGGGCGGGGGGCGACCTAGCGGCCCGATGGCGGGCGGACCCGGCATGGGATTGGCGCCGGCGGCGCAGAAGGCTACTGACTTCAATGCGGCGATTCGTCGAATCGCGGCTCGCCTTCACCCGGAGCGATGGCTCATCACGGCCGTTTTCGTCCTCGGAAGCGTGAGTGTGTTTCTGGCGGTCCTCGGTCCCAAGCTGCTCGGCAATGCTACGAACGTCATCTTCGCGGGCGTCATCTCGTCGCGAATTCCAATCGGGATGACCCAGGATCAGGCCATTGAGGCCATGCAGGCATCCGGCGATGACAGTCAGGCCGCGATGGTCGGCGCAATGACGCTGAACCCGGGCGCGGGAGTCGACTTCGGTGAGTTGGCGAGGATCATCTCGCTCGTCGCTGTCGTCTACTTTGTGAGTGCGGTTCTTTCCTGGGCGCAGAACGCCCTCATGGCGGGGGTGACGCAGCGAACGATCTACCGCTTACGGGAGGAGGTCGACCACAAACTCGGGCGCCTGCCACTCAAGTACTACGACTCGACCCCTCGGGGGGACCTGCTGAGCAGGGTAACCAACGACATCGACAACATTGCGACAACGCTTCAGCAGACGCTCACCCAACTCGTGACGTCGATCCTTACGGTCATCGGCGTGTTGGCGATGATGGTGTGGATCAGTCCGTTGCTCGCCATCATCTCCGTCCTCACTGTGCCGCTCTCATTCTTCGTGGCGATGCTCATCGCTAGACAATCAAAGCCGCACTTCGTGGCACAGTGGTCCTGGACGGGCAAGGTGAACTCGCATGTGGAGGAGACCTTCTCCGGACACGAATTGGTCCGGGTGTACGGTCACAGACATCAGGCGATCGTCGATTTCGACGCGGCGAATGAGCGGATGTACGAGAGCAGTTTCCGTGCCCAGTTCATCTCGGGTCTCATCCAACCTGCACTCACCTTCGTCTCAAACCTTAACTACGTCGCGATTGCCGTGTTCGGAGGACTTCGCGTCGCCAGCGGGACGATGTCGCTCGGCGATGTGCAGGCGTTCATCCAGTACTCGCGCCAGTTCTCAATGCCGATTATGCAGATCGCCGGAGTGGCAAACCTGCTCCAATCGGGCGCTGCTTCAGCCGAGCGGGTGTTCGAGATCCTCGATGCTCCCGAGGAGTTACCCGACAGCACCTCACCCGCCCGCATCGTCGATCCCACTGGACGAATCCGCTTCGAGAACGTCCGCTTCCGTTATCTCGACGACGTCCCCCTCATCGAGGATCTCAGCCTCGACGTGGAGCCGGGGCAGACCATCGCGATCGTCGGACCGACCGGAGCAGGAAAGACAACCCTCGTGAACCTGCTCATGCGCTTCTACGAGGTGCAGTCCGGCCGGATTCTCATCGACGGCGTCGACACCCGCGATGTGACCCGAGAGGATGTGAGACGTTGCTTCGGAATGGTCCTTCAGGATGCATGGCTGTTCGAGGGCACGATCTTCGACAACATCGCCTACGGTGCGCAGAATCCGACGCGTGAGGAGGTCGAGCGAGCAGCGCGGGCGTCATTCGCGGAGCACTTCATTCAGACCCTGCCCGACGGGTACCAGTCCAGGCTCACCGATCTCGCGGAAAACGTAAGCTCGGGTGAGCGTCAACTCCTCACCATTGCTCGGGCATTCCTTGCCGATCCGGCGGTCCTCATCCTGGACGAAGCGACGAGTTCGGTCGACACGCGCACCGAAGTGCTCATCCAGCGGGCGATGGCCGAGCTCCGGCGAGGGCGAACGAGCTTCGTCATCGCTCATCGGCTCTCGACCATTCGGGCGGCTGATGTCATCCTCGTTATGGTCAAGGGCAGCATCATCGAGCAGGGCTCCCACGAGGAACTCATGGAGCGCAAGGGTTTCTACTACGAACTGTACGAAAGCCAATTCGCGCAGAGTTCCGACGAGGTCGTCGCGGGCTAGGCGCCCGTTATCCGCGAAGGCCCCGGTTCACAGCGCTGATGATTCCCTTGAGCGACGAGGTGGTGATCGATGGGTCAATGCCGACCCCCCAGAGCACCCGGCCGTCGACTGCACACTCGAGATACGAGGCGGCTGTGGCATCGCCGCCAGCGCTCATCGCATGCTCGGCGTAGTCGAGCACTCGGACGTCGATCCCGTGCCGGCTCAGCGCATCGCAGAAAGCTGCGATGGGCCCATTTCCTGATCCGTCGAGGGTCACGTCAATTCCATTGTCAGTGATGACCGCCTGGACGGACGTGTCGCCGTCGACTGCCGACTCGTGCTTCACGGACTTGAGGGAGAACCGGCCCCACGGGGCTGCGGGATCGGGAAGGTACTCCCCGGAGAAGACCGACCACATTTCGCCGGGACCGACCTCGCCACCCTCACCATCGGTGACGGACTGAATAACCTGGGAGAACTCAATTTGGAGGCGGCGCGGAAGTTCGAGTTTGTGCTCGGTCCGCATGATGTAGGCCACGCCGCCCTTGCCGGACTGCGAGTTCACCCGGATGACAGCCTCGTAGGTGCGTCCGACGTCCTTGGGGTCGATCGGCAGGTAGGGGACGGCCCAGTGAAAGTCGTCGACGCCGACGCCGGCCGATGCTGCGTCAGACTCCATGATGGTCAGGCCCTTATTGATGGCGTCCTGGTGCGAGCCGGAGAACGCCGTGTAGACGAGGTCGCCTCCGTAGGGATGCCGTTCATGCACCGGGATCTGATTGCAGTACTCGACGGTGCGGCGCACGTCGTCGATGTCGCTGAAGTCGATCTGCGGGTCGATGCCCTGGCTGTACAGGTTCATCCCGAGGGTGACGAGGCACACGTTGCCGGTGCGTTCACCGTTGCCAAACAGGCAGCCCTCGATACGGTCGGCGCTAGCCATGTAGCCGAGCTCAGCCGCGGCGACTGCGGTGCCCCGGTCGTTGTGCGGGTGTAGGGAGATGATGAGAGAGTCTCGGCGCGCGATGTTGCGGGTCATCCACTCGATCGAGTCGGCGTAGACATTCGGGGTGGCCATCTCGACTGTGGCGGGCAGGTTGATGATGACCTTGCGGTCGGGTGTCGGCTGCCAGACGTCGGTCACCGCATCGCAGACCTCGACAGCGAAGTCGAGTTCGGTTCCGGTGTAGGACTCCGGTGAGTACTCGAAGAACACGTCGGTCTCGCCTGCGATCTGATCTGCGAACTTCGAGCAGAGTTGCGCTCCGTGAACCGCGATGTCGACTATGCCGGCGCGGTCGAGTCCGAAGACGACGCGCCGCTGCAGGGTTGAGGTCGAGTTGTAGAGGTGAACGATGGCCTGATTGGACCCTCGGATGGACTCGAAGGTGCGTTCGATGAGGTGTTCGCGCGACTGGGTGAGCACCTGAATCACGACATCGTCGGGGATGAGGCCGTCGTCAATGAGCAGGCGGACAAAGTCGAAGTCGAGTTGTGACGCCGATGGGAAGCCGACCTCGATCTCCTTGTACCCCATGGAGACGAGCAGGTTAAACATGCGCAGTTTGCGCGCGGGGGTCATGGGATCGATGAGCGCCTGATTGCCGTCGCGGAGATCGACGGCGCACCAGCGCGGAGCCTTCGTGATGACGGCGCTTGGCCAGGTGCGATCAGGGACTTCGATCGGGGTGAAGGGGGAGTAGCGGTGGAACCGCATGCCCGAGGGCTGCTGGGCGGTTCGATTTTCGTAGGTGGCGCTGCGATCGAATGTGCTGGACATCTGTGCTCCTCGGAGTCTCGTCTGGGTGGTAGCCGTCTAAGCCTGTGACCGGCAAAGGTGCCTGTGACCGGCGAACGACAAAACCCGCGACGAGGAGGCCGGTGGTCTAGGCCTCGCCGCGGCAGCGAAGGAGGAGGGCTCGCGTCATGATGCGGTGACTGTAGCAGGTGTCGGGCGGGTTCACGTCTGTGCAGGAGGCAGGTTTTTGCAGGAGGCTGGTTTGCGTATCGGGCAGTTGATGTCTGGTAGAGATGTTTCATGACCGCATCCACCGCCCTGGACATCCTCGGCTCGGCTAAGTACATCTCCCTGACGACCTATCGCGCGGACGGCACCGCAGTCGCGACTCCGGTTTGGCTCGCTCGTAGCGGCGATGCCCTCATCCTCATCACTGATCCGAACTCCGGCAAGGTGAAGCGGTTGCGAAGCAACCCCGCGGTCCTAGTCTCCCCATGCGATATGCGTGGTCGCGTAAAGCCCGGGGCTGTGGTCGCGTCGGGGGTTGCGAGCCTTCAGGATGCGGAGCAGACGGAGGTGAGCGTGGCTGTCATCACCCGTAAATACGGGTTGCTTGGACGAATCCTCACCCACATGAGCGAGCGGAGGGCGCGCAAGTCAGGGAGCGGTGGGGTCGCGCATTGTGGAATCACGGTCAGGCTCACGGCTGACTGATCCGGGGATGTGTTGCCATTCGGCGACAACTACTCTTCTGTTCATGTCACGCACACTGAACCTTGCACTCATTCCCGGCGACGGCATCGGGACGGAGGTTGTGGCCGAGGCCATGAAGGTCCTCCTTGCGATCGCTCCGCTAGCTGAGGTCACCGTCGAGACGACCGAATACGACCTTGGTGCGCGTCGCTACAACGCGACCGGCGAGTTGCTGCCGGATTCGGTGGTGGAGGAACTGCGCGGCTACGACGCCATCCTGCTCGGTGCGATTGGTGACCCGTCCGTGGCTCCAGGGATTCTCGAGCGGGGGGTACTGCTCCCGCTCCGCTTCGTCATGGACCATCACGTGAACCTGCGCCCCGTGAAGCTGTACCCGGGCGTGACAGGGCCGATCGCTGGTAAGGGTCCTGCAGAGATCGACTTCGTTGTCTGCAGGGAGGGGACCGAGGGCCCATATGTGGGTTCAGGCGGCGTCCTTCGCAAGGGGACCGTCCATGAGGTCGCAACCGAGGAGAGCATCAACACAGCATTCGGTGTCGAACGGATTGTGCGCGATGCATTCGAGAGGGCAGGCCGGCGGCGCGGCAAGGTCACCCTCGTGCACAAGACGAATGTGCTCGTCCACGCTGGGTCCCTGTGGCAGCGGACCTTCGATCGCGTCGCCAAGGATTACCCCGACATCGCCACCGACTACTGCCACGTGGACGCCGCGTCAATGTTTTTCCTCACGAACCCCGAGCGCTTCGATGTCGTCGTCACCGACAATCTGTTCGGCGACATCCTCACCGACATCGGGGCCGCGATCGGCGGGGGCATCGGCCTTGCCGCGAGTGGCAATATCGACCCGAGCCGTGCGAATCCGAGCATGTTCGAGCCCGTCCATGGGTCGGCGCCGGACATCGCCGGACAGGGCAAGGCCGATCCGACCGCGACCGTCATGTCACTTGCAATGCTCCTCGACCACGTCGGCCTCGCCGATGCATCGGGATGGGTCGAGACCGCCGTGGCCGCCGACCTAGCGACCCGGGGAAGTGCGGTTCGGTCGACGAGCGAGATTGGCGATGCACTTTCTTCGGGCGCTGTCGCAGCGTCGGGTCTAGGCTGAGCCCAAGGGCACTTGTGGAACCTTTCGATGAGGAGTCGAGCATGAGCGCGGTGGCTGAAGAGGGCGTGGCTGAACATGGCACGGCTGAACATGGCACGGCACTGTGGCCAATCGCGATCACCGAGAACGCGTCGCCCGTCACGTCCGTGCGTCGGGCTGAAATCCTTGCCAATCCCGGATTTGGGCGCTACTTCACCGACCACATGGTCACCGCACAGTGGACATCGGATCATGGATGGCACGAGGCTGAACTCGTCCCGTACGGGCCGATCAGCCTTGACCCTGCGACGAGTGTTCTCCACTACGGTCAAGAGATTTTCGAAGGGCTGAAGGCATATCGCCACGCTGATGGTTCGGTCAAGACCTTCCGACCGATGCGTAATGCCGCCCGATTCGCCGCCTCGGCCCGGCGTCTGGCGATGGCGGAGCTTCCAGAGGAATTGTTCCTCGGGTCGATCGAGGCGCTCGTTCGTCAGGATCGCGCCTGGGTTTCCGGGGAGGACGAGCGATCGCTCTACCTGCGTCCGTTCATGATTTCCACCGAGGTGGGTCTTGGTGTACGGCCAGCCAACTCCTACCAGTACCTGCTCATCGCCTCACCGGCGGGCGCATATTTCCCCAACGGGATTAAGCCAGTCTCGGTATGGCTCTCCGACGACTATGTGCGCGCGGCACCGGGTGGAACCGGCGAGGCAAAATGCGGCGGAAACTACGCTGCGTCCCTCGTGGCGCAGGCTGAGGCCGCGCAGCATGGCTGCGATCAGGTGGTCTGGCTCGATGCGGTCGAACGGACCTGGATCGAGGAGATGGGCGGCATGAATCTCTACTTCGTGCGGGGCTCCGGTGATTCCGCACGGCTCGTCACTCCTCGACTCACCGGCTCGCTCCTTCCCGGCATCACCCGGGATTCACTCCTTACCGTGGCGATGGACCACGGCATCCGTGCCGACGAGGAGCCGATCAGTGTCGGCGATTGGCGTGACGGATGCCAGAGCGGCGAAATAACCGAGGTATTCGCCTGCGGCACGGCTGCGGTCATCACGCCTGTTGGCCACGTGAAGTCGCGGCAGAGCGGCGCCTGGTCGATCTCAGGCGGGCTGACCGGGCCGGTGACAACGCTGCTTCGTCAGGCACTCCTCGACGTTCAAACAGGCGCTGCGCCCGATCCCCACAACTGGATGCACACCATCTGCTAGGTTTAGGCTGTGCATTACATCACCATCATTATTTCCTAGCGCGTCGACCACCGGTCGACGCGCAGCCCTTCGCATCCGCGGGGGGTTTTTTCATGTGCAGAGCACCGCACGAAAGGCGCATCATGAGTCGTCCAGATGGATTCCACGTGTTTGACACGACCTTGCGCGATGGCGCCCAGCGGGAGGGCATCTCGTTCTCGGTCCACGACAAGCTTGCCGTTGCACGGCTTCTTGACGAGTACGGGGTCGGATTCATTGAGGGCGGCTGGCCGGGTGCGATGCCGAAGGACACTGAGTTTTTCGCGAGGGCGCAGTCCGAGTTGACCCTGCGCAACGCCCAACTCGTGGCATTCGGTGCCACCCGTAAGGCGGGCGTGAAGGTAGAGGAGGACCTTCAGGTACGAGCGCTGCTGGACTCGGGGGCGCCGGTGGTGACGCTCGTGGCGAAGTCCGATGTTAGGCATGTCTTGGAGGCGCTGAAGACCACGCTGGACGAGAACGTCGCGATGGTGAGTGACACTGTGCGGTTCATCGTTGGCGAAGGCCGGCGCGTATTCGTCGACATGGAGCACTTCTTCGACGGCTACAAGCACGATCCCGACTACGGGGTCCGACTGCTCGTCGCGGCATTCGAGGCGGGTGCCAGCGTCGGCGTCCTCTGCGATACGAACGGCGGCATGCTTCCGAGTGGTATCCATGCGACGGTCAACGATGTCCGTGAGCGTTCCGGCGTCCGGATCGGGATTCACTGCCAAAACGACACGGGCTGCGCGGTCGCGAACACGATCTCGGCGGTTGAGGCCGGTGCCACCCATGTTCAGTGCACCGCCAATGGCTATGGGGAGCGCACGGGCAACGCCGACCTGTTCCCGGTTGTTGCGAATCTCGAACTCAAGCTCGGCATTGAGTGCCTACCGGAGGGCAATCTGCGAGAGACCGTCCGGGTATCGCATGCGATCGCCGAGATCACGAACATCGCGCCCGATACCCATCAGGCCTATGCCGGCGTCTCGTCATTCGCGCACAAGGCGGGGCTCCATGCGAGCGCCCTAAAGGTGAATGCCGAGCTTTACAACCACATTGACCCGGCACTCGTCGGCGGCAACCAGCGGGTCCTCATCACAGAGATGGCTGGTCGGGCATCTGTTGAGCTCAAGGGACGCGAGCTTGGCTACGACCTCTCCGAGGACCCAGAGCTCCTCACGAGGGTCGTTGAGCAGGTGAAGGAACTCGAGTCCAAGGGGTGGACGTTTGAGGCGGCTGATGCGTCGTTCGAACTTCTGCTTCGCGGGGAGGATGGCCTCGCCAAGGCGTTCGAGGTCGAGTCCTGGCGCACTATCGTCGAGCAGTTGCCCGACGGTGCAGTGAAGAGCGAGGCGACGGTCAAGGTCTACGCAGGCGGCGAGCGCATTATCTCGACGGCCGAAGGGAACGGGCCGGTGAATGCGCTGGACAAAGCCTTGCGCGCCGCGGTCATGCAGATCTACCCGGAGCTCGAGGCCCTGAGGCTGGTCGACTACAAGGTTCGAATCCTTGAGGGCGCAACGGGAACGGGAGCGGTCACTCGAGTCCTCGTCGGCACGACCGATGGCACGAGCGAATGGTCCACCGTTGGAGTCCACGAGAATGTCATCGCGGCGTCTTGGCGAGCGCTCGAGGATGCAGTGATGTTCGGGCTGCTGAGGAATAAGCGTGCGTCCGAGGAGCCTGCCTGAGTCGATAGGCTCCGCTCGTGCGTATTTGCCGAGTTTCTGTTGATGGCGACCTGTTCTTTGCCCTCATCGAGGGGTTGTCGGACGCAGGGGAGATCGGTGAGGGCACCCTCGTTGCACTGCTTGATGGTCACCCGTTCGGCGAACTGGCCCCAGAGGGACGCATCCTGAAGGCGTCCGATGTGCGATTCATCGCCCCGGTGCTGCCGAGCAAGATCATCGCCGTCGGGCGCAATTACGCGGCCCATGCAAAGGAAATGGGGAACGAGGTTCCCGTGTCCCCGATGATCTTCCTCAAGCCGAGTACCTCGATCATCGGCCCGGGTGAGCCCATCGCTCTCCCCTGGCAGTCCGAACAGGTCGAGCACGAGGCTGAACTCGCCGTGGTGATCGGCAGGCTCTGCAGTGACGTGCCGGTTGACCGCGTGCCCGAGGTCATCCTCGGCTACACATGCGCCAATGACGTGACCGCTCGCGACCTGCAGAAATCCGATGGTCAGTGGGGCCGGGCTAAGGGTTTCGACACGTTCTGCCCCCTCGGGCCCTGGATCGCGACCGATCTCGAGGCCGACGCTGCTTCGATTGCCTGTCACGTGAATGGCGAGGTCAGGCAGGAGGGCTCGACAGGTGACATGGTGTTCGACGTAGCCGAACTGGTGTCGTGGATAAGTTCGGTGATGACCCTGTTGCCGGGGGATGTCATCCTTACAGGCACCCCGGCTGGAGTGGGCCCGATTCGGGCCGGAGATGAGGTATCAGTGACGATCGCAGGTGTGGGGACGTTGACGAATCCGGTGATTGACCGTGGCTGACGCAACCGGGGCAGGGGAACGGGTTCGCGTCCGATTCTGCCCATCGCCTACTGGCAACCCGCACGTCGGGATGATTCGCACCGCTCTGTTCAACTGGGCCTTTGCGCGTCACATGCAGGGGACCTTTGTCTTCCGTATCGAGGACACCGATTCGGCCCGCGACAGTGAGGAGTCCTACGACGCCCTCCTCGATGCGCTGCGCTGGTTGGGCCTCACCTGGGATGAGGGCCCCGAGGTGGGGGGTGCCCACGGTCCCTACCGACAGTCCCAACGGCTCGACATCTATGCGGACGTCGCTGCGCGACTGCGTGATGCAGGCTATGCCTACGCGTGCTACTGCTCCCAGTCCGAACTCGAGGAGCGACGCGACCTCGCCAAGGCGGAGGGCCGAACACCGGGATATGACGGGCAGTGCCGGGATCTCACGGACACCGAGGCTGCTGCCTATATCGCCGAGGGCCGCGACTTCGTCCTTCGATTCAAGATGCCGGACCGCGACTGCACCTGGGATGACCTCGTCCGGGGTGAGATCACCTTCGGCAAGGAGCACGTACCCGACTACGTGCTCGTCCGCGGGAATGGCGAGCCGCTCTATACGCTCGTAAACCCGGTTGACGATGCGCTCATGCGGATCACGCACGTGCTGCGCGGCGAGGACCTACTGTCGTCGACGCCGCGCCAGATTGCCCTCTACGAAGCCCTCGCCGCCATCGGAGTGAGCGATGGCACGACGCCTCGATTCGGACATCTGCCCTATGTCATGGGGGAGGGGAACCGAAAGCTTTCGAAGCGTGATCCCGAGTCGGCGCTGCAGATGTACCGGGATCACGGCTACCTGCCAGAGGCGTTGCTCAACTACCTCGCTCTGCTCGGCTGGTCGATGGGCGACGACCAGGAATTCTTTAGCAAGGAGCAGATGGCCGAGCGCTTCACCTTGAACCGGGTGAATCCCAACCCGGCCAGGTTCGACCTGAAGAAGTGCACGGCCATCAACGGCGATTGGATCCGCGCCCTAGGTGACGATGACCTGATCGATCGAATCGTGCCCTTCCTCGTGGAGGCACACGTCATCGACTACCCGCCGACCGCTGGCCAGCGGGGTGTCCTTCGGGCGGCTGTGCCGCTCGTTCAGGAGCGGATGGAAACCCTGAGCCAATCGGCCGGAATGCTCGCTTTCCTCCTGGTGCCGAACGAGCGTTTCGAGATGGACGTCACTGACGCGCAGGCCGTGCTCTCACCTGAGTCCACCGTGGTGATCGATGCCGCGGTAGCGGCACTCAACGGCCTTGATGCGTGGACGACAGCTGGCATCGAGGAGGCCCTTCGCACCGCGCTCATCGATGGCCTCTCGCTGAAGCCCAAGGTAGCCTTCGGTCCCGTGCGCGTTGCCGTGACTGGGCGCCGGGTGTCGCCCCCGCTCTTTGAGTCGATAGAGATCCTTGGCAAGGAGGTCACGATCGCCAGACTTGGAGCGGCTCGCCGGACGATCTAGGTGTCCCCTCTAGTCCACCGGCGCCGAGTAATCGGGGTGAACCAGGGACGCAAGATTGAGCCAAGCATGTGGTTGCTGCATGTGAGTTTTAGGGCATGGGGTCATCGGTAGCCCTGCTGATTCTGGTGTCAAGCCCGTACCATCAGCCCCGAGTACCACACGCATAACGCATGCAGCGCAAGGACTATTCCCGCAGTCCCGCGTGTAAAAACTTTGTCACCGGCTGTCACCGGTCTCCCCATGGCGAACGGTGATGACGGGAGTTCAGTAATGGCATATGCAGTGAAGCGTGCCGGTGGGTACGCAGGGTATTACCGGGCCCTCCCGGCGGATGAGTACCCCGCGATCAGCACCCTGGGTCCCGGGCTCTATCCGTCGAGCAGTGGCTGGTCGACGTTCGCGGGCTCATGCCGCCCACGATCATTCATTACGAGAACGAGATCCGCAACCACGTCCTGCCGCTCATCGGCCACCTGCCGGTGGCGTCGCTCATGAAGCGGAAGATGACGGAGATGTTCGAGATGCTGGAGCGGCAGGGGCTGGGCGCGCACACGCGGATCCAGTGCAAGTGCGCGGTCGGGCGGTCGCTGCGACCGCTGGTCCCAGACCTGCTCCCGTTCAACCAGACCCACGGGATCATCATCGACTCGCCGCCCGGGGAACCGTTCCGTCTGCTCACCCGGAGGACTTCGCGAAGATCTGGGCGCACCTGTAACAGGAGGAGGGGCGCTGTTCGCGGCGATCCTCGTCTCGACCGGAGCGCGCTACGGGGAGGCCGCGGAGATCCGGGTAAGGGACGTGAACTTCCGGACCAACGAGTTCTCGATCAGTCGCAGGCTGGTCCAGATGGGCGGCAAGAACAACGACGGGTCGCGGTTCGCCGTCTTCGACGAGACCAAGGCCGGGAAGAAGTACGGGCGTACGATCGTGCTTCCACAGCAGGTCGCGGACGACCTGCGCCAATGGATCGAGGGCAACGGGCTGACCGAGTTCGCCCTCATCTTCCCGCCGAGGCTCATCGCAACCGAGAAGCGGGCGGTCGACCTCGGCAGGACCGGCAAGTCGTTCACGTCAGCCGGTCGCACCTACCACCACGGCACCCCCTACGGGGACACCGGCAGCGGGTGCCGCTGCGCGCAATGCCTGCTCACCGGCCACACGGCCGACGACCACTGGCGAGACATCTGGTACGCGGCGTGTGATGCGTCCGGCATCGGGTGGCGCCCGAGGATCCACAACTGCGGGCATGCCAGGTATCGACTCTCTGTGGCGTCCGTCGGGGCAGGAACACGGGTCGTGGGATTGCCCGTTGCCGGATAGCTGTGATTAGCATCGCGGAGGACGATTCCGCGCATCCCGGTGAGGAGCGGGGTGACGTTTGCAACTTCGACCGCGTGCAGGTGCCGGTCTGCGGACACTGGCCCGGGTTCACCCGCCGATTCAACGGCGCGCGTGACCCACCTCGCCACTAAGAGCGACAACACCGACAGCATCCACATCCTGCGGGCGGACTGGGGTCTGCAGGGCGATCGTATGGACGGCTCGCCGCCGACGACCTTGACCATGTCGATGTCTGCGTACTGCTTGGCGACGTCCTTGCGACCGAACCCGTATTCCTTGGAGGAGTCGATGAGGAAGCCCGCGATCATGGTGTCTGCGTTCGACCCGACCGGAATGCCACCGATGTACTTGGCGACGCTGCCGAGGTCGAAGGACAGGTTGTGTCCGACCTTGAGGATCGACGGGTCAAGAAGCAGCAGCTTGGGTGCCTTGAACACCTGCGTACGACTCAACTGTGCGGGGGCAGGAGTGGACATCTTGACCTCGTTTGCTGTGAGGGTCGAGTAGTCGGACGGCCGCAGCGGGAGGCCCTTGGCTTCGCGGATCTTCCCGGAGTCCTTGAGAGGGTACTTGGACTCGATGTAGTCACCGTTGAGGTGGCCCATGGGGATGACGAATGATTGAGTGGAGGAGGCGACGCTGATCCACACGACGGTGTTGCGCCACGTATCGAGCCGGGTTTCACTGTGGGAGTCGAACGCCGGGAACGGTGAGATCGTTGCTGTAGGCGACGCCGACGACACGCCCGCCGCGGCGAAGGAAGGCTGCGGTGCGGTGCAGCGTGCCGCAGACGGAGCGACCATCCTCGAGGCTGACAACTAGTGGTCTGTCTTTGAATTGATCTGGCGGTTTAGTGTGGCGCGGTCTCGTTGGACTGTTTCGATGACGGCGGTCGCGGTACGCGAGCCACTTGGTGATCTCGGGGGTCTTGTGGGCGGAGAGGTTGCCCGTGATGACGTGGACGGC
>CAMDKQ010000008.1 GCA_945901095.1 Bifidobacterium breve
AGAACGGTGGCGTGGGTCTGGCCCCGTACCACGATATGGATTCCATGGTCTCTCCGGAACTCAAGGAGCAGATGACGGCACTTCAGGTCGGAATCATTGACGGTTCGGTGAGCGTCAAGAAGGGCTAGTCGTAAGCCGGCTCCACGTGAGTCGAGGGGAGGGTGGGGTTCGAGCACATCGAACCCCACCTTCTCCTGTATCTGGCCGCCAATACGGATAGCGTGTCGTGCACGGTTAGCGAGCGACGAGAGGATGAGGTGTGGAACTTCAACTGCGGGGAATCACGAAGCGATTCCCCGGGGTGCTCGCGAATGACGATGTGAGCCTCACCGCCCGATCCGGCACTGTGCTTGCCCTCATCGGCGAAAACGGCGCCGGCAAGAGCACCCTCATGAACGTGCTGTCGGGCCTGTATCGATCGGATGCTGGCGAGATCCTCATCGATGGCGTTCATCAGACCTTCCGTGATCCGGGTGACGCGATCAAGGCGGGCATTGGGATGGTGCATCAGCACTTCATGCTCGTCCCAGTTTTTTCGGTATACGAGAACGTCATCCTCGGCGTGGAGCCCACCAAGGCCGGAGGTGTACTGAACCGGCGCGAGGCACGCAGGGAGGTCAAGGAGATCTCGGAGCGCTACGGTCTCGCGGTCGATCCCGATGCAAAAATCGAGAATCTCCCCGTTGGTATCCAGCAGCGGGTGGAGATCATAAAGGTACTGCTGCGGGGTGCGAAGATTCTCGTGTTCGACGAGCCGACAGCGGTACTCACCCCCCAGGAGGTCGAGGAGTTCTTCGGCATCGTTGCTGAGCTCAAAGCTCGCGGAGCGACGATTATCTTCATCACCCACAAGCTCAAGGAGGCCCTGGCGGTCGCCGATGACATCACGGTGTTGCGCGGTGGCAGGGTCGTCGGTCACGCCGATCCGACAACTGCGACCCCGGAGGATCTCGCCGCGATGATGGTGGGTCGTGAGATCGACCTCACGGTCGACAAGGAACCTGGCACCCCCGGGCGGACGATTCTCGAGCTCACGGATGTGACGATGGTCGATGACTACGGTCGCCCGCTCCTGAACAAGGTGAGCCTGTCGGTCGCGGCGGGCGAGATCGTCGGGGTCGCCGGCATCCAGGGCAATGGCCAGACGGAGCTCGTTGAGGCGATCACCGGGCTGCTCCCGATCTCAAGCGGGAGGGTCGAGTTCGACGGCGCGGATATCTCAAACAGGAGCGTCCGAGATCGCCACGTGCTGGGCATCGCCCACGTTCCCGAGGACCGAAACGACATGGGCATGGTCGGTTCATTCACGATCAAGGAGAACCTCGTCCTTGACTCCTACTATGCGGCGCCCTACTCCAAGGGCGGTCGCCTGCAGAAGGCGAGCATCCAGGAGTCGGCCCTCGCGCTCGTCGAGGCATACGACGTAAGGCCGCCGCTCATCGAGAATACGGGCGGCGCACTCTCGGGGGGCAATGCGCAGAAAATGATCGTGGCGCGCGAGTTCAGCCGCGATGTCCCGCTTGTCATCTGCGCGCAGCCGACCCGTGGCATCGACGTGGGCTCCATCGAGTACATCCACGAGCAGATCGTCCGCAAGCGAAACGAGGGTAAGGCGATCCTCATCGTTTCGACGGAGCTCGACGAGATCTTCGCGCTCTCCGACCGAATCATCGTCATGTATGACGGCAAGATCGTGGCCGAGCGTCTCGTAGGTGAGACCACCCCGACTGAGATTGGGCTCTTCATGGCAGGAAAAGGCTCGTGACCGTCACTCAGACTCCGACGGAGGCCGAGCAGCGCGGTTTTGTGCAGCAGCTCACGACGAGTGTGAACTGGCGCACCGGGCTCCTTATTCCGTTCCTCGCCGTCGTGACTGCACTCCTCATCGGCATCGTTCTCATCATGCTGACGGGTTCGAGTTTCGGTCAGGCGATGGACGCCTATGCGGCACTCCTGCAGGGGTCTGTGGGCTCGGTCAAGGCGATCTCGGAGACCCTCACCGCCGCAACCCCCCTCATCTTGGCCGGTCTGTCCGTCGCGATCGCATTTAGGGCGGGCCTGTTTAATATCGGCGGCGAGGGGCAGATGCTCGTCGGCGGCATGTGCGCGGTGTTCGTCGGCTTCAGCATCACCGGGCTGCCGATCTACGTCCACCTCCCCCTCGCGCTCCTCGCCGGCTTCATTGGCGGGGCCATCTGGGGCTTCATCCCGGGCATCCTCAAGGCGAAGACCGGTGCGCACGAGGTCATCGTCACGATCATGCTCAACTACATTGCTCTGCGGCTCGTCGACTTCTTCCTCAAGACTGAGCTCTTCCAGCGCGAGGGCCGCAACGACCCGGTCTCGAAGACGGTTGAGGCTTCGGCCCAGCTCACCCAGTTGCTCGGCTGGATGAATCCGGCATTGCGCGTGCACCTCGGGCTCATCGTGGCGCTCATCGCCGCTGGAGTGATCAACTGGCTGCTCTTCCGTACGACGACCGGCTTCGAATTCCGGGCCGTGGGCGCGAATCCGAATGCGGCCCGCTATGCCGGCATGTCGATCACCAAGGTCTACGTCCTCGTCATGATGATCGCCGGAGGCCTGGCGGGACTCGCCGGCTCCGGCCAGATCCTCGGTGTTCTGGATCGGGCCACTCCTGGGTTCTCATCGAACATCGGGTTCGACGGCATTGCTGTGGCCCTGCTCGGCAGGTCGAACCCTTGGGGGGTCGTAGCTGCTGCTGTGCTCTTTGGCGGGCTGCGGGCGGGTGGGCAGCAAATGCAGGTGTCTGCTGATGTGGGGATTGACCTCATCGCCGTCATCCAGGCACTCATCATCATCTTTGTCGCAGCGCCCGCCCTCATCACTGCGCTGTACCGGCTCAAGACTCCCGCCGTCTCCACCCAGATCAGCAAGGGATGGGCATCATGAACCAAGCGAGCGCCCCTGCGCCGCGCGAGAGCTACGAACTCACCGGCAAGCGCACGAAGGAGTTGACGAAGCGCCAGATTCGCAAAGCCCGCATCTCAGGAGTCGTCCTCCTTCTGCTTTCAGGGCTCGTCATGCTCGTGTTCGTCCCGGCGGTGAGCGGGGTCTCAACCTTCGGACTCAGCACCCCGGATGATGCCATTCAACTCGACTCCCTTGCAGTTCCGTCGGCGGGTTCGCTGTGGGTGCTGTCCTCGGTCCTTGCCTTCCTTGGCGCTACGCAGTTCTTTCGGGGGTTTCAGGGCAAGACGACGATCATCCTCGGCATATCGTTCGGCGTGTTCGCGATCGCCCTTATGGTGTGGGCCGCATCCGGCCAGGAGTTCTCCCTCATCAGCATGCTCGTCGCGACCGTCGCGCGCTCGACCCCGATCGCACTCGGTGCCCTGTCGGGCATCCTGTGCGAGCGCTCAGGCGTCGTGAACATCGGCATTGAGGGCATGCTGCTTGGCGGTGCATTCACAGGGGTCGTCATGGGCTCGCTCCTTGGCGGCTGGATAGGGCTGCTTTCCGCCACCCTCACCGGGGGGGTCCTCGCGCTGCTTCTCGCGGTGCTTGCCGTGAAGTTCCGGGTCGACCAGATCATCATTGGCGTCGTCATCAACATCCTCGTGCTCGGCCTCACCTCCTTCCTCACCGCCCAGGTGCTCGTGAAGAAGCCGGAGTTGAACGATGCCCCGATCTTTGCGGCAGTCAAGATCCCGATCTTGGGTGACATCCCGATCATTGGGCCGATGTTCTTCGACCAGACGATCATCGTGTACGGCATGTTCATCCTTATCGGGAGCGTGACGTATCTGCTCTTCCGAACCCGCTGGGGTCTGCGCACCCGAGCGGTCGGTGAGAACCCGAAGGCTGCTGACAGCCTCGGCGTGAGCGTGGCGAAGGTCCGCTACCTCGCGGTCATCTACGGCGGCATGGTCGGTGGCTTTGCTGGCGCTTGGTTCACCCTCGGCTCGGTCGGCAGATTCGACGAGAACATGACGGGTGGCCGCGGATTCATTGGACTGGCGGCAATGATCTTCGGGGCTTGGAACCCAATCGGAGCCTTCCTCGCCGCCCTCATCTTCGGGTTCTCGGAGTCGCTGCAGCAGAAATTCGCGCTGCTCGATATTCCGATCCCGAGTGAGTTCCTCGCCATGGCGCCGTATCTCGTGACGATCGTCGTCGTTGCTGGCGTTGTGGGCCGGGTGCGTCCGCCGGCTGCTGATGGCCAGCCGTACGAGAAGCAGTAGTGATGGCTGACGTCGACTGGGATGCCCTCACCGCCGAGGCGGTGACCGTCATGCACCGCGCCTACGCCCCCTACTCCAAGTTCAAGGTCGGAGTCGCTGGGCTCATGGACGATGGCCGCATCGTCACCGGCTGCAATGTCGAGAACGCCTGCTACGGAATCGGCCTGTGCGCCGAGTGCGGCATGGTGTCGAATATTCACGCGACTGGCGGTGGCACGCTCATGGCGATCGCGTGCGTCGATCAGCATGGTGATGCACTGATGCCGTGCGGGCGCTGTCGTCAGTTGCTCTGGGAGCACGGCCGGCCCACGAGCCTAATCCGCACCCCGGAGGGGATCTTGACCCTCGCCGACATCCTCCCGCAGGCGTTCGGCCCGCAGGATCTCATCGATCGAGCAGAGGATCGCATCCACCGTGGTTGAGCCGTACGCAGCAGTCGACATCATCCGGGCCAAGCGCGATCGGGGGGTGCTGAGCCCCGATCAGATCGACTGGGTGATTGATGCCTACGTTCGGGGCGTCGTTGCAGAGGAGCAAATGGCATCCCTTGCCATGGCGATCCTCCTCAATGGCATGGAAGAGGCCGAGATCGTTCGCTGGACCGATGCGATGATCCGCTCGGGGGAGCGGATGGACTTCACCACCCTCGAGCGGCCCACGGTCGACAAGCATTCGACGGGCGGTGTTGGGGACAAGATCACCCTTCCGCTCGTGCCGGTTGTCGCAGCGTGTGGCGCTGCCGTGCCGCAGCTCAGCGGCCGCGGCCTCGGGCATACCGGCGGAACCCTTGACAAACTCGAGTCGATCCCGGGCTGGCGGGCAAACCTGAGCAATGACGAGATGTTCGAAGTGCTGCGGTCGTGCGGCGGTGTCATCTGCGCGGCCGGCCCGGGCCTGGCGCCCGCTGACAAGAAGCTCTATGCGCTCCGCGATGTGACCGGCACTGTCGAGGCGATCCCGCTCATTGCCTCGAGCATCATGAGCAAGAAGATCGCCGAGGGTGCCGGAGGCTTGGTTCTTGATGTGAAAACCGGATCCGGCGCCTTCATGTCTGACCCGGTTCAGGCGAAGCGGCTCGCTGAGACGATGGTGAGAATTGGGCTCGATTCGGGGGTCAACACTCGTGCGCTGATTACGGCGATGGACGTCCCACTCGGCCTAACGGTCGGCAATGCCCTTGAGGTCCGTGAATCGGTCGAGGTGCTCGCGGGCGGTGGTCCGTCCGACGTCATTGAGCTCACGATCACCCTCGCCCGCGAGATGCTCGACCTCGCCGGCATCACCGGGGTCGACCCGGCGAAGACCCTGCAGGACGGTACGGCAATGGATGTCTGGAACCGGATGATCCGGCTACAGGGCGGCGATCCTGACGCTCCTTTGCCGACGGCGCCGCACCGTCACCAAGTCGTGGCCGAAACTCGCGGCACCATGACCGAGCTCGATGCACTAAAGGTGGGTATCGCCGCATGGCGCCTTGGTGCCGGCCGGGCTCGTAAGGAGGATTCGGTGTCGGAGGGTGCCGGCATCGAAATCCATGCCAAGCCCGGCGATGCCGTCGCCGCCGGGATGCCCCTTCTCACCCTTCATACCGATGACGAGCATCGTTTCACAACGGCTATGCAGGCGCTCGAGGGTGCCATCGCGATCGGCCCGGCGGGCGCGCACGTGAACAGGCTCCCCCTCATCCTCGAGCGCATAAACTGACCGATAGATTTCGCTTCAACCGCCAGAGGCGTAATTGGCCGTGGCTCTGACAAGGAGACGACTATGGAAACCGAGCATGCCGAGAAGACCCACCCGATCGCAGGCTACATCTCAGCACTGGTCCTCGCCGGGCTCGTCTTTTGGCTCATGGCCGCGCTCAACACGAACGAGAAGGCCATCGTAGGCGTGCCGTTCCTGTTCGCCTGGGCCGTCATCTCGCTCATCATCTTCACCCGCCGCGGAGCAGGCGAGGAGCATTAGGAGTCCCTGCGTGATTTCGGGGCGCGCTCACGGCAGGCCTGTGAGCAGTACTTGACCGACTCCCAGTCCCGAGCCCACTTCTTGCGCCATTCGAAGGGCCGCTGGCATACCGCGCACTCTTTGGGCTGGAAGCCGTTCTTGGTGCGGGGGACCGGAGCCATGGCCAGCACTCTAGATGGATGCTGAGAACATGCGGAGAACCCGGGGCAGGTCTACCGTTGGGACTGCTTCGCAAGGCGCGTAGCAGTCGCAGTGAACAAGGGAATACTCAGTGGATGAAAAAGGACTGCTAGAACTCTGGAATGTTAAGCGCACTCAGATCATCAGCGCCCAGATGGGCCCGACGATCATGCTCATCGCCATCCTCGTCCTCGCTGCGATCGGTGCATTCGACGGCGCAACGGACAGCGTCAGGTATCTCGCGATTGGTATCGCCGCCGCAACGGGCATCCTCGCGATGATCACGCAGTACGCGACCATCCGTGAGGCCCAGTCGCTGGTCGCGGATCTGCAGAAGCTCGAGCAGCCATCGGCGCTGTCGGTAAAGATTGCAGCATCGCGCTCGTTCCTGTCGCTGACCGCGCTCGCATTCATCGTCATCGGGGTCGGAATCTTCGCCCTCGTCGTGTGGGCAGTTCTCGGTTAGTCACCATGGCAGGGATCATTGTGGTGGCTATTTTTCTCGCCGTTGTCGTTCTCTTTGTCATTCGCTACGAGCGGCCCGCGGCCAATCGTAAGAAGATGAGCGGTAGGGGCGGGGACTTCGAGTCGTAGTCAAATAAGCGAGGCGTCGGTGTTGTTGAGTTAAGACACCGACGCTCTCGCATCAGGAGCCCAGCCGTTGGCTTGCTGCTCGCACCGATCGCCCTCGCAGCAAACTACGCACCTGAGTTGCCGCCGGCAACTGTCGGCGCGGTCAGCAGTCCGCAGGTAGCCACCGTAATCGGAGCGACTGGTTCAGGCGTCGTGCTCGTCAACGCCGCCGCGGCCGCTCGGGTAACCCCAACCGTCGTTGACACTCCGGGTGCAACCGCTGCGGCCGCGCCGAAGGTGCCGGTCGCTGTCGGGCGAATCATCGTTGCCGAGGTCGATGCTCTGCAACCGAGCACCAAGATGGCGGTCACCATGCTCGTCGGTGGCAAGAAGGTGAATCTGGGTTCGGCGAGGACCGATGCAAACGGCAACTTGACGCTGCCCGGCAGGGATGCGCGGGGCGACGTTGACGAGGTGGCCGACTACCTCGGGATCGAGCGGCCGTTCGTGCTCGCAGCCCGCGACTACTACGGCGATTTCGGCGCTGAGATTGATGTGGACGAAGCAAGGGCGGCTTCGGTCGAAGCAAGTGAACATGCCCGCTGGGAGCGGCAGCAAGCTGCTCTCGCGTGAGGCTCGCCCTCGATCACCACTATTCCCCGTGATCGCGGTCGGCCTGCATGATCGAGGTCATGATGTGCATGCGGTCAGCGAACTCGGCTGGCAGTTCGAGGACGACGAGCCGCTGTTGGCGCGATGCAGTGCTGAAGGACTTGCACTCGTGACGAACAACGTCGGGGACTTCGCCGTGATCGCTCAGCGATGGGCGGATGAGAGCCGGGTCCATGCAGGCCTGATCTTCACCTCTGATAACCAGTGGCCTCGGCGGAGGGACATGATCGGCAGATTCGTCGATGCCCTTGACACATTGCTGTCGGGCAACGCTGGCACGAGGAGTCTCGCCGGCCGCATTCACTGGCTGTGACGAGCGAACTCATTGGACGATGAGAGGGCGGGGTTGTGACCCCAAAACATTGTGTTGCAGGATCGCGTAGCGACCGCATGGTCGAAAGCCATCCGCCGGTCGGGGGAGCGCAGGGCGCGGCGAGCCCCGACTGCTGGTTCGCTGATACGCGGGTGCCAGCCACGTCTGCCCCACGATCGACGGGCTCCGGCTTGTCGCTGATGGTGGTCTGCGGTTTTCGCGGCTATTGAGCGTGCATGACCGTTACCAGTGCCGCGGCCGACGCCCGGGCAGCCGTCGCTACCCGCCGTGAGCAGTTGGACGAGGTTCGGAGGCGCCACGGAGCCAGCAATCCGCGGCTCTTTGGATCCATCGCCCGCAGTGACTCCACCACGGGTAGCGACATCGACGTCCTCGTGGATCTCGACCCGGGAGCGGGACGGCCTGTGGGCAGAAAGCGCACCCGCGGGTGGTGACCCAACTAGCGATTCCGTTTCGCCTTCCAAGCGAGCAGCCTCTCGTGCGTAGCGTCGAGCAAGGGTGCCTTGATTCCGGCGTTCGGCGCGTGCCGCGTCCATCGCAAGGGCGCTGTAGACGCGCACCGATCCGGTGAGCTTCCCGCCATCACGGATGGCCACCCGAATACCGGAGGAGATCAGTCGCTGCCGCTTGAGGGTACGGAGCGGCGAGTGGCTTCGCGGAAGGTGACGAATGACTGGAAGGCGTCCATCACGTCGGACGCTTCCGCGAATGGACACCTCAGTGGCATGGACCCTCCCGATCTGTCATTTGGACAGTTCCATTACGGGTGCTTAGCCTACCTAGGTCACCCCTCCCAGGCTTTCGCAAGTCCGCGATGGGGCGGCGGCGGCGTTGATCAGCAGGCGCTTGGCGTTGGGTAGGAGTTATTACGCGTCGCACCGGGACCCGGCTCTTTCCTGCTGGGCAGTCTACGACCGTGCTTCCGTCGAATGTGAGAACGTGCAACGGTGCAATTCGTGTGCGATCGGTATCGGATCACGATTCCTCAGGATTGGCATGGTTCAGGTACTACCTAGCCACGTCGAAAGTGAATGGGGCGGGCGATCCGCCTACCCGATCTGTTCCAAGCGAATGGCCATAAAGCTGTTGGGTTCAAGCACGGAGTCGCCGCTAGCGTCCTCCCAGCCTCTGACCGTCGGGCGGACAGCAATCAATTGCGCCGATGCGGGCCGGCGTGGGGTTAGCTGACTAAGGTGAGGGTGACCACCCCGGTGATGATGACGACCACCGCGATTACCTGCTGCCGCCCAGGCCGTTCGCGGAACAGCAGGTAGGCGGCGCCGCCGAGATCGGCGCGAAGAGCGATGCAGATGAGTGTGACGATGCGCGCCGGCAGGAGGATCCACTCGAGCGGCAGCTCACCGCTGATGTTGCCGGTGGCGAACAGGCCGATGCCGAAGTTGATGGCGCCGGTCGTGGCGATGAGTGCGGCTTTAGGGGGCTGCTCATTTTCGACGGGCACAGGATCGGGGCGACGACCCCGACCTTTCCGATGCGGAATGCGGCGTAGGCGAGGAGGAGTCCGCAGAGATTACCGAGCCCGCCGACGATGAGCCAGGTCGCTTTTGTGGCGTTTAGCTTTTCCGGGATGCCGCCGATGAAGAGCACCGGGGTGATGATGACGAGGCCGACCATCATCATTCCGGCGATGGCCGAGAGCGGCCCGATCATGGGTACGAGACTCGATGATGCGAGGGTTCCGGCGGAGAAGAAAAATGCCGTGAGAAGACCGAACATGATGCTCATGTGGGGTCAACCAACCGTCTCGCCGAATGTCCGCTGGTCAGCGGGGTGACGTTGACCCGTTCAGGCGGCTGCCTACTTCTCGAGGCCGAGCGCCGCTCGCAGACGCTTTGAGCTCATCGTGCCGAGCTCTTCCTCGTCCCGATCGAAGCTGGCCAGCAGCGCGATGAGGTCCGGCCTTCGGGTCGGGTCGGCCGCTGCCTCGCGGGGGGTCAGGCCCGAGAGGGCGGGAAGCTGATCGTCGAGCCATTTCTTCTCATACGTGCGGATGTACTCCTCGAGGACCGCGACCATCGCCGGATCGTTTTGGTCGAGCATCCCCGACTCACTGTCGTCCGTCGGATGGCCCCCGCGCGCACGGATCGCGGCGGAATATTCGTCTTTCATGCTCGTGCGCTCATCCTTCACCACGACGAGGTCAGGGCACAGCGCGCGCAGCACCCCGAGAACCCTGTCCATCCGGTTGGTGCTGTTCGTCTGGATCGTGAGTTGCTTGTGGGCCCAGTTCAAGGTGGCTCGGATCTTCTGCTCGCCATGCGTGACGACGCACTCGTGCCAGGTGCGCTGTGACGTGGCCGTGGGCTTCTTGCCGGTGTCGACGGCCTCGTAGGTGTCGTCAAGCCCGGCCAGCAGTCGCTTGGTGTTTGTTACCGTCACGACGGCCTCGCACATGATGGATTCCTCGCCCTCGGTATTGACGATGGTGGGTGGGGCGTAGCGGCGTGACAGGAACTCGATGAGGTCGTACGGGTTAGGCTCGTCGTCAAGTAACTCAATGAGCGCATCGCGGTAGCGCAGATCGATGGGCTCGACGGCTCCGATGATCTGCATCATCGATCCCACCGTGACGATTCGGGTGCAGATGAGGCTTCCGGGTGTCACCATCTGACTCGCCGTACGCTCGACGATCTCGATCCGGTCGCCGGTGCGAAGATCGCGCAGCAGCATGCCGACGCCGGGAGTGGTCTCCAGGATCTCGAAGACCGAGCGATCGGCGAGGAGCCACTGCTCCGCGAGCAGGTACTCATCCGCCGGGAGCAGGAATCCCCGCTGGGAGAGGAATTCCTCGAACGCGCCGCCCTCGAACATGAGTACATCCAGGACGAGCCCATCCTTGAGTGCCTCATCTATAGGTTGGTTTGGTCCCCATTGGGCGGACCAAACCTCGGCAAGTTCGATGACCTGCGGCTTCAGGGGACCGTCCACGACGAAGATGCTGGCCTTCGTGTAGAGCCACATGGCGCGCTCCTCGACCGGGAGTTGCTCACGATGTTGATGGCACTGCTTGTATTTTCGGCCTGACCCGCACCAGCAGCGGTCATTGCGACCGATATCGTCACGAATCGGTGCACTGTAATGCTCGAGGGTCTGGCGGAGCGGGTCGTCGGCTTCGGCGCCTGCCCGGTTCAGGAGCGCGAGGCCGCGAGCAGCATCACCTCGGTCGCTCGCGAAGCGGGCGAGGTCGAACAGTGGCAGTGGCCACGATGGATCGAGGGATTCGGCTGAACTGAATACCTCCTCGGCCTCCTTGATCATCCCGAGCCGCTGGAGCGCCGTGGCCTGGAGCCACAGCAGGGCGACCCGCGCCTGCCTCGGCGCCAGTTCGGTGAGGGCGCCGGTGAAGACCGCGAGTACTGCCGCTCCCGCGACATCGACGCCCATGACTTCCTGCGAGAAGGACTCGGCGATACCTGGATCGGTGAGCCGGGAAAGGGTCTCGCGAGCCCCCGGGAACTGACCAAACCCCTCGAAGCCTCCGCTGGGGGAATCCCCCGCTTCCACGAGTGTCTCGAACTCCATGGTGAAGGCCGCGTAGAGGTCGAGCAGGGAAAGTAGCGCGTTGACCTCGACGTCACCGAGCCCGTAGCTCGCACTGAGTTCCTGCGAGGCGCCGGCTAGGTTCGCGGCCTTGAAGTCGAACCCGGCGCGTGCGAAATGCTCTTGGAAGACCGAAAGCCCAGCGAGTTGAAGCATCTCACCGATGGGCAGCGTCAGCCCGGTGAAGGAGCCGGGCAGGTCGACGCAGGACTGCCAGATCGCGGCATCGATCTCAACCGGATGGCCGTGCTCGATGGCGAACTCGCGCATGAGTGCGACGATCTGCACCGATGGCGGGGTGACGGCACCCACCGGCACCGCCTCGATGAGCCAGCCATCATCGGTCGCCTCGACAGAAACGAATTCGCCTGCAGTCGCCTTGATCCCGGTCAAGAAGCCGGTCGGCAGCATCCACCCCATATCCGGTACGGACTGCGGCGGAATGCCGCGCGCATCCGTATCTCCCCGGGTGAGCATGCCAGCGATCGGCTCGATTGGCTGCCCGTCGGCGAGGAAGTGATACTCGTCGCGTTCTGTGAGCATGATGAGCGGGGCAAGGTCGGGGAGCAGTGCCAGCATGTCGAAGGCGACCTCGTCCTCGGTGAGCCGGTGGGTGAAGCGATGGCCGCTGAGCAGGGTGGGCAGGTGCGCCATGCGGTCGTCCACGAGGAAGTAAACGAGGTGCTCACCATCATCGTTGAGCGCATCTTCGACCCAGGCTTCGGGAGCGTCGTCGAAGTCGGGATCCATGTGGACGCCGTCCGCCCTGAGGGACTCGACGATCTCCTCCTCGGTGAGGGGCCCCCGCTCGGCGAGGAGGCGCGCGATCGCTTGGCCGTCGGTCTGCGCGGGTCGTCCGATCTTCTTGCTCACGCCGTCCTTCTTGCTCATGCGAAGAAGAATACTGACGTGTCCATGCTGCATGATCCCGCTCTTCGGACTTCATTCGCGTACGGCGGACGAGTGACGTCAGACTGGGCACCCCTAAAGGAGGTGATCGCGCCTAAGAACGGGATGAGTGCGCTCGCCGAATTCCTCCGCGCGCTTTCACTGCGGAGCCGGCCGCGAGTGGCGATTCGCGCTACGACGACTACCTCGCGGGCCTCGCCGGGCTCATGCCAGTCGGCCCGCTCAGCAACGAAGCAGAGGGCTAGCGAAAAGATACCCAATTAGGTATCGTACTTGTGTGTCGACCAGCAGCCTTATCCGTTCGGCCCGAATGAGTGTGGGCCTTTCGCAGCGCAGCCTCGCAGCGTCCGCGGGCACGAGCCAACCGGCGATTGCACGCTATGAGTCAGGGCGTGCCGAGCCGAGGGCCGACACTCTGGAACGAATCCTCGCCGCCTGCGGACAGCGGCTGTCGCTCGTTCCCGTGCCAGCAAGGACGGAGAATATTCCGGCGCGTGGGCCGATGGGCCGACTTCTTCGCAGGCACCATGGGGCCGTTCTCCTCGCAGTCGAGCGGGCGGGCCTTCGAAACCCGAGATTGTTCGGGTCGGTTGCGCGAGGCGAGGACCATCATGGAAGCGACATCGACATCCTCGTCGACCTCAGAGACGATTCCGACGTGCTTGCCATCTACGAGTTGCGAGAACTTCTCGTACCGATGCTCGGCGACCGGGTGGATGTGGCCTGCCCCGAAGTCCTCAGGAAGAAGGTGCTCGCGCGCGCAATTGAGGAAGCGGTCGCGCTGTGACCGGGCGTGCGGAGCGCGAGCGGTTCGAAGACATCCTTGAAGCGATCGCCGCCATACGACGTCACGAGGAGTTTCGATGCGCAGGCGCGTCGTCATTGCTAGCGGTCGATGCCGTGAAATATCAGCTCATTGCGATCGGCGAAGCAGTCGGTGAGGTCAGCCAAGCGTCACGCAATAGCCAGTCGAGCATTCCATGGTCTCGGATCAAGGGCATGCGCAACCTCCTCACGCACCGACACCACGACATTGATCGGTCTATTGTGTGGCAGGTCGTCGATTCCCACTTGGCGCAACTTGAGACCGCGGTTCGAGAACTGCTTGCCGATCAGCCCCGCTCGTGAGTTCGGTGGGGTACCTAGAGTGCGCAGGCGGCAGGAAGTCGGCAGTGGGCCGCAGAGAGGGGTCAGCTCACAAGGGTAAGCGTGACCACCCCGGTGACGATGATCACGACCGCGATCACCTGCTGCCGCCCAAGCCGTTCGCGGAACAGCAGGTAGGCGGCGACCGCCGAGATCGGTGCGAAGAGCGACGCGAGCACCGCGGTGATCGCGACACTCTGCGCAGCGCCGGTCGTATAGGCGGCGTAGCCGAAGATCTCCGCGACGCCGGCGAGGAGGATGAGTGGGGCAGCCGGGCGGGTCATGCGGAACTTGCGCAGCAGGAGAAGGGGGATAGCGATGCAGATCAGCGTGACGATGCGCGCCGGCAGGAGGATCCACTCGAGTGGCAACTCACCGCTGATCTTGCCGGTGGCGAACAGGCCGATGCCGAAGATGATCGCACCGGTCGTGGCGATGAGTGCAGCCTTGAGGGGCTGCTCATTCTCGACAGGCACAGGATCTGGCGCGATGGCGGCGAGCACGACACCGCCAACGATAAGGAGGAGTAGGAAGATGACGATTGGCGCGATGCTCTCGCCTGCAAGACCCGAGATGGTCGCTGCGATCGCACCTTCGGTGCACAGGATCGGGGCGACGACCCCAACCTTTCCGATGCGGAATGCGGCGTAGGCGAGCAGGAGTCCGCAGAGGTTGCCGAGCCCGCCGACGATGAGCCAGGTCGCGTTGGTGGCGTTGAGCTTTTCGGGGACTCCGTTGATGAAGATCATCGGGGTGATGATGACAAGGCCGACCATCATCATTCCGGCGATGGCGGAGAGCGGCCCGATCATGCGGACAAGGCGCGAGGAGGCGAGAGTACCGGCTGCGAAGAATAATGCCGTGAGGAGGCCGAACAAGATGCTCATTACCGTTGATCCAACCACCCAGCGCGACCGCCGTACGTCGGCGGGGTGGCGTTCAGCCCGTGTGTCGCGGCCTCCTTCTCGTCGCGATCGAAACTGGCGAGGAGCGAGATGAGGTCCTCCCTTCAAGTTGGGTCGGCCGCGACGAGGCCGTCCTTAAGTGCCTCGGCGGAGGGGCGGCTTGGTCCCCAGTGGGCGGTCCATAGTTCGACAAGCTCGATGATCTGCGCTCGGATGTGATTGCCGAACCTTTCACGGACGCTCATGGTGGCCAGCGACGCCGCGGGTAGGCGACCGATTCTTGCGCTAGTTCCCGCAACACCGCGATATCCTTGCTGGTATGACTGATATTCTCATTAGAAATGTACCCGACGAAGTTGTGGCGGTGCTCAACGCCAACGCTCAATGCGCCGGTGTGACGAGAGCGGAGTATCTGCGCCGGGTTCTCGCCGAACAGCGAGGTCGGGCGCTGACACGCTAGCAACTCGACCGCTTCGCCGAACGTACCGCTGATTTGGGTAATCCCGAGGTGATGGCGGCCGCATGGCGGTGACCAACTGGCTCATCGACAAGTCAGCACTCAACCGCATCAACACCGCCAACGACGAGTGACTGGCGCGCATCCAACGCGGCCTTGCCAGGATATCGACCGTCACCCTGCTCGAGATCGGCTACTCCACTCGTAGTGGCTCTGATCACCGCGCCACGCTCGGTGAACCGCCGGTGTCATCGATGACGGTCGTGTACATCACTCCAGCGGTCGAAGCTCGCGCCATCGAGATTCAGATGCTGCTTGCGGACCGTGGGCAACACCGAGCACCGTCCATTCCTGATCTGCTCATCGCGGCGATCACCAACCAATACGTCGAGCGCCTCGACCTCTGATCCTTTGCGAATGTGCGAGTGCAGGACCACAACTGATTGGACGAGATCGCGCAGATCGCGCACTGCACCAACGTCACCGATGCTGCGCTAGATAGCGCGCCGAGCCGCGACAGACTAGACCCGCCCCGTAACCGGCGGTCCCGGGTGGTGCCTGCATGGCGCACACAATCGTGCCGAAGTCGCGTGCTCGTGAAGGTGGCCGTCAGGGATGCGGGGCGGGGTTATGGTGCGGGGTGAAGCTCTCCGGGGTGGTGACGTGATGTCTTTATTGGCCGCCCGGCGTTGCACGACGCAGAATTGGTTGCCGACGAAGTCCCCCAATCACTCGCCCGACATCTCAAACGAACTTCCGAATCAGGTCACTAGGCGGCCTCGAAACGGTTGATACGCGGGTAAATTGGCTATCGCCATAGAGGTGTCGGACGTGTTCAGAGTTCTCAACGATGAGACGAGGCGTCTCATCCTCGAGATGCTCGAGGCGGCGAACCGCTCGCTAAAATTACATGACGTTGGCCCGTCGCCAGTAAGGGCATCCGATGAGGATCTAATTGACCTATGTGGTAGCCGACCAACGCGCCGAATACGACCGCCTGATCGCCGCGGGCGTGACGTTCACGCAGTGGCCGACCGACGTTGGCACCGTCTTGATGGCCGTGTTTGACGACAAGTCCGGCAATCTCATCCAGATCCTCTCCCAGAAGTAGTGGACCGTGCCCCGTCCCGTCCCGTTCAGGAAGACCGAAGACGGTCGCGAAGCCGAAGAGTTGCGCGACGAGCTTCGCCGCCGACGACTCGGCGCACTTTGAGACGCTCAGGTGATGGGAGGTCTCGGTGCCTGGAGGGAGGGCGAGCCTGTCATTGCCCAACATCGGGCTGCGGAGGATAGGTTCAATGCATGGTTGTCGATGGCGGTACTTACTCACCAGTCCCTACTGATCTCATCGTGCGTGCGCCCAAGGTGCTGCTGCACGACCACCTCGACGGCGGCCTGCGGCCCCAGACGGTGCTCGACCTCGCGGATGAGTTCGGCTATGCCGGCCTCCCTGCGCAGGATGCCGGCACCCTTGCGAAGTGGTTTGCCGATGCGGCGTACTCCGGCTCGCTCGAGCGCTATCTCGAGACCTTCAAGCACACGGTCGGAGTGACCCAGACCGAGGAGGCACTGCGCCGCGTTGCGCGCGAGTGCGCGGTCGATCTCGCCGCCGATGGCGTCGTCTACGCCGAGATCCGCTATGCCCCCGAGTTGCACGTCGAGCAGGGCCTCAACCTCAACCAGATCGTCGAGGCGGTGCTCGCCGGATTCTCCGAGGGCCAGCGCCAGGCCGAGAGCCAGGGTCATCGCATCCGGGTCGGGGTGCTCCTCACGGCGATGCGCACCGCTACCCACTCACGCCAGATTGCCGAGCTCGCGGTGCAGTATCGCGATCTTGGGGTCGTCGGGTTTGACATCGCCGGCGCCGAGGCCGGCTTCCCGCCGACCCGTCATCTCGATGCCTTCGAGTACCTACGCCGCGAGAACGCCCACTTCACCATCCACGCCGGTGAGGCATTCGGCCTGCCGTCGATCTGGGAGGCAATCCAGTGGTGCGGCGCCGACCGACTCGGCCACGGGGTGCGCATCGTCGACGACATCACGGTCGAGCCTGATGGCTCCGTGACACTCGGCCGGCTCGCCGCCTACGTCCGCGATCGACGCATTCCGCTGGAAATGTGCCCGTCGTCGAATATCCAGACGGGGGCCGCGGCGTCCATCGAGCAGCACCCGATCGGCCTGCTCCGGCGCCTGGGCTTTCGCGTGACAGTCAATACCGACAACCGGCTGATGTCGGGCACGTCAATGTCGCGCGAGATGGAACTGCTGAGCCAGGCCTTCGGCTACGGGCTGAACGATCTGCAGTGGTTCACCCTCAATGCGATGAAGAGCGCGTTCCTTCCCTTCGATGAGCGGCTTACGATGATCAATGAACAGATCAAGCCGCAGTACTCGGCACTCAAGGCGGTTCTCGCGGACCGCCTCACAGGGAGGGAGTGAACGATGTCGCTTTTGGACGTTGTCGAATCGAATCAGGGGCATGTCAGCGATCTTCGCGAGAACCTTGGACGCGTCCGGTCGGCGCTCGACCGCACCGATGCCGTGCTCGAGGTGGCCGATGAGACCCTCGAGCGGGCCGAGGTCGCGATCAAGTCGAGCCGCACGTGGGGCCCGATCGTGCTCGCCGTGCTCGGTGCCGCTGTCGTGGGGGTTGGCGTCGTGATCGTCATGCGCAGGCGGAGCCATGCGGCGGAGGACACCGACTGACGAGGTCGCGAGTCACCGGTTGACAGCCTTGACTTGATTGACAGCCTTTACTAGATTTTCGGCATGAACGCCTTGGCCGAGAGGCTCGACGTCGAGATGAGCAGGGCGCTGGCCGATGCCCCAGCCTCACATATTGAGGCCGCGCTCGCGCTGCTGCTCGAGCTGCGCGGGCATGATCCGGCGGGTGACCTCGCTCGTGGGGCCGATGCGCGCGAGCTCGCACGCGCTGTCTCTGGCCGCATGCTCGACGATTCGGCGCGCTGGCAGGAGCACCTCGGCGCCTGCTTCGATGCTGCTGGCGTGCGCGAGGTCCTCGGGGCGCCCGGCCGGCCGGTGAGCAAGCAGGCGGTCTCTCAGCGCCGGGGGCTGCTCGCGCTCACCACTGGCTCGGGGCGGGTCGTGTACCCGGCCTTCCAGTTCGACGGCCACGGCGTCGTTGCCGGCCTCGCCGAGGTTCTCGACCTGCTGCCTTCCGATCTAGTCTCGCGCTGGACGGTTGCGTCGTGGCTGGTGAGCGATGACGCAGACCTTGGGGCAACGCCGATTGCCGTGCTCCTGACCGGCCGTCTGCGTCCTGTGATGGAGGCCGCGTCCCGCTGGGCGACGGCATTGGATACCTGACCGGCATGATCGGCGTTGATGTGAAGGGCCGGGAGGTCTTCAGGCTGTTCTTGAGCCGCGATCCGAAGAGCGGCGCGAAGCGCCAGCCGTTCATGCACTCGTCGGTGCCGGCGCCATCTGCGGATCACCCGGAGAGCGGCCGATTTGATCTGCGCTCACCGAGGGGTACCTGCTATCTGTCCAGCGCACGTCTCGGCGCGTGGGTCGAGGTCTTCAGGGAAGCGCGCATGGTCGACCGTCGTGATGCCCGGTCACGCCGCATGATGCAGTCGCGGGTCCCGCGCCGGCTCGTCCTCGCCGACGCCACGAGCAGGTCAGCGATCTCCGACGGGGTAACACTCGACCTGCACGCAGGGTCGAATCGGATTGACACTCAACGGTTCGCAGCCGCCATCGATGCGGATCCGGCATTTCGCGGCATCCAAGCGTGGCTACGGCACGACCCTTCAAAGTCGGCACACACGCTCGCACTCTTCGATGACGAGGGCGAGCACGCGCCGTACGGGTGGCGCTGGAACGTCACGATGACCGATCCGCTCGATGACCTCGAGCTGCTCACCGAGCTTGCCGCCTGCGGGCTCGGTGTGGCCGGGGTGCCACACGACCTGCCGGTGGTGAAGCCGGTGTCACGTCCTCGACGCTGACCCGAGTTCATCCATCCCTGTCGACCCTGGCTTCGCTGAGTATGGCTTCGACTTCATCCGCGGGAATGCTCACTCGTGGAAGTTCGTCCAGCACTGCGGACATTCTGGCACCCAAGGACGATCGATCTGCTGTGGCACGTGTTGGCGATTAGGCGCGGATCGCGTGCGATGTTCAGTCGGGGAGCAGGTAGGTCCACGACTCCAGGGCCGGCTCGAAGCCCAGCCCCTCGTAGACGCGGCGGGCCGGGTTGCCGTCGGTGACTGCGAGGCCGAGCGTCTCGAATCCATCCGCGCACAGCATGGCCAGCGCGCGTCCGATGAGGGCCGCACCGAGGCCGGGCGTCGGCGACGCCGGATCACGCCAGACCTCGGTGATCCACGGGCCGCCGAACGGCACCGGCTCAGGCCGCAGACTGATGACGATTGCCCCGACGACCCGCCCCTCGACGACGGCCAGCGTGGTCGACCGATGCACCGGCCCGAGCGCCTCACGCTCGACATAGGGCCGCAGCTCGGATTCGATGAGGTCCTCGTCGTCACCGGGCTGGTGGTCGGGGTGGCCCGGTGCGTACGCGGCCTTCCAACTCGGCAGGATCTCAGCCCATGCGAACTCGGCGAAATCACGGAAGGCCACACCGAGGCCCGCGGGCCTCGACGGCTCGTTCGAATCCGGATTCGGTCGAGTCCGCGCGACCATCACATGGACATGTCGCGTCGGAGTGGCTCCGCTCGCTCCCACGGCTGCCGCCAGCTGCGGATCAAGGGTCGACAGGTACCACCCCGGGCACTCGAGGGCCAGGGCGCGAGCCGCGTCATCGCTGCTTCGGCCGGGTGCCAGCTCGGCAAGGTCGGCCTGCTGGCGATGGCCGCGCCTGTTTGCGACGTACGAGATGACGCCGCCGCGCTTGTCAGTCAGCATCGTCCGGTACATGACCGCAGATTACCGAGACCAGCGAGGAAGGGTAGCTAACGAATGAGCTCTATGCTGCAGCGCGGCCCGGACGCACGTGCAAGACGAGCATCCTTTGTGAGAAGCGTGGCATCGAGAACCTCCGCGAGGGCGACGTACACCGCGTCCCAGCCTCGAACGTTGTGACGCAGTTCCTAGGCGCGTTCGAGGAATGGACCATGGGGCACCCTCTGGCACGGCCATTCCCGAAGATCCAACATGGCCCTGCGAGCAGTGGTTTCGTCGATCAGCCCCCTGCGACTGAATCCGATGAGGACCCCGAGCACCTCAACGTCGACGATGTGCGGTGCGATCTGCCCTGGGGTGTGCTCTCGGTTGGCCAAGGACCACGAAACTCGTCGAGCGGAGCCACTGGCTCATGCTTGGGCGGGAGGCAAGCCTCGTTGCTTCCCTCCTGAGAAGTTCGGGAACGGATATTCCGTCTTCAGCAGCCTGCTGAGAGAGCGACTGGTACACCGCATCATCGAGATCCCGAATCTGGACAGCCTTCGACATGACGCGAGACTAACATGCAAGGTCGCATCAACCGATGCGATAACGCATCTCCCCTTTGGGGGCTACACGCCGAGCGGATGCCAGACGGTCTTCGTCTCCACGAATCCGCGAATCCTCGAAAGCGTTGCAGGCTCGTGCCAGTCCTCGTCAGGCGCCGCCCGTCGCACGCGCTTCACGGTGTCGGCCGCCGCGATCTCGAGCTCGGTCGCAAGGGCCGGGTCGGTGATGCCGGTGAGGTCGAGCGCGTTGACATCGGCATGGCTGGCGAGCCACGGCATGATCTCGGCGGGATCGCCGGTGAGCACGTTGATGACCCCGCCGATGACATCGGAGGTCGCGAGCACCTCGGTGAGGGTGATCGCCGGGAGCGGACGCTCGGTGCTCGCGATGACGACGCAGGCATTGCCGGTCACAATAATCGGCGCGATAACGCTCACCAGCCCGAGCAGACTTGATGCCTGCGGTGCGACGGCGACGACGACACCCGTGGGCTCGGGGATCGAGAAGTTGAAGTAGGGCCCGGCGACCGGATTCGTCGTGCCGAGCACCTGCGCCACCTTGTCGGCCCAGCCGGCGTACCAGACCCATCGATCGATTGCGGCGTCGACGATACGCGGTGCGTCTAGGCCCACGACTCCCTCGGCGGACGCGATGTCGGCGATGAACTGGTCTCGGCGTCCCTCCATCACCTCGGCAATTCGGTAGAGCACCTGCCCCCGGTTGTACGCGGTCGCGGCACTCCAGGCTCCGAAGGACTTACGGGCGGCGAGGACCGCGTCGCGTCCGTCCTTGCGGCTTGCCTTCGCCGCATTTGCGAGAAAGTCGCCCTCGAAGTCGAGGACCTCGTAGGTGCGTCCGGACTCGCTGCGCGGAAAGGCGCCGCCCACGAAGAGCTTGTAGGTCTTTCGGACCTCGACCCGTTCGTTCATGAGTTTTGTCCTTCGTCATCGGTCTGCAGGTACGCCGCGAGTCCGGGGATCCCGCCCTCGCGTCCGAACCCGGATTCCTTGTATCCACCGAAGGGACTCGTGGGATCGAAGCGGTTAAAGGTGTTTGCCCAGACAACCCCGGCGCGCAGGCGGTTTGCCATCCACAGGATGCGGCTGCCCTTCTCGGTCCAAATGCCGGCCGAGAGACCGAAGGGCGTGTTGTTCGCCTTTTCGATCGCCTCGTCGGGTGTCCTGAAGGTGAGGACCGACAGGACTGGGCCGAAGATCTCCTCGCGCGCGATGCGATGCGCCTGGGTGACCGACGTGAAGATGGTGGGGGCGAACCAGTACCCGCGGTCAGGCAGTGTGCACTCCGGGCTCCAGCGCTCGGCGCCTTCCTGCTCGCCTGACTCAACGAGCTCGGTGATGCGGGCAAGCTGCTCAGCAGAATTGATGGCACCGATGTCAGTGTTCTTGTCGAGAGGATCACCGAGGCGCAGCGTGCCGAGCCGGCGCTTGAGCGAATCGAGGACCTCCTCGGCGACCGACTCCTGGATGAGTAGTCGCGAACCGGCGCAGCACACGTGGCCCTGGTTGAAGAAGATGCCGTTGACGATGCCCTCGACAGCCTCGTCGATGGGGGCGTCGTCGAACACGATGTTCGCCGCCTTGCCGCCGAGCTCGAGGGTCAACCGCTTGTTCGTGCCCGCGACGGCCCGCTGGATCGACTTGCCGACCTCAGTCGAGCCGGTGAAGGCGACCTTGTCGACACCCGGGTGCTCGACGAGCATTCGTCCGGTGTCGCCGGCCCCGGTGATGATGTTGACGACGCCCGGGGGCAGATCGGCCTGCTGGCAGATATCGGCGAACGCCAGCGCAGTGAGCGACGTAGTCTCCGCCGGCTTCAGAACAACGGTGTTGCCTGCGGCGAGCGCGGGCGCGATTTTCCAGGCGAGCATGAGGAGCGGGAAGTTCCATGGGATGACCTGCGCCGCAACCCCGATGCTGCGCGGATTCGACCCGAGCCCGGCATGCTCGAGCTTGTCGGCCCAGCCGGCGTAGTAGAAGAAGTGCGCGGCGACGAGCGGCAGGTCGACGTCGCGTGACTCACGGATCGGCTTGCCGTTGTCGAGGGTTTCGAGGACGGCCAGCTCGCGGGATCGCTCCTGAATGAGGCGAGCGATGCGGAACAGGTACTTCGCCCGGTCACGTCCGGCCATCAGTCCCCACGCCTGGCTGTGGGCTCGGCGAGCGGCGCTGACTGCCGCGTCGACGTCGGCTTGCCCAGCGATGGCGATCTCCGACAGCACCTCCTCGGTCGCGGGGTTCACGGTCTTGAACGAGCCACCATCGACCGGCGATGTGAACTCCCCGTTGATGAACAGCCCGTAGGACGACGCGATGTCGACGACCGCGCGGGATTCAGGCGCTGGTGCGTACTCGAAGGTCATTCGTGTGTCCTGTCAGTCGATCGTGACGTAATCGGGGCCCGAGTAATGGCCGGATGCCATGCGCTGACGCTGCTGGAGCAGGTCGTTCAGCAGGGTCGAGGCGCCGAACCTGAAGAGGTCGGGGGTGAGCCAGCGATCGCCGACGGTCTCGTTCACAATGACGAGGTATTTGATGGCGTCCTTGCTCGTGCGGATGCCACCGGCGGCCTTTACTCCGATGAGGCGGCCGGTCAATGCCTCGAAATCGCGGACCGCCTCAAGCATGACGAGGGCCACCGGTGGTGTGGCTGCGGGCACGACCTTGCCGGTCGAGGTCTTGATGAAGTCGGCGCCGGCCAGCATCGCGAGCCAACTCGCTCGGCGCACGTTGTCGAGGGTTCGAAGTTCCCCGGTCTCGAGGATGACCTTGAGGTGCGCGCCGCCGCAGACCTCCTTGACAGCCACGATCTCGTCGAACACCCGCTGGTATTCGCCGGAGAGAAAGGCGCCGCGGTCGATGACCATGTCAATCTCATCGGCGCCTGCGGCAACTGCGTCACGCGTATCGAGGAGCTTGACGGCGAGGCTCGCGCGTCCGCTCGGAAAGGCAGTCGCAACGGCAGCGACATGGACGCTGTCGCCAACCACTGATCGAGCTGC
This sequence comes from Bifidobacterium breve, assembly GCA_945901095.1. Lineage (GTDB taxonomy): Bacteria > Actinomycetota > Actinomycetes > S36-B12 > S36-B12 > WLND01. The sequence continues at coordinate 23,363 of CAMDKQ010000008.1, forward strand.
GGCAACGAGATCGCCGTAGACACACACGGCGGCCACCGGAGGCGCGCTGGGGTCCGTCGGGTCGGGGCGCAATGCTTTCGCGCACATGGCCCGCACCTTGCCGGGTGAATCCATGCCCTCGAGGGTTGTGAGGTCGACCATGCGGATCGCAAGGTCGATCGCCCAGGACTTGGACGCAGCCTTCACTGATCGTGTCCCGAGCGACGCCGCCCGGGCAGCGGCCCCGACCTCGTCGACACCCGGCAGGCCGTGGAGGAACTGCCGCAGCGAGGCAGCGGAAGTGGTGGCCCCTGCGAGGGCGGCCGGGAAAGTGACCGTCATGAGTGTCACTCTAGCCACGGGGCGACGGCGTGGCGCAGGGCTTCCATCCGTCGCGCCGCCGAGGCGCGAGCCGTTTGTAGGTCAGCGCCGTTCGTGTTCTCGATGACCTCGAAGTAGCACTTGATCTTCGGCTCAGTGCCGCTTGGTCGGACGATGATGCGCGCACCGCCTACCAGGGAGAATCGAAGGCCGTCGGTTGGCGGCAGGCCATCGGTCGGCTCCTCGAGGTCGTCCATCCCAACGACGCCGATGCCCGCGATGCTCGCCGGTGGGTTCGCGCGGAGTCGCTGCATGATGTCGGTGATCCTCCCGAGATCACTCACGCGGACGGACACTTGCGTGGTCGCATGAATGCCGTGCTCCCGGTCGAGGTCGTCGAGGACGTCGGTCAACGATCGACCGTCCTCCTTGAGTGCGGACGCCATCTCGATGACGAGGAGGGCAGCGGAGATACCGTCCTTGTCTCGCACGTGCAGCGGGTCGACGCAGTAGCCGAGCGCCTCCTCGTACCCATACTCGAGGCCGGGCACTCGGCCAATCCATTTGAACCCCGTGAGGGTTTGGGCGCTTGTTAGGCCGTGAGCAGCGGCGATCGCGTCAAGCATCGAAGACGAGACGAGCGACCGGGCGAAGACCCCACTTGTTGCGCCGCGCTTGATCATCCACCAGCCGAGGAGGGAACCGACCTCGTCACCGGTGAGCATTCGCCATTCGCCGGGAGACCCTTGCACGGGGACTGCGACCGCGCATCGGTCAGCGTCGGGATCATTCGCGATGACAAGATCAGCAGAGGCGCGCTTGGCCTCACCGATCGCGAGGTCGATGGCGCCGGGCTCCTCGGGATTGGGGAACGCGACCGTCGGAAAGTCGGGGTCGGGCTCGAACTGGGCCTCGACGCGCATCGCGAGCGGGAACTCAGCACGTTCGAGGACTCGCTCAAAGGTCTCGCCGCCGACTCCGTGGAGCGGGGTGTAGACGACGTGGGCCCGGCTCGGTGAGTGCCTGCGGACGAGTGTGGCGACCTGCGCCACGTAGTCGTCGAGCACGTCATCGCCCAGCGTCGTCCAATCGTCACTCAACTGGATCAACGAGAGCGGTTGGCCTGCGACGGACGAGATGTTGGCGCTGATCTCGGCATCCGCGGGCGGGACAATCTGGGAGCCCTCGCCGAGGTACACCTTGTAGCCGTTGTCCTGCGGCGGATTGTGGCTCGCCGTGACCATGACGCCGCCCGCGCAACCGAGGTGGCGGACTGCGTAGGCAAGAACCGGGGTGGGGAGTGGCCTTGGCAGCATGAGCGGGGTCAGACCTGCACCAGCGAAGACCATCGCTGAGTCGCGCGCGAACACATCGGAGTTATGGCGGGCATCGAACCCGATTGCCACGGCGCCGCCGCCCCGCTCACGCAGGTACTCGGCTAGGCCGGCCGCAGTCTGCATGACAACGACCCGGTTCATGCGATTGGGCCCGGGGCCAAGGCGACCGCGAAGGCCGGCGGTGCCGAACTCGAGGCGGGAGCCGAAGGCATCCGCGAGCTCTGCCTCGGCGGCCGGGTCGTGCGCCCGCGCCGCGTCGATGGTGCCCCGCAATTGAGACCGAGTGCGGTCGTCAGGATCCTCGTCCGCCCAGGCCAGCGCCGGTCCGATGAAGTGTGTGATCCCCCGGGGGAGTGGATCTGCGTCGCGGTCCATCAAGCGTCCCGAAGCACCCGGGCCAGGAGATCGCCCATGCGAGCCGCGGCTGCCTGCCCCGCCTCGAGCACCTCTGCGTGGTTCAGTGCCTTGCCACTCATTCCGGCCGCGAGATTCGTCACGAGTGAAAGGCCAAGGATCTCCATTCCGAGCGACCGCGCGACGATCGCCTCGAGTGCCGTGCTCATGCCGACGAGGGTCCCGCCGAAGCTTCGCACCATCGTGATCTCGGCGGGTGTCTCGTACATCGGGCCGGGGAACTGGGCATAGACCCCCTCTGGCAGCGAGGGCTCGATCTGGCGGCACAGCCCCCGCAGGCGCGGCGAGTAGAGGTCGGTGAGGTCGACGAAATGTGCTCCGTGGAGGGGGGACGCCCCAGTGAGGTTGATGTGGTCGCTGATGAGCACGGGTGTGCCAGGCGACCACGCGGGGTCGAGGCCACCGCAGCCATTCGTGAGGACCATCGTCGTGCACCCGGCGGCGGCCGCCGTGCGCACCGCATGGGTCACGGCGTCAACACCGCGCTCCTCGTACAGATGCGTCCGGCCGAGGAACACGAGCACCCGGCTGCCGCCGGCGTCGATGCTGCGAACCCGACCGGCATGGCCCTCAACGGCAGGCGGCGCAAAATGGGGCAGGTCGGTCACCGCGAGGTCTGCGATGGTGGCGCCGAGCAGGTCCGCTGCAGAGACCCAACCGGATCCGAGCACGACCGCGACATCGTGTCGCTCGACTCCGGTGAGCGAGGCGAGTGTGGCTGCGGACTCGGCGGCCCTGAACTGCGCGGCGATCGTGGAGGGATGGTTGGTCACGGGACGAACCTACTCCGCTGGGGTCCCTGAATTCAGAAAATGCTCTCGGCGGAATGCGATCCCTCGGGGATGTTCGCTACTCGGCGGCGATGTGTAGCCGTCGCGCCGCCTCGGCGATCGAGCCGGACAGGCTCGGGTACACCGTGAACGTGAGCGCGAGCTGGTCGACGGTGAGTCGCTGATCGACAGCGAGGGTGAGCGCGTGGATGAGTTCGCTGGCGTGTGGGCCGACAACCACGGCACCGGCCACTATGCGCGTGCCCCGACGACAGATAATCTTCACGAAGCCGACGTCGATATCTTGCATCTTGGCCCGCGCATTCGTTGCGAGGGGGAGGAGCACGACGTCACCGCGGAGTGTCTCGTTGTCGAGGTTATGTTGGGTGAACCCGACCGTGGCGATCTCGGGGTCAGTGAACACGGTGCTCGACACCATGGTCCGATCGAGTGGGGTTACGGCATCGCCAAGCGCGTGCCACATCGCGATCCGACCCTGCATCGCCGCGACAGAGGCAAGCATGAGCACTCCGGTGCAGTCGCCTGCTGCGTAGATACCTCGCGCGGAGGTCCGCGAGACGCGGTCCACCGTGATGAATCCGGCGGTGTCGGTTGCGACATCCGCCTCCATCAGCCCGAGTTCATCGGTGTTTGGGAGGGATCCGACGGCCATGAGCACATGTGAGCCAGCAATGACGCGTCCATCCGCGAGGGCAACGTCGACGCCTGTTGGAGTGCGGATCGCACTCACCGCCCGAGACTGACCAACGATCTCAAGGCCGCGGCGGGCGTAGACCTCCTCGAGGACGCGTGCGGCATCGGGATCCTCGCCGGGGAGCACCCGATCCCGCGAGGACACGAGCACCACGTTGCTTCCAAGGGCGTGGTAGGCGCTCGCGAACTCCGCGCCGGTCACGCCAGACCCAACGACAATGAGCCGCTCAGGCAGTTCAGGCAGGTCGTAAAGCTGCTCCCACGTGAGGATGCGCTCACCATCGGGCATGGCATCGGGCAGGGTTCGTGGCCGCGCACCTGTCGCGATGAGAATGGTTTCCGCGGAGATCTCGCGATTGGATTCGCCCGAGACACTGACGGTCTCAGGACCGCTGAGCCGCGCCCTTCCGCGAAGGAGGGTGACGCCCTCCCTGATGAGGCGCTCACGAATGTCGTCGCTCTGCGCGTGGGCGAGTTCCTTCACGCGTCCATTGACGGTGGCGAGGTCGACAGAGATTGAAGCATCGCGCGACTCGCTGCCATTGATGAGGACGCCGAGAGCGTGGCTCTCCTTGGTACGCGTGATGACGTCGGCGGTAGCGATGAGTGTCTTACTGGGCACGCAGTCGGTGAGAACGGCAGACCCGCCGATGCCGTTGCGCTCGATGAGCGTCACCGCGGCGCCGAGTTGTCGGCCGACGAGGGCTGCCTCGTAGCCCGCGGGACCGCCACCGATCACCACCACGTCAGTCACGTCCGTCATCCTGTCGTATCTTGCACACGATTTCTACGGTGGTCCCGTTTGCGCACTCACCCATCCGAAGCCCCCGCCCGAGGCATTTCGTCCAGAATCCGGTTCAAATGACCGATTGATGTCCGAAATGTCCGAATTAATGGTTACTTCATCCGTGAACCCCACGGGACGGAACTTAGAAATCGCCTCCGAAGTCCCCGCCTCCGAAGTCCCCGCCTCCGAAGTCCCCGCCCCCGCCATCCCCGAATCCCCAGCCATCCGAGCCGCCGCCGATCCCAGCGGAATCTACGCCGCCGGCTCCGGACGTGATCCCAGGCATCGACCACATGCTGCTGATCATGGTTCCCATCATGACGGCGGCCATGACGTTGCCGAAGGGCGAGTAGTAGCCCTGAGCATACGGAGCGTACTGAGGACCGGCCTGCCAATAGGGCTGCCTTCCGCTCGGGCCGTCAACCTCGCGCGCCATCGGGCTGTTCCCCGTCTCGACATCGGTTCGGCATGCGGCGCACATCGGGACATCTCGGGTCGTGAGGCCAGGCGCCTGCCACTCGACATCGCTGACACTCGGGCCATGTCGCGGATCGACGAAGCAGGGCGCTCGCCGCTCCGGGAGCGGGCGGCCATTCGCGCGGGCCTCAAGGCAGGCCACGGCGAAGCGCCCATCCTCGAGGGAGGCGGTGATGGCTGCTGCGTCTCCAGGCGCGCGCATGGTGACAACTGACATCTTGGCGGTCTCGTAGTCATCAAGCGCGCGCTGCAGATCATCGCGGCTCGCTTCGTCCAGAGCGCTGCCGCTCACATCGAATTTGGCGAGTCGCTCGCCGTACTCGGTGACGTCCTCATCGATCGCGCGCCTCACTTGAGCGAGTTGCAAGGCCTGCCGACGACGTCGCCGAATGACTACAACGACGAGGACCACCATCGCCCCAAGGAACAGGAGCAGGAGGAAACTAGTTTCCCCGGAACCCCCGCCATCGCTCGACGACGTCTCGGTTGCGCCATTGAACTCGGTATCGGCGAGGCTCACGAATTCAGTGAGGACGGCTGCGAGGCCGTTCTCTTTCTGGGCCCGGAACGCGGACGTGGCCAATCCCGAGACATCGCCCGAGGTGGAGCCGGCGCGAAAGTCATTGCCCACGACCACCCCGTAGATGCCGCCGATCCCGACAGCGTCCTTAAGTTCCACGAGGACTGAGCCGGGATCTGTACCCGCGGAGGAGGGGAGAACAGCGATGAAGATCGGCAAGCGGGTGTCGGAAATTTGGCTCGACAGCGCCGCGGCATCGGCAGCAGAGAGGGGGAGTTGGGCCGCAGGATCGACGTAGACCGAGGCGCCGCCGCGTAGATCGGCCGCGGCCGAATCGATGGAGCCTGCCGCGAGGGCGATCGGAGCGCTGATACCGAGGGTGAGCGCGGCGGCAAGGAGCGTGGACCGGATGAGTGTCATAGCTGGCATGGAATCCACCGTACGCCCTCAATGGAGCCGGGATTGCACTGCGCAGCCGAACGCAGTCGATGACTGGACAGGATGACCAGAAACCTATTCAAATGACGAGATTCTTGGCTGTTTGAGCCGGAATCCGGCGCAAATGACGGGAGGTGGGGTCCGTCCTTGAACTGAAGTCAGTCCTTTATCTCGCACAGGACCGTGCCTGATGAGACGGTCGCGCCCTTCTCCGCTGTGAGCCCGGCGACGGTGCCCGCCTTGTGAGCGGTGAGCGGTTGCTCCATCTTCATTGCCTCGAGGACAACGATGAGGTCTCCGACGGCGACGACGTCGCCTTCGCTCACCTCGACCTTGACGATCGTGCCTTGCATTGGGGCGGTGAGCGAATCCCCTGACGCAGCACCGGTTGCCTTCTTCGCCGTTCGCTTTGCCGGACCTGCACCCTTCGCTGGCGCGGCGCCGCCGGCACCGAGGCCCGCAGGCATCGTTACGGCGACGCGCTTGCCATTGACCTCCAGCACGATGGTCTCGCGCTCGTGATCACCCTCATCTGCGGAGGCGGACCCTGCATAAGCGGGGATCTGGTTGTCGAACTCAGTCTCGATCCAGCGGGTGTGAACGGTGAAGGCGTCGCCTGGGTTCGCGGGAGCGAAAGCTTGGTCACGCACGACCGCCCGGTGGAAGGTGAGCGCCGTGGCGATGCCGTCGACCTCGAACTCGTCGAGCGCTCGCCGCGACCGCTCGAGCGCTTCGACTCGATCCCGGCCTGTGACGATGAGCTTGGCGAGGAGCGAGTCGAAGTTGCCGCCGATGACGTCGCCCGACTGGAATCCCGAGTCAACCCGGATCCCCGGACCACTCGGCGGCTTCCAGACAGTCAGGACGCCGGGGGCGGGGAGGAATCCGCGACCAGGATCCTCGCCATTGATGCGGAACTCGATCGAGTGACCCCGAAGGACTGGGTCGGCGTAGTCGATGACGCCGCCCTCCGCGATGCGGAACTGCTCTCGTACGAGGTCGATGCCGGCGACCTCCTCGGTCACCGGATGCTCAACCTGAAGCCGGGTATTGACCTCAAGGAACGAGATGGTGCCATCGACGCCCACGAGGAACTCGCAGGTGCCGGCATTGGTGTAGCCGGCCTCCTTAAGGATCGCCTTGGACGATGCGTAGAGCTCATCGAGCTGGTGCTGGCTCAGGAACGGCGCAGGCGCCTCCTCTACGAGCTTTTGGTGCCTGCGCTGCAGTGAGCAGTCGCGAGTAGAGACGACGACGACATTGCCATGCTGGTCGGCAAGGCACTGGGTCTCGACGTGGCGCGGATTATCGAGATAGCGCTCGACGAAGCATTCGCCTCGGCCAAAAGCGGCAATGGCCTCGCGGACTGCTGAATCGAACAGATCCGGGATCTCCTCGATCGTCCGTGCGACCTTGAGGCCGCGCCCGCCGCCTCCGAACGCTGCCTTGATCGCGACGGGAAGCCCATACTCCTTGGCGAAGGCGATGATCTCATCGGCACCCTTCACCGGGTCGGCAGTGCCCGGCACCTGCGGGGCACCAGCCTTTTGGGCGATGTGGCGAGCCGACACCTTGTCGCCGAGTGACCTGATGGCGGCGGGCGGCGGCCCAATCCACGTGAGTCCTGCATCGATGACCGCCTGGGCGAAGTCGGCGTTCTCCGAGAGGAAGCCGTACCCGGGGTGGACGGCGTCGGCACCTGAGCGCGCGGCCGCATCGATGATCTTGTCGATGACGAGGTACGACTCAGCGGCCGTGCTGCCACCTAATGCGAATGCCTGGTCGGCGAGTTGCACGTGGAGCGCATCTCTGTCGGGATCGGCATACACAGCGACCGAGGCCAGACCTGCATCACGGCAGGCGCGGATGACTCGGATCGCGATCTCTCCGCGGTTGGCGATGAGGACGGTACGCACATGTGCTCCTTTGAGTCTGAGACCGGGCGCCAGCGACCTCCGTCGGTCAACATGCGCTAGGGAAGCGTAGCGATTCGACTTACGTGGACGTCCACAGGTCGGGCCAACTGAGCCCAAGATCGCGCATGAGATCGCGCATCGTTGGCATGGAGATTCCGATGACGTTGCTCGGGTCGCCGACGATACGACGGATGAATGGCGCGCTCCGCCCGTCGAGGGTGAAGGCACCGGCAACATTGAGCGGCTCGCCGGTCGCGACGTAGCCGGTGATCTCCTCATCGCTGAGTTCGGCAAAACTGAGTCCGGTCGTGGTGGTGGTTCCCGTCGATCGGTTGCCGCGGATCGCCCAGTGTCCGGTGTGAAGGTGTCCGCTTCGCCCGGACATCGAGCGGATCCTCTCGATGGCGACCTCTGTGGTGAGTGGCTTGCCGTAGGCGATTCCGTCGAGGTCGAAGATGGAGTCGCAGCCGACGACGACCACGTCGTCGCGGCCGACGAAGTGAACCGCGACGTCCTGAGCCTTGGCCCGTGCAAGTGCAAGGGCGAGTTCGGCCGGTCCGATCGGCTGCAACTGCGCGCTGAGCGCATCCTCGTCGACCTGACTCACCTGGACGATCGGAGTGATCCCAGCCTCGGTGAGCACCTTTCTCCGCGCGGGTGAGGCTGAGGCGAGGACGAGCGTGACGCCAGTCACCTCGGAAGGGTAGATGCGCGCCAAGCACCGAAGCCTGGGCGCTGGGCGGGGCGCACCTGCCGCGCCTTGCGCGCCCACAGGCTGAAGTGTGGCGCAGGCGGCGCCGCACGGCGCGACCGAGTGTTCACGGCTGCAATGTTCACTGCTGCAATGATCGCGGCGAGCTCCTCCTCGGATGGGTTTCCAGAGATGACCCGCAGCAGGGGAGGGCGCGACTCGGGGGTCACAGCGGAATGTTTCCGTGCTTGCGCGGAAGGCGACTACCGCGCTTGTTTCGCAAGGACCGCAGGGCGCGCACGATGATCGGTCGGGTCTCATGGGGGAAGATGACCCGGTCAATGTAGCCGCGCTCGGCCGCAACGTACGGGTTCGCAAGCGTGTCCTGGTACTCGTCGAGGAGCCGGGTTCGCTCAGCGGCGGGATCATGCGCAGCGGCGAGCTCTTTTCGGTACAGAATATTGACGGCCCCCTGGCCACCCATGACGGCGATCTCGGCGGTTGGCCACGCGAGGTTGATGTCGGCGCCGAGGTGCTTTGAGCCCATGACGTCGTAGGCGCCGCCATATGCCTTGCGGGTGATGAGCGTGACCAGCGGCACGGTGGCCTCGGCATAGGCGTAGATCAGCTTGGCGCCGCGTCGAATGATACCGTCCCACTCCTGGTCGGTGCCGGGCAGGAAGCCGGGGACATCGACGAGGGTGATGACGGGGATATTGAAGGCATCGCAGGTGCGGACGAATCTCGCGGCCTTCTCCGATGCGGAAATGTCCAGGGTGCCGGCGAACTGCATCGGCTGGTTCGCCACAACCCCGACTGAGTGGCCCTCGACTCGGCCGAATCCGCAGATGATGTTGGGCGCGAACAGCGCCTGCGTCTCGAGGAAGTCTCCATCGTCCAAGAGGTGCTCGATGAGACGGTGCATGTCATAGGGCTGGTTAGGGGAGTCCGGGATGAGGGTGTCGAGCTCGTAGTCGGCGTCGTTGAATTCGAGGTCCGCCTCGCCCTCGAATACGGGCGGGTCCTCGAGGTTGTTGCTCGGCAAATAGGAGAGCAGGGCTCGCAGGTAGTCGAGGGCGTCGGCCTCGTCGGCGGCGTTGTAGTGCGCGACGCCGGATTTCTGGTTGTGCGTGACCCCTCCGCCGAGCTCCTCCATCGCGACGTCCTCGCCGGTGACCGTCTTGATCACGTCGGGGCCGGTGATGAACATGTGCGAGGTTTTGTCGACCATGACGATGAAGTCGGTGATCGCGGGGGAGTAGACCGCACCACCGGCGCACGGGCCCATGATGAGGGAGATCTGCGGGATGACCCCGGATGCCTGGACATTCCGGCGGAAGATCTCGCCATAGAGGCCGAGTGATGCGACCCCCTCCTGGATTCGTGCTCCGCCTGAGTCATTGAGGCCGATGAGTGGGCAGCCAGTCTTGAGCGCTAGGTCCATCACCTTGACGATCTTTTCGCCAAACACCTCGCCCAGCGAACCGCCGAAGACGGTGAAATCCTGCGCGAAGACACAGACTGGGCGACCATCGATGGTCCCGTACCCGGTGATGACGCCGTCACCGTAGGGACGATTCTTCTCCTGGCCGAAGTCGTTGGAGCGGTGACGGGCCAGGCCGTCGAGCTGCTGGAACGATTCCGGATCGAGGAGGGCTTCGATCCGCTGCATCGCGGTCATCTTGCCCTTGGCGTGCTGCTTGTCGACCGCTGCGGCGCGACGTCCGACCGCCTCGGCGCGCTTTTCGGCAAGGACTGCCGCCTTGCCCGCAGTCGATCGGCGATCCGGATCTGTCGGTCTGACTTGTTCGGTCACAGCACTCATCGTTCCTCCTAGGTCAGGCGTACTTTAGTGGCGTGACCATGTCGAGCGAGCGTGCTGGGTCCATCGACCGTCCCGGTTTGCATCGGGGCCGAATCACGACGTTGCTCGCTGAAGTCGGGTGGCCGCGGCCGCTGCCGGTCATCATCGAGACAACGACGTCGACGAATTCCGAGGTGGCCCAGCTCGTGCAAGCCGGCGCCGCGGAGGGGGCCTGTGTTGTGGCGGAGGAGCAGACCGCTGGCCGGGGTCGGCAGGGCCGAGTTTGGGTGAGCCCGCCATCTGCTGGGCTGTGGATGTCGGTCCTCGTACGGCCCGGTGACGTGCCGAGATCCCGTTGGGGCTGGCTGTCACTCCTCGCAGGCCTGGCGGTAGGCGATGCCATTACTGAACTCGGACGAGTTCCGGTGGGATTGAAGTGGCCGAA
>CAMDKQ010000009.1 GCA_945901095.1 Bifidobacterium breve
GCCGTGGAGACGACGATCGTCTGCGCACCCTCTACCTGTCCAGGACTGTGGCCAACATAGACGTCGACACCGATTACTCGAAGAGCGTCAAGACGCCGGGAGTCCTTCGCATCGCTCCCCGAGACCTCAACGCCGCGGGCGACAAGGATTCGTGCGATGCCAGACATGCCAGCGCCCCCGATGCCAATGATGTGAACGCGGCCCAGCCTGCCAAGTGCCTCACTCATTCACGTGCCCTTCGTCCCGATGCGATCCCCATGACCGTACGGGCGAGGTGTTCGTCGGCATCGCGCACCCCGTGCGAAGCCGCCGCATCGGCCATGGAATGAAGCCGGGCCGGGTCACCCAGAATCGGCCCCAAGGCCATGAGCAGCGTTGTGGCGGTGAGGTCGGCATCGTCGATAATGATGCCGCCGCCGGCCCTCACGACCGGAAGGGCGTTGAGTCGTTGCTCGCCGTTTCCTATCGGCAGTGGCACATACAAGGCGGGCAGCCCGACTGCCGCAAGTTCCGCACACGTCATGGCTCCCGCCCTCGTCAGCGCGATATCGGCTGCCGCATATGCAAGATCCATCCGATCGAGGTAGGGCAGGCTCACGTAGCCAATATGTGCTGGCGGCTGGGGATTTCGGGCCCCGTACGAATGAAGCACCTGCACACCGCGAGCAGTGAGCTCCGCGATTGCGCCGCTCACCGCCTCGTTGAGGTGTGCCGCCCCCTGGGATCCGCCGAAGACAAGGAGCACCGGCGCCTCGGCGCTCAATCCGAAGGCCTCGCGGGCCTGCTCACGAATGGCCGTCCTGTCGAGCGTTGAAATTGTCTGACGCAGAGGCAATCCGACGACACTCGCGCCGCGAATCGTCCCGGGCACCGATGAGAACACATGCGTGGTGAGGCGGGCGCCGACCCGATTGGCAAGGCCAGGCCGGGCATTTGCTTCGTGCACCACGAGCGGCACCCCACGGCGGCGGGCAGCGAGGTAGGTTGGGAGAGCTGCATAACCGCCGAAGCCAACGACGATGTCGGCCCGGAATCCATCAAGCAGCCTGGCGGACTCCTGGGTCGCGCGCCAGGCACCGGGGAGCACGCGGACGAGGTCAAGGGATGGCCTCCGTGGCATCGGGGCCGACCGCACGGTCTCGAGGGCATAGCCGCGTGCCGGCACGAGTGAGCTCTCTAGGCCCCTCTCGCCCCCGAAGACGATGATCGACATGGCCGGGTCGATGCGGCGCAGTGCGTCCGCCAGATTGAGAGCGGGCTCAATATGTCCGGCCGTTCCACCGGCGGCGAGAACAACGCGCAGTGCGTCAGGCGCTGCGATGCTCATTAGCGCCTGCGATTCGTCTGAGTTGTCGACTTACGCCGCAGTGCCACCCGGGCACCTGGCTCCTGACGGGCGAACGCCAAAAGCATACCGATCGCGGCGAGAGTCGGGAGCAGGGATGAACCGCCGTAGGACACCAATGGCAGTGGCACACCCGAAATCGGGAGCAGGCCGAGGACCGAGCCGATGTTGAGGATCGCCTGGACGACGATCCAGCATCCGACCCCCGCCGAGGCCAGCCGAACAAACGGATCCTTGGTCTTGCGCGTAAGCCTGAAGATCCCAAAGGCCAGAACACCGAAGAGAATGAGGACGATGAACGTGCCGATCAGGCCGAGCTCCTCCCCGATGACCGGAAAGATGAAGTCGGTGTGCGCCTCAGGGAGCGCTCCCCACTTCTCGCGGCTGGCACCGAGCCCGACGCCCCAGAGGCCTCCGGTCCCAAGTGCGTACTGCCCCTGCGTCAACTGCCAGCCAGCCCCGAGCCGGTCGGCGGCCGGATCCATCCACGACATGACGCGAGCCATTCGATAGGGCGCGGCAAGGCTGAGCAGGTAGATGGACACAAGGCCTACGACCCCGAGGACGGTGAACAGTCGAAGCGGGGCACCGGCTGCAAACAGAATGCCTGCAGTAATTACGGCGATCATGAGGGCATTCCCGAAGTCACCCTCGAGGAGCACAAGCACAATCATGAGGAGGGACACCGGAAGCAGGGGCACGAGCAGGTGAGACCACGTGTGGATACGGAGATCCTTGCGGGTGAGGAGATCTGCGCCCCAGACGATGATCCCGAGCTTGGCGAACTCCGAAGGCTGAAGTCGGAAAGGCCCGAACAACTCGATCCAGTTCTGCTGGCCCCTCACCTCAACGCCGATGATGAGAACCGCCACAAGGAGTGCAAGGGATCCCAGGAGAAGGGTCCAAGCGAGGCCCCGCCAGAACTGAATTGCGGTCCGGGCGGCCAAGAACATGATAAAGATGCCGATGACGGCGAACATCGCCTGACGCTGGGCGAGCGTGTAGGCGGAGCCGAACACCTTGAAGCTCTCGATACTCGATGCGGAGGTGACCATCACCACGCCGATCACCAGGAGAAGAAGGGTTGATACGGCAATGATGTAATAAGTGCTCAGGGGATTGTCGAACGCGAGCCTGATTCCGCTCGAAGGCGGACCACCAACTTTCCGACTGCCATCGGTCATCGTCATGATGTCTCACCCGCTCGCGGAACAGCACCCAGCATTTCAACGGCCGCCGCGAACTCATCCCCACGATGACCGTAGTTGCGGAACATGTCCCAAGAGGCGCAGCCGGGCGCGAGAAGAACCGTGTCGCCAGGAAGTGCCAGCGCCATCGCAGCGGCCACGGCGTCCGCCATCGCGGTCGGATCACCTGAACTGATCACTGTTATTGGCACGGACGGTGCGTGCCGCCCAAGCGCTTGAGCGATCAGCCCCCTATCGACCCCGAGGAGCACGACTCCGCGGAGCCGATCCCCCACCGTCTGGACCAACTCGTCGAAGTCCTGCCCCTTCGCCATTCCCCCTGCGATCCAAACGACGTTCGGGAACGCCTTCATCGAGGTGAGTGCAGCGTGAGCGTTTGTCGCCTTCGAGTCATCTACGAATGACACTCCGTCAATTGTCGCGACGTGGGCGATCCGATGAGCCGCAGGGACGAACGTCCGAAGCCCCTCGCGGATCGCAACCGCGCTCACGCCGTAGGCACGTGCCAATGCTGCCGCTGCCAGTGCGTTCGCAACATTGTGGGGAGCTAGCGGCCTGACATCCTCGATACTTGCTAGCTCCTGTGCCGTGGAGGCACGGTCGGGAACGAAGGCCCGGTCGATGAGCAGGTTCTCCACGATCCCGAGCATCGATAGGCCAGGCGCACCCAGCGTGAAGCCGATTGCGCGGCATCCCTCGATGACATCAGCGCCCTCGACCATCGCTCGAGTGCGCTCGTCCTCGACGTTGTAGATGGCTGCAACCTGCGTCTGCTCATAGATTCGGGCCTTCGCAGCGACATAGGCCTCAAGGGTCCCGAAGTGGTCAATGTGATCATCAGCAATGTTGAGGCACACCGAAGCCAGGGGGCTCATCGAGGTGACGAACGGCAGTTGCGGCGCGCCCACCTCGACGGCGATCACATCGACCTCGTCATGCATGACGACACCGACGAGGGACATGCCGATGTTCCCTGCGGAGCACGTGCGCAGCCCAGCGGCGCGAAGCATGGATTCCAGCATGAGGGTCGTTGTGGTCTTACCGTTAGTCCCGGTCACGACGAGCCATGGCGCCGGTGAGACGGCCGGGCGCAGCCGCCAGGCAAGCTCGAGCTCACCCCAGATCGGCACCCCTTGTTCGCGTGCCTGTCTGATGATCGGGCTCGTGGGCGGCAGTCCCGGTGACACGATGAGGACATCACACTCGGGTAGCCCGCCTGTGAACCCGAGGCGGACATCAACGCCGATCACGTCAAGGATCTCTGCGCGCTCACGCAGCGCGGGCGAGTCCCCCGAGTCGATGAGGACCACTTGAGCGCCGAGTTGTGCGAGTGCGTCGGCGCAGGCAAAGCCGGCAACACCAATGCCCGCGACCACCGCCTTGACGTCGCTCCAGTCTGACGTTCGATGCAGCGACTCGATCACGCGCGGACCCACTCGGCGTAGAACACCGTGAGCCCCGCCCCAATACACAGGCCTTGGATGATCCAAAAGCGTACGACAATCTGTATCTCTGCCCAACCGAGCATCTCGAAGTGGTGATGCAGCGGCGCCATTCGCAGGATTCGGCGGCCGGTGAGCTTGAATGAACCGACCTGGCCAATCACCGACAGGGAAGTGATGAGGAACAGGCCGGCGAGCATCGGGAGAAGGAGCTCGGTTCGGCTCAGGATAGCGAGGCCAGCAATGCCCCCGCCGAGCGCGAGTGACCCAGTATCACCCATGAAGATCCTCGCCGGCGCAGTGTTCCACCACAGAAATCCAAAGCTCGCCCCGGCAGTGGCCGCTGCCACCATCGCTAGGTCGAGCGGATTCACCGTGGCGTAACAGGTCGCTGGATCGACGTCAAGGAAAGAGCAGTTCTGGCCATATTGCCAAATGCAGATGAGCACGTATGACAGGAAGGTCATGATCGAGGCACCGATCGCCAGTCCGTCGAGTCCGTCGGTGAGGTTCACGCCATTGGTGGTCGCGGTCACGAGGAACCACACCCACAGGAGGAAGAGTGCGACCGGCAGAACGAGCGAGGTATCGCGGACGAACGAGACTGCCATGGACGCAGGCGTGGGGCCCCCATCGGTGAAGTGCAGCGACAGCCAAGCGAAGCTCAATGCCACCACGGCCTGACCGATGAGCTTCGTGCGAGCCCGGAGACCGGTACTCCGCTGCTTGAAAATCTTCAGGTAGTCATCAGCAAAGCCGACGAGCCCGAGGCCCACCATGAGAAAGATAACGAGGAGACCCGAGGGGGTCATCGGTCGCCAGGCGAGGAGATGGGTGATGACGTAGCCGGCAATGACGGCCGCGAGGATGGCCGCGCCGCCCATTGAGGGCGTTCCCCGCTTGCCCTCGTGAGCCGGGTAGAGCTCACCCTCCACTGACACTCGAATCGCCTGCGCATAACCACGGCGGGCAAGCAGCTTGATGAGCAGCGGCGTGCCGACAAGGGACACGATGGTTGCGATGGCAGCCGCCATAACGATGAGTCTCACAACTGGCCCTTCGACATGAGGGCCGCCGCTAGCCGTTCGAGTCCGATACTCCGGGAAGCCTTGACGAGCACCACATCACCGGGGTTGAGCTCACTGCGAAGCAGGGTGACCGCCTCATCTGGGGTCGAGACCCACGTTGCCTCCGTGATCGCCGAGCCCTCAGCTTGACACGCCCGCTCCATGGGATGTGCGCCCGCGCCAATACCGACCAACCTCGTGATCCCCAGATCGCACACCAACCGGCCAATTGCCTCGTGCTCTGCCTCCGCGGTCTCGCCGAGCTCCTTCATCTCACCGAGAACCGCCCAGCTGCGATGATTCGCCGACATCGTGGCAAGGACCTCCAGTGCCGCGCGCATTGAGTCGGGGTTCGCGTTGTACGCGTCATTCACGATGATCCAGCCCTCTTCGGACTCACGCACCTCCATGCGCCACCTGCTTTGGGGCGTCGATGCGCCAAGTGCCGAGGCAATCTCCTCGATCGGCACCTGAAGGGTGACGCCCACCGCAGCCGCGGCGAGCGCGTTGTGCACCGAATGCTCGCCGTGCAGAAGCAGTGCGACCGGGACAGCCCTGTCACCGTGGTGGAGGGTGAATGCCGGGCAAGCGCGATCATCGAGACGAAGGTCGGTTGCGCGGACATCACTTGAGGGGCCAGTTCCAAACGTGATGACGTTGGCCGAGGTGCGGTGGGCCTGCTCCATCACGGCGACATCGTCTCCATTGACGATCGCAACCCCATCCTTTGGCAGCCCTTCGAGGATTTCTCCCTTGGCCCGCGCGATTGCCCCGACCGACCCGAGCATGCCCAGATGAGCCGAGCCTATATTGATGAGGACCCCCACGGATGGAGCGGCGATCTCGCAGAGGTAGCGGATATGACCCTCCCCCCTCATCCCCATCTCAAGCACGAGGTACTCGGTCGACTCGTCGGCCCGCAAGATCGTGAGCGGCACTCCGACCTCGGTGTTGAAGGAGCCCGCGGCGGCAACGGTCCGGCCACTGCGGTTGAGCACCTGAGCGACGAGATCCTTCGTGCTCGTCTTGCCGCTCGAGCCGGTAATTGCCACAACCGTGCACGTCAGCCGGTGCGTGCGAACCCAGCGGGCCAGCCGACCAAGTGCGAGGACCGGATCGTCGACGACGAGGCATGGACCGTCAATCACGCGACCAGAGAGGGTCACGCAGGCTCCACGCTCGCGCGCCTCCTCAGCGAAGGCATGTCCATCGGCCCGCTCACCGGCAATCGCGACGAACATTGCGCCCGGCACGGCCTCGCGCGAGTCGACGACGACATCCGTCACCCAAGTCGCCGCTTCAACTCCATGACAAACACCGCGGACAGCGTCAGCGATCTCCCCTACGGTCATGGGAATCATTCATCACCATCCGAAATCCCCAGAGCCTGTCGAACCTCGTCGCGGTCGTCGAACGGCATCATCGTCCCGGCGATCTCCTGCCCCTGCTCATGCCCCTTGCCGAGCACGAGCACAATGTCGCCGGTTTGAGCGAGTGTGACGGCACGTCTAATGGCCCGCCTCCGGTCAGCGACCTCCTCTACGGCTGCCTGGGAGCCAGAATCCAAGGCACCTTGCATGACCGCGGCCCGAATCGTTGCCGGATCCTCGGAGCGAGGATTGTCGTCGGTGACGATGACCACGTCTGCGTGAAGTGCAGCGCGCTCACCCATGATCGGCCGCTTTGCCCGGTCGCGATCGCCACCCGCACCGATCACGGCAATGACTCGACCAGTCGTGTCCGGCCGGACAGTGACGATCGCGGCCTCGATGGCGTCCGGGGAATGTGCGTAGTCGACGATCGCGGTCACAGGCCCACCCCGCCTGATCCACTCCATCCTTCCCGGCACATGCACCTGCGAGATGCCGGCCGCGGCCACGGAACCCTCGATGCCAAGTTGGCGAAGCATGACGAAGGCGCAGAGCGTGTTTGCCCGGTTGAAGGCGCCCGGGAGTGGCATGTCAAGGGGTGTCCGCTCCCCGCCTGGTCCTTCGGCTGTCCAGCCACCATCGCGAGTGGACAGGGTCCAGTCGGCGCGCTCGGGAGCGCCCGGCGTTACCCAGGGATCCTCGCGCGCGGACCAGGTGACCACCGGCACGGTCACCTGTTTGCTCAGTCGCTGGCCCCACGCGTCATCAATGCCGATCACTGCCAATTCGCATCGCGACGGGGTGAAGAGCGCAGCCTTCGCCGCGAAGTAGGCATCCATGGTCCCGTGATAGTCGAGATGATCCTGACTGAGATTCGTGAATCCTGCGACCGCGAACCTCACGCCGTCGACCCGGCCCTCCTCAAGGGCATGACTCGACACCTCAACCGCGACGGAGTCCACACCCACCTCGCGCATAACCCCGATTATCGCGTGAAAGTGAGGGGCTTCGGGTGTGGTGCGCGTCGAGGTGAGGTGCGTGTCGCCAATTCGGATGCCGATCGTTCCGATCACACCAGCCGGTCTTCCGGCAGCGCGCAGGCCTGCCTCAAGCAGGTAGGACACCGTCGTCTTGCCGTTCGTGCCCGTGATACCGAGGACCGTCATCGCCTCGGTTGGCCTTCCATAGACGGTCGACGAGAGTTCTGCGAGACACCCCCGCGGTGACATCACCTCGAGTACTGGCACTCGCCGCAGTAGATCAGCGGGGAGCAGGCCCAGTCCCGTACTGTCGGTGAGGATCGCCGCTGCCCCACGATCGACAGCCTGTTCGGCGAAGACCGCCCCATGCAGCACATGACCCGGCAACGCCGCGAATAGGTCACCAGGCCGCACCTGCCTGGAATCGAGTTCGACACCCGTCACGATTCCACTGGCACTCCCGTGCACCCGGACAAGATCGGAGCCGATCACCAATGCCAAGTCAGCTATCGACGTCTCTTGGGTCGCCGGCCTCGGCAGTTGCTCCACGTGGACTACTGCTTGCCGGCGACGACGAGTGGCAGGTTCGGAGGTTTCGTGCCAGTCGGCGGAATCTGGCGCGCCTGAAGGGCATACGTCATGACCCGCTTGAAGACTGGACCGGCCAGTTGTCCGCCGTAGCGTCCCTTCTTCGGGTTCACGAGGGCGACCGCGACGACAAGCTGGGGATCATCGATCGGTGCCATCCCGATGAATGAGGCAACCACCCCTTTACCGTAGCCGCCGTTCACGGGGTCATACATCTGGGCGGTTCCCGTCTTGCCCCCCACCCGATAACCCCGGATTCCGGCATTTGGGGCCGTACCACCTTCACCGACGACCGCCTCCAACATGAGGCGGATCTGGGCAGCCGTCCCCGGTGACACCACGCGGGTGGTTTTCGGTGCGGGAAGGGGGACCGCCGTGCCGTCCGGTTTTGTGACGGACGTGACGATCGAGGGCTCGATGCGCACACCATCGTTGGCGATCGTCGCAAAAATGCTCGCCGCCTGAACGCTGTTGAGGCTCAGTCCTTGCCCGAAGGCGATGGTCGGGAAGGTCGTCGGAGACCAGTCCGAGTAGGGCGGGACATTGCCAGACCCCTCTCCCGGAAAGTTGAGTCCCGTCTTCTCGCCAATACCGAACTTCTTCAAGTAGCCGAGCAAGACCCGACCGCCGATCCGCTCGGAGGCCATGATCGCCCCTATGTTGCTCGACTTCGCCATGATCCCAGTGAGGGTCAACACCTCGTCACCGTGTGTATCGTGGTCACGAAAGACTTTGCCGCCACGTTCTAGGCTGCCGGGCACCTTAAACGTCGCATTGATGTTGGATGCGCCCTCGTTGATGACCGCGGCGAGGGTCATCACCTTGCTGGTCGAGCCAGGCTCGTAGACATCGCGGAGCGCGCGGTTGCCCCGTTGGTCCGCTGGCGCCTTCGAGACCTCGTTCGGGTTGAAGGTCGGCTCGGTGGCAAGGGCAAGAATGTGCCCGGTGCGCGGATCCATCACGACGACGGTTCCACTGTCCGACCGCGAACTCTTCACCTTCTCCGAGAGGACCTGTTGGGCAATGTATTGAATATCGCGATCGATCGTCAGGGTGATATCGACGCCAGAGGTCGCCTCGACCCGGGTCTTCTCCGCGGTGGGGATGGCATTCCCACCGGGCCCCCGCTCATAGGTCGTCGTACCCTCGACCCCAGCGAGTTGCTTGTCGAACGCGAACTCAATGCCTTCGAGGCCAGCCCCCTCGGCCCCCACGAAACCCACGACGTTCGCAGCGAGATCATCAGCGGGGTAGATGCGCCGCGAGGAAGACGAACCAACGATTCCAGGGATCCGAAGGGCCTCGATTCGTCGCCAGGTCTCCGGCGTAAGGCCCTTCTCGATGACGACGAAGCGTCGATCGCCTGTGAGCTTCAAGGCAAGTGCCCGAGGATCAACCCCGAGGATCGGCGCCAGTTCGCTGGCAGCGGAACGCGGGTCAACGATCATCGTCTGGTCGGCAGTGAGATCGCGAGATTCGACCGTCGCCGCCAGGATCTCCCCGTTTGCATCCATGATCGAGCCACGCAGCGCGGGGAGAATCACAGTTCGCAGCCGCTGGTCGAGTGCCTCACCAGCGAGGGCCTGGCCCTTCACTGCCTGAAGTTCGACGAGGCGCACCGCGAATCCACCGAGCACCAGAAAGGTAATGACCATCAGGGCGATGCCGCGCTTTCGCGGGTCGCCCAGAGTGAGGAAGTCCCGACTCACCGGGCGTCGATATCCGCGTGAATCACGAAGCGGCTTGGCGCGAACTGGCGCCCGGGTCTGGGTCATGGCGTCGACTCCGTCGATGCTCCATTGGCTGGCGTCGACTCCGTCGATGCTCCATTGGCTGGCGTCGACTCCGTATCCGCCGATTCACTGCCGTTCGCCTTCTTGTTCTTCTTATTTTCTGTTGCAGCCCCGGCGGGGGCGGGCTTACCGATGACCGTTCCCTCTGGGACGCTCAGGAAGACCGGTGAGTCGGTCGGGATCATGCCGAGGGCGCGCGCCTTGGACTCCAATGCGGTCGGCGCGGAGAGCGCACCCACCTGCTCTCGGAGCACGGCCTGCTCCTCGCTGAGCTTTGTCGCAGCTTGCTGGAGGTCACCAATCTGGAACGCGCCCTGTGCCATTGACGTGTTGATGAGGAGGTTCGCGAGAAACCCGCCGCCCAGCAGCACGATGACGATGAGGATGAACAAGCCCCGGCCTCCACGCTCTGAGCGAGGCGGTGCGACGACGCGCAGCGCAAGTCCCTGTCCCTTTCGGGCGTGAGCACCGCGCGTGGCGTACTCGGTAGAGGTGGGCTTCGGCAGCGGCCTGCGGTCATCGAGGCTCGTGATGCTCATGCCGCCACGGCCAATCGCTCGGCCGCACGGACCCGAACCGACGCTGATCTCGGGTTCTCGGTCAGTTCGACGTCCGTCGGCTTCTCTGCCCCCCGGGTGAGGAGCTGAAGCCAGGGCTGCATTGACGCCGGGACGACAGGAAGGCCGTGCGGAGCCCTAACCCTTGAACCCTCCGCCAGCGCTCGCTTGACGATCCGGTCCTCAAGGGACTGGTACGCCATCACAACGATGCGGCCCCCGACCGCAAGGCTGTCGAGTGCGGCGGGGATCGCTCGCTCGAGGACGGAAAGCTCCTCGTTGACCTCAATCCTCAGCGCTTGAAACGTGCGTTTCGCCGGATTACCACCCGTCCTGCGGGTAGCAGCAGGGATGGAATCCCTGACAAGGTCGACGAGTCGACCGGAATTGGTGAACGGAGCGATCGCGCGTTCTCGGACGATTCGCGCAGCGATTCGGGGTGCGAAACGCTCCTCACCAAAGTCTCGCAGGATGCGAATGAGCGCCGCAGCGTCGTATGTGTTGACCACATCTGCCGCCGTGAGTCCAAGGCCCTGGTCCATGCGCATGTCGAGCGGGGCATCAACGGAGTAGGCGAACCCACGCCCAGCCTCGTCCAACTGCATTGATGAGACACCGAGGTCGAAGAGGATGCCATGAACGGTTCCGATGCCTAGCGAAGCGAGCACCTCCGGCAACTCGTCATAGACAGCGTGAACAAGGGTTGCCCGGGGTCCGAAGGGTTCGAGTCGCTCCCGAGACAGGTCAAGTGCCACCCGGTCACGATCGATCCCAATGAGGCGGAGGTCAGGAAATCGTTCAAGGGCGAATGCCGCATGCCCGCCAAGCCCAAGAGTCGCATCAACGAGGACCGCTCCCGGCTGCTGGATCGCGGGAGCCAGGATCGCGAGGACGCGTTGCCGCATGACCGGTACGTGACGTTCGATGGGGGCCATGGGTCAGTTCAACTCCAGATGCGGACCAGGATCGCGACGGTCACCATGGTCCCGCCGGTCAAGGCGAGCGAGGCGAGCAGAACAGCGAGGTCCCGTACCGCCTGCCTAGTTGCGCGTGAGGGCGCCGTGATGATGGCCATGGTCCATCTCCTGTTCGTTTCCGGTCGTGCGATCGCGGACGACGCCGAGTCGATTCATGAGGTGATCGTTCTGCCGAATGCGTGCCTGTTCATGTCCTGCTGGCCTGGTGGTCGTGTCTGATGCCTTGGTGTTGACTCGCCGATCGCGAGGTCAGGTCCCCGCCCGCTCCCGCATGTTCGGGTCCCTGGCGCCGGGGAAGTGCGTCAGGAACCGTGCATGGAGCGGGTGGAGACCTCACCTCGCAACGACGTCACATGAGGCCGGGGATGACCTCCTCATTGATCGATGAGTAGGCGTCCTCATTGCTCGCGAGGTACGCGGACCATGCAGTCGCGTCCCAGATCTCCACGGTCTGCCCATTGCCGACGACGATGACGTCGCGGTCGAGCCCGGCGTACTCGCGAAGTGCTGGCGGCAGCGTGACCCGTCCTTGCTTATCGGGCTGCTCGTCGAAGGCGCTGGAGAAAAGTACCCGTAGATAAGCGCGGGCCCGTTCGTCGGATCGGGAAGCCTCGCCGAGTCGGGCCGCGTAGGCGGTGAATTCGGCGGCGGGCCACACGACGATTGACCGGTCCTGTCCCTTAGTGAGGACGAGGCCGGGGGCGAGGGCATCGCGGAATTTCGCCGGCAAGACGAGCCGGCCCTTGTCGTCGAGGCGCGGGGCGTGGGTGCCAAGAAACACCAGCCTCACTCACCTCTCCTGCAACAAGAACCACTCTGGTTCAGCCATGTCCCGCCACTGTACTCCACTTCACTCCACCGTCAACCATTTTGGGCGGCATTTCGCGACCTTCCCTCCACTTCATTAAGCGTTTCTGCCCCCGAAGGCCTCCTGGGACTTCGATCCGACGACGTGCTGATGGTCGTCGAGGCCCTGTAAGACGTCGCGACGCGAAAGTTGACCCTGAACCTGCGCAATTCCTTCATCGCGTACGGCCTCCGGACCGGCTGGGTTAGGGTCGCGGGATGCGAGCGAGCCGAGTGTCCGTTGCGGCAGTGAGAAACACCGCGATCATCATCACGCTGGTCATCGCAGTCCCGGCGATTGCCACGCTCGCTTCCTGCTCCGGACCGGCAAACCCGACCGCCACCGAGTCATCGTCCGCATCTCCAGCAACCACGCCATCCCCGGTGATCACGCCAACCCCAGCGCCACTCCCTGCGTCACCGCTCACCGGACTGCCTGAGGCATCACCGGGACCCGTTCTCGTCGTCAAACTCGACAACACGCGCAATGCGCAACCGCACGCGGGCCTCGCGTACGCCGACATCGTCTACATCGAGGAAGTCGAATACGGCATCACCCGGCTTGCCGCGGTGTTTTCAAGCTCGATCCCCCAGCGCATCGGGCCCGTGAGGTCAGCGCGCATCACCGATATCGACCTCCTTGCGCAGTACGGGAGTCCGGCGTTCGCGTACTCAGGAGCGCAGCACAAACTCCTCCCAAAGCTGGCCGCCGCATCCTTCATCGACATCTCCCCCAACAGGGGGGCCTCGAGTTATAGCCGAGACTTCGACCGGCCAGCACCGTACAACTACTTCCTTGACGGGGGAATCGGTCTCAAGCGCGCCACCGACGCCACCGTTGACCATGACATGGGTTTCACCTTCTCGCAGGAGCCCCCGATCGGCGGCCTTCCGGCGAGGAAACTGCGCGTCGAATGGAGTTATGCCAGCGCAGGCTTCACTTACGACGAGGTATCCGGGCTCTACCGAGTGCAGCTCAACGGTAAGCGCGCGCGGGCGGAGGAGAATGATCGCGGACAGAACGCCGCTACAGTCATCATCCAGTACGTCACTCAGACGCCCTCGGATTACTTCGACAGGGGCGGCGGCAACACGCCACACGCCGAGACGGTCGGCCGCGGGAAAGCAACCATCCTGCGTGACGGCCGTTCATGGAACGTCAACTGGGAGCGTCCGGATGCGGACTCCGGCACCACCTTCACAATGACGGACGGTTCCCCAATGCCCTTCAAGCCCGGGCAGCAGTGGATCGTCCTGCTCGATAGCGATCGGACGGCCAAGATCAGCACCCCGTCAACTGCGAGCGCTAGCCCTCCGGTGGAATCTCCTCCGGCACTGATGGGATCGACATCACCCAGTCGTGGATGACACTCGTCCGCATGAAGGTGTCCTGAAACGAGCGGTTCGACCGGCTCACCAGCACCCACAGCAGCCCTATCGGAAAGGCCAGGCAAAACAGGGCCCGCACCGCGGCCGTTGCCCAGCCGAGGGAATCGCCCGACCGGCTCACCACCCGCAGACCCATGATGTGGCCACCGAAGGTTCGCCCGGTGAGAGCCCAGCCCCACGTCCAACTGGTCCAGAGCAATCCCGCGCCCAGCACGATCGACCACTGGAGATGCGGGATGTCCAAGCCAGATGTCCGCACAACGAGGAAGCGAGTAATCGCGGCGATTGCATTCAGTGCGATGACCGTCAGTGCGACAAGCCCCAAATCAATGAGCGCCGCAAGCGCACGTGTGATGAGCCCGGCCCGATGACCTTGAAAGGGCCGGGCCTGCCTTGGAACCGAGGAGTCACCCACCTCAGCTCTCTGGCCCGAAGCGATGAACGCCTCGTACTCACTGAACTTCATAACGCCTCATCCTCCTGAACGACACCTGATTGGACGGCCTCGCCCGGAGCAGTTGTCACCCGTGCCTTCCGTCTCAACAGCATTGCATCGGTGATTCGTGTCATCATCTGGTCGACCCCGATCGACTGAATACGCACGGCGTTCATCGCGTCGGTCGCGATGCCACCGGTCGACTCGCGAATAATCCGCGGAAGGTCGACTTCATCGACGATGTAGTTGGCCAGGTCAACGAGCGGTAGTCGATCGATGATCCGTTCGAGGTCCGCCTTATCGACGATGCGGTCAACGTCGACTCGATCAAGGACGAGTTGCGTGAGATCCATCTGATCCAACGTGGCCTGCACCACCCGGGTGAGATCAACCCGCTCGATCACCAACCGCGTGAGGTCAAGTCGATCAAGGACAGCGGCCAGAACCGGGGGTACCACTCGGTCGAGTGTCTCGTTCACCGTCACAGAAACCACCCGGTCCACGCTCAGCGCCACTGTCGACGCCGCCCCGATCACCGCCGACCGCAGCATCTCCAGCGGGCTTGGGGCCCGACGCGGCCGCTGCTTCACTATGACGACAAGTTCCGTGCTCCCTGACATGACCCCATCATGGGCCACCGGGCGTCAGGGGCTACCGTCGCCACCATGCGAGCCGTGAAGTGGATCCTTCTGGTCTCGGCAGTGCTCGCCTCTTCCGTCGTCATCGGCACTTTCATATTCGTCGATCAATCTGAGAGCACGACGGCCAAACGACAAGACGCCCTCGCCCAGTTCTACGAGCCACCATCGCCAATGCCGCAAGAACTCGGCACCGTCGTTCGCGTGGAACCACTGGGGGTCGATGTCCAAGGCGGCACCGGATACCGCATGCTCTACGTTTCGCAGCGGCCCGACGGTGAAAGGGCCGTCTCCGGTGGCATGCTCTTCATTCCCTCAACACCTGCGCCCGTTGGGGGCCGACCCGTCGTCGCCTGGGCTCATGGAACCCTCGGCATGGGCTATGCCTGCACCCCCTCCCGCTCGATGAATCCCCTGCAGGACACGGACAATTGGCTGGGCGAGATGATGCACCTCGGCTGGGTCGTCGTCTCGACGGACTACGTAGGGATGGGCACTCCCGGACCGAACCTCTATCTCGTCGCTCAGGCCGAGGCCCGCGACGTCGTGAACTCGGTACGAGCCGCGCGAAACGTGCCTGATGCACATGCCGGCAACCGTTTCATCGCTTGGGGTCACTCACAGGGCGGGCACTCGTCGCTGTGGACCGGGCACCTCGCGAAAACCTTGGCACCAGAACTCGACCTGATCGCAGTCGCGGCCGCCGCTCCCGCCGCTGAACTCAACAGCATCATCGGGGCCCAGTGGAACACTCCGGTCGGATGGGTCATCGGACCGGAGGTCGAGCAGTCATGGCCGATCGTCTATCCGAACCTGCCCCTCGAAGGTATCGTCACTGCCCGCGGACTCGCGAACAGTGAGCGCCTCGCGAATGAGTGCATCACGGTAGCCGGGCTTGAGGGGCTGGCCCGAACAGAACTTGGTCAGAACTACTTCGTCGCCGACCCACTGGCGAACAAGGCGTGGGCTAGGGCCGGTCAGGATCAGACGCCTTTGCCCCTTCCATCCGACATGCCGGTGATGATTGCTCAGAGCACCGCTGACGAGGTCGTGCTCGCTTGGCCCAATGCGCTGCTTCAGCAGTCGTGGTGCTCCGCTGGCTCAACAATTTCGATGCTGTGGCTCGGCAAGATCACCCATCAGGCCACCGCGGTCGTCGCCGGCCCTGCGGTTGTGGCATGGATCGCCGATAGATTCGCGGGCCGACCCGCCGGACGTACCTGCGACGTGCCGCCGCCGGTACACGCTCCAGCCCAAACGGGCTAGAGTCCGCCTTCTTCATTGCGCTTACGCCACCGGTCCTCGAGGCGGTCCATGAATCCACTGGACTTTGGATCTTGGCGCTGAGCAGCAGGGGCCTGAGCGCCTGGCTCCCGCTCAACGGTTGCCGATGGGACGCGGAACGCCGAATAGGCGATGACTGCGCCGATAAGCATGAGGGCAAAGCCGCCAACACCGAGTGCGATCATGGTGCTGCTCACGCCCGCCAGGATGAGCCCGAGCCCGACAAGGACTCCGAGGACCCCGAGGGCAGCGCGGCCACGGGATGCACGCACCCCGTTTGCCGAACGCAGGCTCGTCGCGAACTTCGGATCCTCCGCGTAGAGAGCCTGCTCCATTTGGTCAAGCAGGCGCTGCTCATGCTCAGATAACGGCATGGCCAAACCCCTTCCGTCGTGGAACGGCACAAACATTACGCCCCTTGGGGACGCTTCATTGCCCAAGGATATGCCTGAGCGCCGTCGAGCGAAACCTGAGTGGTCGAATCTGACCTGTTGTGTCCGCTTTCCTCGCCGACTCAAGGGCGCTTGAGCACCCACCTGAGCAAGATTTCGACCGAATTATGGGCGATTTCGAGCGATCGATCACTGGCGCCTGCCTCGTCATCGCGAATGCTCCTCACCCGGCGGTAGCTCGACGAGTCGAGCGGGCCGCACCGATGACGACCCGAAGCGGGCCCGAATGGAGTCCACTGCTATCTCAGCCTCGCGGCGACCTTGCTCAGGCGCTCCGAGCGTAAGTTGGCGCGCGGCACCGTGCGCCGACTGGAGGCCCTCAACGCGGATACCGACGAGGCGGATCCTCGCGCGCTGAAGCCCGAGTGCATCGAAGAGGCCTCGGGCTGTGTCATAGAGGTCCTGCGTCACATCGATTGGTCCGGGCATCGTCTTGGATCTCGTGATGGTCGTGAAGTCGGCGAATCGAATCTTCAGCTGGACCGTGCGACCCACCTGCTCTGTCGAGCGCAGTCTTGCTCCCACCTGGTCGGCGAGCTTCAGCAGCTGCGCGTGAATGACCACGGCGTCGTCAATATCGTCGTCAAAGGTCTCCTCGGCTCCAATGCTCTTCTCCGGCTCGCCAGGGCTCACCCGCCGGGAGTCCCTACCCCAGGACAGTTCATGAAGGTGCCGGCCGGTCGCCTGACCCAGCGCTCGCTGAAGGGTTGCCACCGGGGTACTCGCGATGTCGCCCACTGTGCGCAGGCCGAGCCGTTCAAGTTGCTCCTCGGTCTTCTCGCCGACCCCCCATAGCGCCCCTACCGGAAGGGGATGCAGGAACTCGATGACCTGCTCGGCCGGAACGACGAGAATGCCGTCCGGCTTGCTGCGGGTCGAGGCCAATTTCGCGACAAACTTCGTCGATGCCACACCAACCGAGCAGGTGATGCGCTGCTCGTCAAAGACTCGGGAGCGAATGAGTTCGCCGATCGCGGTCGGTGAGCCAAGTCGGCGCAGGGCTCCTGCTATGTCGAGAAATGCCTCGTCCAGACTCAGCGGCTCAACGAGTGGAGTGACGGAGTGGAACAAAGACATGACACCCCGACTGACCTCGGCGTAGGCCCGGTGGTCTGGGGAGATGATGACGGCGTCGGGCGCGAGACGGCGAGCCCTCGACATAGGCATTGCAGAGTGCACGCCCATCGCCCGTGCCTCGTATGTGGCCGAGAGCACGACGCCGCGGCCACCACCGCCACCGACGATGACGGGCGTACCGTGCAGATCTGGCCTGCTGCGTAGTTCAACGGATGCGTAGAAGGCGTCCATGTCAACATGGAGGATCGTGCAGCCGCCATCGTCGACGCCCAGACCCGTGGGCCCACTTGACCTGCGGACCTGACTTCGACTCACGGTTGCCATCTTCTACCAGCTACTGCTCTTCTACCAGCCACTACTGCTCCCAGGGCTCGCGTGCCAAAGCTTCCGGTCGGGAAGGCTGACCCCTCTCGCCGGAAGCGGGGAACTGCCAAGCTCTGGCCCGGCCGGCCGCACATCCGCGTACGGTGACTGGCGGAACCCGCTCGCATGGACGAGTATTCGCTTGCCCATCGGGCCGTCGTCGACGCAGCGGTCGGCGTCGAGGATCCCAAGGAGTGCCTCGGCGCCGTTCGAGAGCCAAAGATCACGCACCCACCCCAATTCCCAGGCTCCGGTCGCCCGAACCGACACACCTCGTGGGCCGGTTCGGCGGACCTCGCCCCGCACGAGGAGCAGCCATGATCCGAATACCGTTCGCGCGTACGGGCCCTGAACATCCTCGAAGAAGGTGGCGTCGATTGGCCCGGTGGAGTCGTCGAGCGTCAGGAACACGACACGCCTGCCCGAGCGGATCGGCGGGGTCTGCGTGGCAACCTTCACGCCAGCGATGAGCACCTCCTGGTGTGATCGGCAGGAGAGCATCCGGTTGGCCCGTGTCACACCGAGTTGTCGGAGCAGTTCCGAATGGAAGTCCATGACATGGTGGCTGACATCAAGTCCGAGAACGTCGAGCTCAGCTCGGACGAGTTCGGAGGCGCTCATCTCTGGAAGCCCTGACGGCTTCAACTCATCATCACCGAGCGCGAATGACAACTGAGCAGTGCAGTCATTCGTGCTTCGACTACTCCTCGCTAGGTCTGAGATCTGCAGGAGCAGGTCACGCCGGGTGATGTGACCACGTTGGCGAACCTGTCGGTCCGAGTTGAAGCCGTAGACGGTGTCGAATGCTCCAGCGATGACGAGCCGCTCGATGGTCGGGCGGGCTAGGCCCGCACGGTGCCAAGCATCGACGAGCGAAGAGTAGGGCTGACCGATCTCGATACTCGTCACCTCCTCATCGGAGATGCCCTTCACATCGGTGAATGGGAGTCGAATCCCCCAGGTAGCGTCCGGCCCGGACTCGACCCGGTAGACCTCGGATGACTGATTGATGTCAAGACCAAGAATCCGCACGCCGTGATTGCGGGCATCGTCAAGGATGAGCCGTTTCGGATACATGCCGGGATCGTGTGTGAGGATCCCGGCATAGAAGGGGGCCGGGTGATGAGCCTTCAACCATGCCGACTGATAGGTCGGCATGGCGAATGCTGCAGCATGCGCCTTGCAGAAGCCGAATGAGGCGAACGACCGAAGCACGTCCCATACTTTCTCGACTACGCCGAGCGAATAGCCCCGGCGAATCGCGGCAGGGTAAAACCAGACCCGGACCTCGTCAATGCCTGCTGGCGAGTTCATCGAACGCCTGCTTTCATCGGCCTCTGCCAATGAGCACCCGGTCATGATCTCGACGATGCGCATGACCTGCTCATGGAAGACCACAACACCGTAGGTCTCCTCGAGCACCGGACGCAGGTCCTGATGGAGGTACTGCGGCGCGTTCCAGCCCTGGCGCGCCCGCAGGAACGGTGTGATCATGTCTGACTTCACCGGCCCGGGTCGGAACAGCGAGATGTCGATGATGAGGTCGCCGAAGGTCTCCGGCGCGAACTTGCCGATGAGTTCCCGCTGGCCCGGCGACTCGATCTGAAAACAGCCGAGCGTTCTGGTGGACCGGATGAGGTCGAAGGTCCGATCGTCATCTAGTGCCGATGTGTCAAGTTCGATTCGCTCCCCCGTGGTCCTCTCGATCTCGTCGATCGCGTGGGCCATCGACGATTGCATTCGTACGCCGAGCACATCAAGTTTGAGCAGGCCCATCTCCTCCACATCGACCTTGTCGAACTGGCTCATCGGATAGCCTGCGGCGCTCGGCTCGACCGGTGTCCGGTTGAGTAGCGTTGCATCCGAGAGCAGCACCCCGCACGGATGCAGGGCGACGTGCCGAGGCAGCCCGTCAAGGGACTCGACGAGACTGAGGAATGAATCGAGGTCGCCCCGCGCAGCGAGCTTTCCGAAGCTGGAGTTGCGCAGTTCGGGCAGATCAGCGAGTGCCGCGCGGGCGTCGCGCGCACGAATATGCGGAAAAGCCTTCGCAAATGACCCAACATCACCAGGCGGCATGCCTAACGCTGCGCCGACATCGCGGACCGCATGCCGCACACGATAGGTCTCCATCATCGACACACACGCCACTCGTTCGGCCCCGAAGCGCTCGAAGATGAGGTCGTAGGCCTCCAGACGGCGGGCCGCCTCCACATCAATATCAATGTCGGGCAACACTCGTCGCAAGGGCGACAAAAAGCGCTCCATAAGCAATCCGTGTCTGATCGGATCAACACCCGAGATACCGAGGAGGTGATTGACGAGGCTTCCCGCTCCTGATCCGCGAGCCGCGACCCTGATCCCCCGAGCTTTGATCAGCCTGACGACCTCGGCGACGGTGAGGAAGTACCCGGCGAAGCCCAACTTCGTGATGGTCTGCAGTTCATCGGTGAGCCTGACACGCGCAGCACTGCGGTCTGCAGCACTCTGGTAGGCCCCATCGATCGCATGGGCACACTGCCGCTGCAGGATCCGGTCGGCTTCGCAGATCGACGAGGCTGGATCACTCGACACCTGCCGGTTGAGCAGGACATCGAGTTCGGGGACGAAGACCTCGCCGAGCCCGAGGTCGCCAGCCGGGTCGATCACGCACTCTTGCGCCAGATCGAGTGTGCTGCGTAGCAAATCGCTCGGATCGCACCCAGCAACCGCCGCGATCTCATCAGCCACCACTGCGAGTTCGGCGGGCGACTTCAGGTGCGCCTCGCCATTGTTGGGTGAGAGTCGGCGTGAGCCGAGCGGCACGAGAAGTCGCGCCGAATCGAGTACATCGGCAACTCGTGCATCACTTCGGTCAAGGTGCCGGACAGCGTTCGTGAGCACGACCGGGATCCGCCATCCGTTCGCCCACTGCCACATGCGGGCGGCCGACACGGTCGATGCCGGGTGGCCGACTGCGGTTCGATGACTGGTGAGCGCGACCCGAAGATCAAGATCAGCGATCGAGCGCAGAGCCCGCAGCGAATCATCGGCGCGGTTCGCCCGGCCACCCGCGAGATGCACAGCGAACTCCGATGTCCACCCGAGGAGTACGACTAGGCCCTCCCCGTGCTCCTCAAGCGCCTTCCATGGCAGCCAGGGCATCCCCCGCTCGGTATGCGCGCCGCCGTGGGCGATCGACACGACTTGGCACAGGGATGCCCACCCGCGCCGGCCCTTTGCGAGAAGAACGATCCTCGGCCGATGCTCATCAATCCACTGCCCGCCACGTGTCGGGGTACGGCGGCTGGTGCTCAGCTTGGTATCCGGGACCAACTTGGTATCTGGAAGCAGCGACTCGACGGCGAGGTCGACACCGAGCACTGTCGCGATCGCCCCTCGCTCACATGCCCGAACCCATTGCACCGTGCCATACAACCCATCACGGTCCGCGAGGCCGATGATGTTGTGCCCATCGGTGACCGCCCTGTCGATGAGCCGCTGGGGCGTCGATGTTCCGTACTGCAGCGAGTAGCTCGAAGCCACCTGCAGATGCGGCCATACGTATGCCATGAGTGATCAGATCCTTCGTGCATCGCCTCGGCTGAACCACGAGACGTCATGGGAAGTTGGGTGTGAAGGGGCAGCGGTCGCCAGTTCAACAAGACACGGGGGGTCGCCGAACTGGCGACCGCTGCGGACCGGCTGCCGGGGGAACCAGCCGGGTCACAGGCCGATCAGCCGGTATGTCGGAGGCCGGCGATCAGCATGGTCTGATGGGGCAGGCCGAGCGTCCCGGTGACACGGGCCAAGAATGCATCTGCATCCCGGACAAGGTCATCTGCCTCACGGGCGGTGACGCATGGCACGCCCGCCTCCGCCGCAGAACGCTTGCGTGCACTGACTGCAAAGAAAAGAGCCCACTCCGTGAACTCAATTGCCACCTCGGGCAGCACCACCCAAACACTGCGGACTTGCCGCCGACGCTTGCCGTTTGGCTGGCTCCGAACTGCGAGCACTGCCGCCGCCGCGCGCAGTGCGGCCAGATGCGCAGCCGCGTAACGCTCACAGGGCGTACTCGCGATCACGGCCTCGGTCAGGCTCCTGCGTGCAGAGGCCACGAGATCTCGGGCCGCTGCGGGCAGCGGCGTACGTGCCGGCGACCCGGGGCTGGCCGCACGCGGCAGGCAAACCGTCACGGTGGTGCTCGTCAGGGTGGTCATGTCACTCTCCTCGTCAATGCTGGATGTTCGACCCGGCTAATCACTGATCCTGAGGAGTTGCCATATATCGGCAACCACCGCTAGGTCATACACACCAGAGGTTCCGGTGCGCGATACCGCTTCGACCCGCCAGACATCGCGATGCGCTGCCCGACCATTCGACCCTGCTGAACCCAGTTCCCGCCACCACGATGTCGCCTCGACCCAGCATGCAAGTACTTCCTGCACCTCGTAGCGCCGACCCTTCCAGCGAAACCCCGACGGAGCCCCGCTCTCATGCACGGTCACCCGAACCGCCTGGGCGGTGGGTGACCTGAAACGGCGACTCACCGGTGTCGGCCTTTCAGGTCGACCCGTCTGCCGGACTCGGGGTCGAGGCGAGCCCGGCAGACGGGTGCGTCACCATTCGACCTCAGCCGCGAATCCGAGATCGAACCGTATTCGAACATTTGTTCGAATACGGGATACGCTAGCCCCCGCCCCTGACATCCGTCAATCCCTGTGTTTTTTGATTCGGTTTCGATACGGGTGCCGGGCAATGGATACTAAGAGCACAATTGAGAGTGTCGAAGGAGTCGCCATGAGTGAGAAGGACAGCCAAGCCGACTGGCGAGGGGTCGGCGAGTCAATCAAGGACCTCGGAAAGAAGCTCAAAGCGCACGCTGACGACGCGCAGGATGCCATCAAGTCCAGTAGCGCTCCGCTTACTGGTGTCGCAGAACAGATCAGTGCAGTGTTCAAGATCGGGATCGCAAAACTCGATGAGGCAGCGACCGATCCTGCCGTTGGTGCAGCAGCGCGTGGCGCAACCGGCAAGTTCCTCGACGCGCTCAAGGCGCAGCTCGGTACCGACACACAACCCGCTCCCAAGGCACCGTCTGGGACGTGACCGTGTTCGGCTCGCCAAGGACCTCGATCACTGTCGGTCCCGCCGCCGGCGCCCTCCTGTCACGTCCCTGCAGGCAATGCTGATGCGTTCGCGAATGCTCTCGTCATCTCGGTTGACGCTCGCCGTCGCCATTGTCGCAACGGCTTTTCTCACCCTTCGACTCTCCCTTGAGGACTCACAGGTGACGATGCTCGTCGGACTCCTGCAACCGGCAACCCTCATCGTCGGCTTGGCCCTGTCCGTCATCGCAACGGTGAGTTCGATCGCCTCCTTTCCACTCTCAGCCCTGTCCACCCCGGCGGACGACGACACGCCGTAGGGCGGAATTATGTCTACTTCTGGACACTTTTAACTGTCTATGTATAGACTATTGACTTCGATATTCAGGAGGTCAACATGAACATCAGATTCTCCCCGAACGGCGCTCGGGGCCGGCAACCTGCAAGGGTGAGCAGGCCCCTGTCGTCACACCATGTGACGTCAGGATTCTCTTACGCCCTGTGCCGATTCACCCTCGACTGCAGTTGTGGTGCGCACACTGACACCCCTTACATCGACGAAGCCCTCGAGTGGCACGAGATGCATGAGCTTCTCGCCCCACTTGCCGACCAGTTAGGAACCTGAACATGTCCAAGCCAAATAGCTCAAAGAATTCGAGCACCAAGGCCCTCGAGAAGTCCCTCGAGAAGGCCACTAAGGACTGGCGCTCGGCCAAGAAGCGTGAGCGGGCGGCTCGCAATGCACTCGCTGCGATCGTGAATGAGGCCGTGGGCAGTGGGGTCATGTCAGAGAACAAGGTTGCCTCCATCACCGCCATTCCTCGGATGACGATCCGCAAGATGCTCGGCAAGGACGATCTCCCAGCCGAGGCTGCCGCCACGGATGAGCCGACTGTCGATGCACCGTCCTTCGTCGCAGTAGCGGTGGTCGAAGAAGCCCAAACGGTCGAGTCTGACTCGGTAGTCGCTGACGAGCCAACTACTGACTCGTTAGTCGCTGACGAGCCGACCGCTGACGACGCAGTCGCTGAAGGGACTGACGCTGGAGCGGCCGATGGAACCGATCCCGGGGCTCAGGTGCTGGCCTTGGCCCGCCCGGTCACACCGACATGGGCCAGCCCGCCCTCGTCGACCTTCACGACCTGAGCAGCAGGCCTCGAGCGGTCGGACGCGCAGGACACACCAAGTCAGTTGACATCGTCCTGCGCGTCATCACGACCCTCGATGCATTGAGTACTGCCAGTACGTCAATTGCCTCCTAGTCGAGAACAACCGCGGAAGCGGCCTTGGCTGTCACATCGTTGTTCTTGCCGCGGGCCGCAGAGAACACGGACCAGCATGGGCGGGCCCATGGCCAAGGTCATGAGGATGTGCGGCGCCTTCACGATGGTTCCCAGGACCCCGATCGCCATCCTTCCCCATAATCATCTTGCGAATTCTCGCAGATACGGGGCGACGCCATCAGCCGACGACGACTCTTTTTATATGCCCGATTGCCCCTTGGATTGCAGGGCCATAAGGATCGTGCTGAGACCGCGATGGGAATCCGGTTGCTGAATTCAGACGGAATGGTCTGTTGGTGGCTCGCTAGCGTCCGTGCATCACCATCGCCTCGGCAACCATCCCGGTCGCGAGCAACACGAGGAGACCGGCGAACGCCCGTTCGAGAAGTCGTTGTGAAATAGCCAGATTCGCCCGCGAGGAGAGCACCGATCCGACGAGACCCCCAACGATGACGATGAGCGGTAGCTGCCACGGAATCTCGTGCCAGCTGTCGGCCTTGAATACAAGTGCGGTAATGCTGTTGAGCGCAACGATGACGAGCGAGGTGCCGGCGGCCACCCCGAACGGAAAGCCGAATAAGAGGACAAGCGCAGGGACGACGAGGAATCCGCCGCCAACGCCGAAAATGCCCGTGAGTAGCCCGATTCCGGTGGCAGCGATCAGGGTCAGCCACCGACTCGAGGACTTACTGCCGTCCGGCTCAGGGGGCGACCCTTTGCGCCACATGGCGATCGCCGCTCCGACCATCACGAGGGAAAATCCCCCTATCAGTGCATACTCGGGGACGAGCGGCGCAAGTCGCGTGCCCGCGAATGTGCCGGCCACACCCAAAACCCAAAAGAGCACCGCCTGGCGCTGGCGCACCTGGCCAAGTCTGAACCGCGGAATGGCCCCGGACCCTGCCGACGCGGCAACGACTGCCAGCGAGGCGGTCGTTGCCTGGAGCGGAGTGAAGTCGAACAGATACAGGAACGCCGGTACCGCAAGCACTGCGCCCCCGGCACCAACGAGGCCAAGGATCGCCCCGACCGCCAAGCCGACGATGAGCGCTTCGATGATGATCAGGATGGTGATCCCTTCCCTGAGACCAAGACCGATGGATGCGTGATGCTCGAGCGTCAGTCCGCGTAGACAGCGCCGAGTCGATGGCCGACGAGCGGCCGCACGATCGTGAGGCCAGCGGCCTCGGCATTCGAGAAGTCATCGTCCACGTGCACCACCGGAATGTCGAGGCCATCGAGGAGCGATGCCCCGATCGATGCCCGGAATCCACTTCCGCAGTAGGCCCAGACCGGACCGTGCTCGGCGTTGTCATCGGCCCACCTCCTCACCTCATCAATACGGCCGCGAAGCTCATGGAGGGGAACATGCTTGGCTCCTAAGACGTGGCCGCTGTCGAACTCCGCGTTACGTCGCAGGTCAAGGACGGACATGTTCGGGTCGCCCGCAAGCGCCTGTGCGAGATCGACATGGGATGCCCGCCTGTACCTCGATAGGGGCGCGCTCGAACTCGCCCAGTCCGCCGATGTGCCCACCGCATAGCCCACCGGTCGGTCGATTCCGATGCGGACGAGTTCACGCTGCATCGCCAACACCTCGGCCACGTCGGTGCCAAGCAGGGTGATTGGTGTACCCCAATCGATCATCCAGCCAAGGTAGGTGACAGCATTTCCGCGGACTTCGAAGGAGAGCGAACCCTTCACGTGATCGGCCGCGAACACATGCCGATGTCTGAGGTCGACCACCCATTCGCCCGCAGCAATCCGGCGGGCAATCTCGTCGGCTGTCGCCTCCACCGGGAGGGAGAGGTCGATCGGTCCGGCTCCACGCTGGTTCGCCGGACCCATGTGGGCGTAGTACGCAGGGAAGGCGTCGAGGCCGGCAATGAGTTCCTCGACGAAGGTGTCCTCGTCGACAGTGAACGCCGGATTGCCCAGGATCTGCTCGGCCACAGTCGATGAATTCCCGACGGTGGCCGTGGCACTGCAGAAGGAACCGAAGCCGTGAGTTGGGTATACCGCGGCTGTCGGGGTGATCTCCGCGCCGATTCGGCGCATTGATCGCCACTGCGAGCGCGCGAGCGGCTCAGTTAACGCCGGTCCGAGCAGGTCGGGTCGGCCGACGCTGCCGAACAGGAGCGACCCGCCGCTGAAGAGCGCGACATCTGCCTCGTCAATGTTGAGTGCGAACGAGATGTGGTTCGGGGTGTGCCCGGGCGTGGGGATGACGCGGAGTCTTCCAACGTCGGATGCCAGCTCTGCAGCTTCACCCACCTGACGGGCGTTGAAGTTGATGTCCATGCCCTGCGGCACGACGTACTCGGCCTTCGAACGACGAGCGAGCTCAAGGCCCCCACTCACGTAGTCATTGTGGAAGTGAGTCTCGAGGACGTGCGATGCACTCCAGCCACGCTCATCGAGGACTTTCTCGACACGGTCGATGTCGCGCTGGGGATCTATGACGATTGCAGAGGATCCCCGTCCGACGACATAACTGCGGTCGCCGAGGTTCGGGGTGTCGATCGCAATGACCTCAAGACCGATCATTCAGTCACGACCGATGCCCCTGCGGCGGCGAGATCATCGAGACCACCATTGAGGTTTATGACGCTCGTGAAGCCAGCCGCGGTCATCGCATCGGTAGCGACCGCAGATCGTCGCCCGCTTCTGCAGTAGACGGCGTAGGTAGCTGCCTTGTTGAGTGAATCTATCTGTGTTGCGAACGCAGGGTCCTCGACGTTGATGTTCAATGCATCCTGCAGGTGACCCGCCGTGAACTCCTCCGGCGTGCGGACGTCGACGACCACCACCCCCGCCTGAGCCGTGGTCGAAAGAAAAGCCTGAGGGTCGACGGTCTGCACCGCAGTCGTGCTTGCACCGCATCCGGCGAGGGCCAGCGCTCCGATGATGCCCGCTATGGCAATGAGTCGTTTCATCATGCTCCTTGTTGTAATCGGGTTCTAGATGATCGTTCCGGGGTCGCCACTGTCGTGAACGATGCTCCGGCCTGCCTGCTGCCAAGCTCTCATGCCACCATCGACGCTGACGGCACTAAATCCAGCCTCGCGCAATTGCGCTGCCCCCGTCAGGGACCGAATCCCCGACCTGCAGATGACGAGTATCAGTTTGGCGGGATCGAGTTGCCCCGCGTCCAACAGGACCCGGGCCATCGGCATGTGCACCGCGACCGGGTCGTGGCCCGCACTCCACTCAACGAGTTCGCGAACGTCAAGGAGCATCGCCCCTGCCTCGAGCATGGGGAGTGCCTCATTCACGCTGACATTGAGATCGGCGCT
Source organism: Bifidobacterium breve (assembly GCA_945901095.1). GTDB lineage: Bacteria > Actinomycetota > Actinomycetes > S36-B12 > S36-B12 > WLND01. The sequence continues at coordinate 27,482 of CAMDKQ010000009.1, forward strand.
GCCATCGCAAGTAACCATGGTTATGCACACACATGACTGGTCATAGTGCAATGATATACCCCTAGGGGTATATGTCAATCCCTGGATGCTCCTCGACTGTCACCTCAAGCGAACGTAAGACCGATCGAGTTGGGCCACTGAGGTTACCCCGAGCAGCTGCATCGTCGTCCTGATCTCCTTCTCAAGGATGCTCACCACCCGCCTCACGCCGTCCTCCCCTCCGGCCATGAGCCCATAGAGGTACCCTCGGCCGATGAGAGCTCCGGTTGCCCCAAAGGCAAGGGCCGCAACAATGTCAGCCCCGCACGTGATGCCTCCATCCACATACACCTCGATCTGATCCCCCACCGAATCAACGACGCTCGGAAGGATCTCGAGTGGCACATTGCCGCGGTCGATTTGCCGGCCACCGTGGTTCGACAAAATGACGGCGTCAACCCCCAAGGAGACGGCGATGACCGCATCCTCGACCGACTGCACCCCCTTGAGCACGAGCTTGCCGGCCCAAATGCTGCGGAGCCAGGCGATGTCGGCCCCGGTGATACTCGGGTCGAACACGCTCGTGAGGAGGTCGCCAACCGAGCCACCCGTCGACGTCAGCGAGGCGAACTCGAGCGGCCTGGTCGTGAGCAGGTTGCCCCACCACCGCGGATACATGGCCATGCCGGCCAAGGTGCCGAGGGTCAGTTGCGGAGGGATCGTCAGGCCGTTGCGCACATCACGCAACCGAATGCCGCCGACAACAGTGTCAACGGTGAGGATGAGCGTGTCGTACCCGGCGACCTCGGCGCGTTGGACGAGCGCCTCACTCGCCGCCCGGTCGCGCCACACGTAGAGCTGAAACCACCGCCGCGTATCTGGGGCGGCTTGAGCAAGGGCCTCGGGCGAGGTCGTGCCAAGGGTTGAAAGTGCATAAGGAATACCGACCTCCCCCGCCACCTTCGCGACCGCAGGCTCTCCCACATGGTGCATCATCCGCGTGAACCCGGTTGGGCCCAGAGCGAATGGCAGCGCCGAACGCTGTCCGAGCATCCGGGTCGAGAGGTCAACCGATGAGACATCGCGCAGCACCCGCGGCGTGAACTCGACGCGAGAGTAGGCATCCACCGAACGACGAAGCGTGAGTTCCGACCCAGCGGCGCCATCGGTGTAGTCGAATACCGATCTCGGCACCCGACGCTTGGCGAGTTCGCGAATGTCGCCGATGCTTGCGCACCGCTCAAGACGCGCTTGCAGCCTCGTCAGGGAGCGATCTCGTCGCCCGATGAGCGGCAGGATCTCACTCGGCCTCGGCAATCGTCGTTCGACCATGGTGCGCCCTCCTCGAATTCGTCTAGCCGGTAATGCGATGTGCGAAGTCGAGCCACTGCTGACGCGAACCCGCCGGATGGTACTCCCTGATCTCGGGCATCGCCGCGATGAGCGACCGGGCCTCACCAAGTGAGGCAACAGCGCCGGTTGAAATCCATTGCACGACGGCGTTGCCGATTGCCGTCGCCTCAACCGGCCCCGCCACCACCCGCTTGCCAGTCGCGTCAGCGAGCCACTGCATAAGGATCTCGATCCGACTGCCTCCACCGACGACATGAATGACACTGCGCGGCTCGGTGCTGAGCTGGTCAAGCCCCTCGGCGCGCTGGGCGAGCCGCACGACGAGCGATTCCAAGATGGTCCGGATTATCGACCCTCTCGACCCGTCCAACTCCCCCACGAGGACTTGTCTGATTGTCTCGGGTGACTGCCCGGGCGCGACCAAGGAGGGGTCATCGATATCGAATCCCGCCACAAATGGCGCGGACTCCGCTGCGGCCGCGAGTAGCGAGTGAACGACAGGGTCAACGCCGTCCTCCGCGGCCCAAGCCCGCCTGCATTCATCGATGAGCCACATACCTGAAACATTGCAAAGTACTCGAATAGTGCCATCGATCCCGAGCTCGTGCGTGACGTTCAGGGCCATCGACTCCGGGCCGGGCGCTGCCCTCTGCGCCTCAAAGCCGATGAGGGCCCAGGTGCCGAGCGAGAGAATGAGCGCGTGATCGCGGTCGTCAATGGGAGTGCCCGCGAAAGCACTCGCAGTGTCGTGGGTTGCAACTCCGACGAGCGGCAAGCCCCTCAACCGGGCGTCGAGGCAGGGGCCACGCACTGAGCCGGGTTCGTCAAGCGGCAGGAATGCACCCATCGGAAGTGCAAGAGTGGAAAGGATTTCCGGTGACCAAGCGCGCATCCGAGGGTCGACAAGGGCGGTGGTCGACGCATTCGTAACGTCGCACGCACGCACTCCGGTCAGCCAAAACGACAGCAGATCTGGCACGAGTAGTAGCGACGTGTCGTCGCGCAATCGGTCATCAACTGCAAGTTGGTACGCGGTGTTGAACTGCAGATGCTGGATGCCGGTGATCGCGTAGTGCCGCTCCCACGGAAGCACCGTTCGAGCCCGGTCAACCCCGAGGGCGTGGCGGTCGTCGCGATAGGCGATGACCGGGCCGATAAGGCTGCCCAGATGGTCAACGACGCCATAGTCGATAGCCCAGGTGTCTATGCCGCATGAACCTGCGCCGAGGGTCACGGCGTGGGCTAGCCCGTCCACGACCGATCGATACAGGGACTCGACATCCCAGGTCCAGCGACCATCAACCTGGCTCGGTCCATTTGCAAACCGCGTGACTTCGGTGAGCGACGGAACTCCCCCGGCCAGATCGCAGAGGACAACGCGTCCGCTGCCTGCTCCGATATCGACGGCCGCAACTGGAAACATAACTGCTACCGCACAAACGCGGCAGCAACTCCCGAATCGACCGGGATGATCATGCCCGTCGTGCGCGAGAACTCGTCCGACACAATCGCTGCCACCGCCAGCGCGATGTGCTCTGGAAGCACCTCGCGCTTGAGGATGGTCCGCTGGGCATAGAACGCACCGAGGTCTTTCTCCTCGACCCCGTAGACGGCTGCGCGGTTGGCGCCCCAGCCACCGGCGAAAATCCCAGAGCCCTGCACCACACCATCGGGGTTGATGCCGTTGACCCGAATGCCGTACTCGCCAAGCTCGACCGCGAGTAGTCGCACCTGGTGGGCCTGATCGGCCTTGGCCGAGCTGTAGGCGATGTTGGACGGGCCGGCGAAGACGGCATTCTTGCTGGAAATGTAAACGATGTCACCTCCCATGCGCTGCGCGATCATCACCCGCGCGGACTCGCGGCTCACGAGGAAGGACCCGCGGGCCATGACGTCGTGCTGGAGGTCCCAGTCGTCGACCGTGGTCGAAAGGAGATCCCTACTCAGCGAGAGCCCGGCGTTGTTCACGATGAGGTCCACCCCGCCGAAGGCGAGGCAGGCGTCGGCGATCATGGCCTT
>CAMDKQ010000010.1 GCA_945901095.1 Bifidobacterium breve
GGGCTGTGGGCAGCCGGCTTGGATCGGTCGACATCGCCGGGCTGAGCGCGACGATCGACGACAAGGTTGTCGTCGATGCGCCGCTAACGATCATGATGCCGGCGATCCTGCTGATCTGGCCGGCCACGGCAGCCTTGGTCGTGACCGTCGTTGCGTTCTCCGATTGGTGGCAGGAGGTCAGAGCGAGTCGGCGCGAGTAAATGGCACGACTGCCGCGTTCGTCACCATTGCCGGCTAATTTGGGCAAGGCCCGGGGCTCGCGACATCGAGGGCTGGCAGGCACGACAGCATGGTAATGAGGCCGGTCTCTCTGACAAGCAGGTTCCGGGCCTCGATGAGGCGCGCACGACTGTCGAGGGCCGCGAGGAGTCGCTGGCGTTCGGCGACCGGCAGGACCATCGAGGCGGTGACGAGATAGGCGAGATCCGCCTGATCATCCGGCGCCGCGGGGTGAAGGATCTCCTCGCCGAACATTTGCTGGCCGAGCAGGGCCCGGTACTGCGAGAAGAGCCGGCGAACCTGCGCCACCAGCGCGGGTGCCAGGTCGCATTCCGGCTCGTCGAGGAAGTCAACCTCGCCTTCCATGAACGTGGCGGTCGGGTCGCCGGACGGAAGAGTGATCGATCGCAGGCGAAATCGCCGGTGTCCGGTCGTCACGATGTCGAATCGGCCGTCCTCGTACTCCTGGGCCCCGCGCAGGATGGCGGTGGTGCCAATCTCCACAAGTGCGGATAAGCCGCCGGTCTCAATCTGTTGGCCATCGCGTATCGCGATGATTCCGAACTCACGGTCGGATTCCTCTGGTCGAGCGAGGAGTTCCTCGATCATCCGGCGGTAGCGGGGCTCGAAGATGTGCAGCGGCAGGACGAGCCCCGGAACGAGGGCCGCGTTGAGCGGGAACAGCGGAAGCGACGCGGGCACGGGTGCAGCGTAAACTGCTGAGCGTGATCCGGCGCATCGACCTTCGGGGGTCGGCAATCGACCCTCGCTCCGTACTCCCACGTTCCGTCATGGATGTCGCAGATGCCGCGGAGCACGTGAAGCCGATTATCGCCGACATACGCGTCGAGGGTGCCGCAGCGATCAAGCGTTGGAGTATTGCGCTCGACGGCATTGCGCCACCCTCCCTGCGAGTCCCGGCCGAGCGTCTCGAGCGAGCGGAACGGGATCTCGATCCGGCGGTGCGGGCGGCTCTCCTTGAGGCCATCAGGCGCGCGCGCCTCGTCCACCTTGATCAGCGGCGCTTCGACGTGACAACCGTCGTGGCGACCGGGGGCACGGTGACTGAGCGATGGATCCCGGTCGAGCGGGTCGGGCTTTACGTGCCCGGCGGGCGTGCGGTGTACCCGAGCAGTGTCGTGATGAACGTTGTGCCGGCTCAGGTTGCGGGCGTCGGGTCATTGGCGGTGGTGTCACCGCCCCAGAAGGATTTCGATGGCTGGCCCCATCCCACCGTCCTCGCGGCCTGTTCGCTGCTTGGGGTCGAAGAGGTGTACGCGGTGGGCGGGGCTCAGGCGGTGGCGATGCTCGCCTACGGCGTTGACCTGCCTGATGGAAGCGAATGTCGGGCGGTCGACCTCGTGACCGGTCCGGGGAACATCTACGTCACCGCAGCCAAGCGTGCCCTTCAGGGTGTCATCGGCATTGACAGTGAGGCAGGCCCGACCGAGATCGCCGTCCTCGCTGATGAGCACGCCATCGCCAGTCACGTTGCGGCAGATCTCATCAGCCAAGCGGAGCATGATGTTCTCGCAGCGGCGCTGCTCGTCACTGACTCGGTGGCACTCGCCGATGCCGTCGATGCCGAGGTGACCTTGCAGGTCGCCCGGACACGACACCGTGAACGCATCACCGAGGCGCTGGGCGGGGCGCAGAGCGCAGTGGTGCTGGTCGATGATCTCGAGGCAGGGTTGCGCGTCATTGATGCCTATGCGGCTGAGCACCTTGAGATTCACACCGTGAATGCCCGCGATGTGGCGATGCGCGTACGTAATGCTGGGGCGATCTTCGTTGGTACGTGGTCTCCGGTGTCGCTCGGCGATTACTGCGCCGGCTCCAACCATGTCCTGCCCACCGCCGGTTCGGCCCGGCACTCGTCTGGGCTGTCGGTCCAGTCCTTCCTCCGCGGACTTCACATCATCGACTATGACGAGCAGGCGCTCGCCGAGGTTGCGACGCACGTGGTCGCGCTCGCCGAGGCGGAGGACCTCCCCGGTCACGGTGATGCCATCAAGGCCCGTGCTCCCAGCGGCTTCGACGCGTGATCGGCCAACCGATAGATAAAGGATCGTTCGTCCTCCCGATCCGACCAGATCTCATGGGCGTTCGGTCATACGGTGCGCCTCAACTCGATGTGGCGGCGCGACTCAACGTCAATGAGAACCCATTCCCATTGCCTGATGAACTCGTCGATGCCATCACCGATTCAGTGCGCGCAGTTGTGTCCGGACTCAACCGCTATCCGGACCGCGACGCGACAGCGCTCAGGAAGGCTCTTGCCGACTATGTTGGCACCCAAACCTCGGCTCACGTGGGGGTCGAACAGGTCTGGGTCGCGAACGGGTCGAACGAGGTGATGCACCACCTGTTCCTGGCCTTCGGGGGCCCGGGCCGCTCGGCTCTCACCTTCACTCCGACCTACTCGATGTACCCCGAGTACGCGCGTGACACCTTCACCGGATTCACCGCCATCCCAAGGAATAACGCGTTCAGCGTCGATCTAGCGACCGCGCTGCCCGCCATCCGCGAGTTGCGGCCCAGCCTCGTGCTCGTCTCGTCACCGAACAACCCATCGGGGACCGCTCTCCCTCAGGAGGATCTCCAGGCGATCGCGGAGGTCGCCCTCGAGCAGGGCGCGATGGTCATCGTCGACGAGGCCTATGCCGAGTTCCGCCGCCGTGGCACGGCGTCGGCCCTTGAACTCCTTGGGCGCTACCCGAACCTCGTTGTGACCCGAACAATGAGCAAGGCCTTCGGACTCGCGGGAGCCAGGCTCGGCTACGCGGTCTCAGCAGACCCGTCGGTCATTGACGTGCTCAGCGTCGTCCGACTGCCGTACCACCTATCCGCGGTCACCCAGGCGGTGGCACACGCGGCCCTTGAGCACTCGGAGATCCTCCTGTCACAAGTGGCCATGCTCCGCGATGAGCGCGACCAATTGCTCGGCTGGCTGGTGGACCACGGCTTCGTTGTTGCACAGAGCGATGCCAACTTCATCATGTTCAGTGGGTTTGATGATCGCGACAACGTGTGGCAGGCACTCCTTGACCAGGGCGTCCTCATCCGGGTGCCGGAGCCGGCCGGCTGGCTGCGAGTGAGCATCGGCACGCCGGATGAGAACGACCTTTTCAGGCGTGCGCTCCTCGTCGCTACCCAAGGGACGTCGGCTACCGAACAGAACACGGCGAATCAGGAAGGCACCCCATGAACCGCACCGCCCGCGTCGAGCGATCGACGAAGGAGAGCCAAGTCCTTGTCGAGGTCGATCTTGACGGAGCTGGAACCAGCGAGATCGAGACCGGAGTGCCGTTCTTTGACCACATGCTGGCCCAACTCGCCAAGCACGGCGGTCTCGACCTTGTTGTTCGAACGACTGGTGATCTCGCCGTCGATGCGCACCACACGGTTGAGGACACCTCGCTGGCGCTTGGCCAGGCAATCAACGAGGCCCTCGGTGATCGATCAGGGCTGCGCCGGTTCGGCGACGCCCTCGTGCCCCTTGACGAGTGCCTCGTGCAGTCGGCCGTCGACCTGTCGGGGCGGCCGTATCTCGTCCACGAGGAGCCGCAAATCGTCGAGCTCATCGGCTCCTACGACACGACGCTCACACGTCACATCTGGGAGTCGATCGTCGCAACGGCCCAGATCACCCTGCACGTTCGCGTCATCTCAGGTCGCAACGCCCACCACGTCGTTGAGGCGCAGTTCAAGTCGGTGGCGCGATCCCTCCGCGATGCCGTGACCCGCGATCCCCGCGTCGTCGGAATCCCGTCGACCAAGGGGACCCTTACCGGCTCGTGAGCAGACCAGAGATCCTGATCCTCGACTATGGATCAGGCAACCTGCGGTCGGCGCAGCGCGCGCTCGAGCGGGTGGGGGCGATCGTAACGGTGTCGAGCGACTTCGACGAGGCGATGGGCGCGCAGGCGCTCGTCCTTCCCGGGGTCGGTGCATTCGAGGCGTGCATGGCTGGGATCAGGGGTGTCCGGGGCGACGTCATCATTGATCGCCGGCTCGCCGGTGGACTCCCTGTCCTCGGCATCTGCGTTGGTATGCAAGTGTTATTCGAACGGGGGGTGGAACACGGGACCGAATGCGAGGGCTTGGGTGAATGGCCGGGGGTGGTCGAGCCGCTCGACGCCCCGATCCTGCCGCACATGGGGTGGAACACCATCTCGGTACCGAGCGGGTCACGCATCCTCGAGGGGCTTGAGGGGGAGCGTTTCTACTTCGTGCACTCCTACGCAGTGACGAGGTGGGAACTCACCGAGAACGATCCGAGCCGCAGGGCACCCATTGTCAGCTGGGCCAACCACGGGGTCGACTTTGTCGCGGCGGTCGAGAACGGTCCGCTCGTGGCCACCCAGTTCCACCCGGAGAAATCAGGCGATGCCGGGCTGTCGCTTCTCGAGGCCTGGCTCGGCACCATCAGGTAGCGGTCCGGCATAACGTAGGGTTTCGGCTGTGTCCGTCGCTGAGAGACTCGTCCTCCTTCCCGCTGTAGACGTCGCAGCCGGCCAGGCCGTCCGCCTCGTACAGGGCCGGGCTGGGAGTGAGACTGAGTACGGATCGCCCATAGATGCGGCTCGGGCATGGGTAGATCAGGGTGCAGAATGGATTCATCTTGTCGACCTCGATGCTGCGTTCGGGCGTGGGAGCAATGCTGAGCTCCTCGCCCAAGTGGTGACGGAAATCAGGAGCCACGTGAAGGTCGAGCTCTCCGGTGGGATCCGCGACGATGCTTCGTTGGCGTCAGCTCTGGAGACCGGTTGCAATCGCGTCAATCTCGGTACCGCCGCCCTAGAGAAGCCTGACTGGACCGAGCAGGTCATCCGAGCCCATGGCGAGCAGATCGCCGTCGGTCTCGATGTGCGGGGTCATACGCTGGCGGCCCGCGGCTGGACTCAGGAGGGCGGAGACCTTTGGGAGACCGTCGCTCGGCTCGATGCGGCGGGCTGCTCCCGATATGTCGTCACCGACGTTGCCAAGGATGGGACGATGCGCGGACCGAACTTCGAACTCCTCAGCGAGGTCTGCGCTGCCACGAGTCGGCCGGTCATTGCGTCCGGCGGTATCGCTCGACTCGATGATCTGCACAGGCTCGCTGAGATGGTCCACCTCGGTGTCGAGGGCGCGATCGTCGGCCGGGCGCTGTACGACGGTGCCTTCACCCTGACCGAGGCGATCGCAGCGGTCCGGCCGCGGATTGATCCCAACGAGTCGGGCCCACCCCGACCGTGACGGTCGCCATCCGCGTGATCCCATGCCTTGATGTCGATGACGGTCGCGTCGTCAAGGGGGTGAACTTCTCCGACCTTCGCGATGCGGGCGACCCCGTGGAGCTGGCCGCCCGATATGACCGCGAGGGGGCAGACGAGCTTGTCTTCCTCGACATCACCGCGTCGAGCTCCGATCGCTCCACGATGCTCGATGTCGTACGGCGGACCGCGGAGTCAGTCTTCATTCCCCTCACCGTTGGCGGGGGAGTGCGCGCGGTCGAGGACTTCGACCTGCTCCTGCGCGCCGGAGCAGACAAGGTGAGCCTCAACACGGCTGCACTGGCCAACCCTGACCTGCTGAACTCGGCGGCCCAGCGGTTCGGCTCACAGTGCATCGTGCTGTCGATCGACGCACGTCGGTGCCCGGAGGGCGTCCGGACTGCCAGCGGGTTCGAGGTGACGACCCACGGCGGACGTAAGGGGACAGGCGTTGACGCAGTCGAGTGGGCGGCCGAGGGAACGAGGCGTGGGGCCGGGGAAATCCTGCTCAACTCAATGGACGCCGACGGCACCAAGGCTGGCTACGACCTGCCACTCATTCAGGTGGTGAGGGAGCGGGTGAGCGTGCCGCTCATCGCGAGCGGCGGCGCCGGCAGCATCGCGGACTTCGTGCCGGCAGTCCTCACCGGAGCCGATGCGGTGCTGGCGGCGAGTGTCTTCCACTTTGGTCAACTGACCGTCGACGAGGTGAAGACCTCGCTCGCGGCGGCAGGCCTGCCCGTCAGGGCCCACATGCACGGCCGGAAGCCTTCGGGTTCGGATGCTCCTCAACGAGGGGCACAATAGCCGCATGTCCACGCTCGCTGAGCTCCTCGAGAGCGTCCGGTTCAATGACGACGGACTCGTCCCGGTCATCGCCCAGCAGTGGGACTCCCGCGAGGTGCTCATGATGGCCTGGATGGACCTCCCCGCCCTTGAGCGCACGCTCGCGACGGGTGAGGCCACCTACTTCTCGCGCAGCCGAGGCCAGCAGTGGGTAAAGGGCGCAACGTCCGGGCACCGGCAGCAGGTGCGGACCGTTATGGCCGACTGCGACGGGGACACGCTCCTCATCCTCGTCGACCAACGTGGCTCCGCCTGTCACACGGGGGACCGCACCTGCTTTGACGCGATCACCGTCGAACTTGAGGGCGACCGGTGAGCCCGATCCCGGTGGGGGAGGTCACTCCGACTCTCGTGGACTTTCGGGGACTCGCGAAGGACCGTCGGGTGATCCCCGTGGTTCGGCGGTTGCTCGTTGATGGCGATACCGCCGTCGGCCTTTTTCGCGCACTGTGCGGCGATCGGGCCGGGACCTTTCTCCTCGAATCGGCCGAACAGGGTCGTACTTGGTCGCGGTACTCGTTCGTCGGGGTGCGCTGCGCGGCGATGATCACTGATCGCCACGGTGTCGCGGCGTGGTTGGGTCGGGCCCCGAGAAACCTGCCGATGGACGGGTCGGTCCTCGACGTCGTGCGCGATACCGTGGCCGCCCTCCACACTGATCCAATAGCTGGGCTGCCGCCGCTCACCGGGGGCATGGTGGGGTACGTGGCCTACGATGCGGTACGCCATTGGGAACGGGTCCCGGACGCGAATCCTGATGTCACGAATGTGCCAGAGACCGCGTTCCTCCTCGCGACCGACCTCGCAGTACTCGATCACGCCGACGGCTCGGTGACCCTCATCGCAAACGCGATCAACTACGACGACACTGATGCCAACGTCGATGAGGCCTGGCAAGACGCCGTCGACCGGCTGGATCGGATGCAGGCGGATCTCGCCGCAGGCCCCTCGCACCCGGCGAGCTCATACGATCTCACTGCCGTCCCAGACATCACGGCTTGGACGACGGAGGCGGGGTACCTGTCGAGTGTCGCGACCGCGCAGGAGTACATCCGCCGCGGCGATGCCTTCCAGGTCGTCTTGTCCCAGCGCTTCACGACCCCGTGCACCGCATCGGGCCTCGACGTTTACCGGATCCTCCGCACGACGAACCCGAGCCCGTACATGTACCTGCTGCGCATTCCGGTCGATGACGGTCGCAACCCCAATGATGCGCATGGCACGCTGTCGGACGTCACCTCCTTCGAGATCGTCGGATCCTCGCCCGAGGCGCTCGTCACCGTGACGAACGGCCGCTGCGTCGTGCATCCCATCGCCGGGACCAGGCCTCGCGGGGCAACGCCCAAGAGCGATGCCGCCCTTGCTGAGGAACTGCTTGCCGACGAGAAGGAGCGAGCCGAGCACCTCATGCTTGTCGACCTTGCGCGCAATGACCTCGGGCGGGTGTGTGTGCCGGGTTCAGTGAACGTCGTGGAGTTCATGCAGGTCGAGCGCTATTCCCACGTGATGCACCTCGTCTCGACTGTGACGGGTGATCTCGCCGGCGGGGCAGCAGGATTCGACGCACTGGCCGCGACATTTCCGGCTGGCACCCTGAGCGGTGCACCGAAGCCGAGGGCCATGGCGATCATCGATGAGCTCGAAGCCTCGCGGCGCGGACTGTACGGCGGATGCGTCGGCTATCTGGACTTCGCAGGAAATGTCGATACTGCAATCGCGATCCGAACGGCCGTCATCAAGGACGGCGTCGCGCACGTGCAGGCCGGCGCGGGCATTGTCGCCGACTCCGTGCCGATGAACGAGGCCGCTGAATGCCGGAACAAGGCGGCCGCCGTACTGCGTGCCGTCGCCGTTGCCGACACATTGGCAGAGATATGAAGGCCGGTCTCGTGGCGCTCACTGCCGGGGCGCTCCTGGTCCTCATCGCCTGCTCGATGACCTGGTCAGTCGTCACGGTGCCGATGCTCGATGATGCTGGCGGCCCGGTGCGCACCGAGTCGCTCTCCGGCTCAAATCTCGCCCCACTCGCCGCCGCGGCCGCGTGGGTAGCGCTCGCGGCTGTGCTCGCCGTTCTCGCGACCAAGTCATGGGGACGGGTTGCCATTGGAGTGGTCGTGCTGGCCGCTGGCGTGCTCGTCATCTTCTCGAGCGTCTCGGGGGGTCTCAACTCGAGTTCGAACCTCTGGTGGGTGCTCGCAGTGGCTGGGGGCGTCGTCATCGGATGTGCGGGTGGGTCGATCCTGGGGCGAGGCCGCCGGTGGCCGGGCCTTGGCCGCCGATACGAGGCTCCAGAAGGTTCGAGAGCGACCCCGTCGCGGCAGGTGACACCGTGGGATGCCATTGACCACGGTCAGGACCCGACGTTGGATGACCAATCTGCTTAGATGGGGTCATGTTGGAAGCAAAATCGAACGCCCCGGCCAAGCAGATTCACCACGGCAACACGCTGGCAGCATGGACCACGGTCGTGCTCGTCACGCTCGCCTTCACAATTGGCACCCTTGCCATTATGTTCGCCAACTGGCCGGTGTTCTTCGGCGCGGTCGGCCTGCTTGTGGTGGCGGGCATCGTGGGAAAGGTCATGCAGATGCTTGGTCTGGGGACCATCGCCCGTCGCTAGCCGTCTTGAGTGGGCGAGTGCTTCCTTACATAAAATTGACACAATCCGGGCGGCTCCTTATCCCAGGTGCGCCCGTCCATGACACGCTGTACACGTGATGAATCCGAGCACATCAGCCGAGCAGCCAAGATCCGATCAGAGCAAGGGCCTTGTCCTCGTGATCGAGGATGAGCGCGCCATCTCAGATCTGCTCCGGATGTACCTCACACGGGAGGGCTTCGGAGTCCATGTCGCCTCCGATGGTTCAAGTGGCCTGTCGTTTGCCCGCACCCTCCACCCGGTCGCGATCATCCTCGATGTGGGTCTCCCGGGGATTGACGGCACCGCGGTCTGCCGCCAATTACGGGCCGATGGAGACTGGACCCCTATCCTCTTCTGCACGGCGAGGGATGATGAAGTTGATCGGGTGCTCGGCCTTGAGCTCGGCGCAGATGACTACATCACCAAGCCCTTCAGTCCCCGCGAGGTCGTCGCGAGAGTGAAGTCGGTCGTCCGCCGAGCATCTCGCGCGAATGCGAGCGAAGGGCCATTGACCATGGGCGCGATTATGCTCGATCCGATTACCCGTCGGGTCACGGCAAACGATGTCGCCATCTCGCTCACCGCCACCGAGTTCGACCTGCTCGCGCACCTCATGACATACCCGAGCCGGGTCTTCAGCCGGGAGCAACTGCTTTCAGAGGTGTGGGGGTATGCGGCGATCGTCGGAACGCGGACAGTCGATGTGCATGTCGCTCAGGTGAGGTCCAAGCTCGCGGAGTCCGACGTCATCCGAACGGTACGGGGTGTTGGCTATGCGGCCGAGCCACCCCGGTGACAAGGGCTTCGTGGTGAAGGGGTCTGGGCATTGACGAGCAGCACGGTGGCTGATTTGGCGCTGGCCGATGAGTCACCGCGTCGCAAGGCTCGCGTAAGCATCGTGACCCGCACGGTTCTCATGACGAGCATTGTGGCTGCGATTGTCGTTGTCGTCGCGGGCATCGTCTCGTACCCAATGATCTCCTCATCTGCGCGACAGCAGGCCCAGGGCACCCTTGGCCGGCTGGCAGATCTCACAGCTGCGGCGCTGGATCGCGGTCCGCAGGATGGTAGCCGCGACAAACTGCTCCCTAGGGACCTCTCCGCGGCACTTCTCGCCGAGCAGGTGCTCGGCTATTACGTCGTACCTGGCGGGCCGCCGGCGCCTGGGATGACTGCCGCTGAGACCAAAGCCTTGAACGAGGGGGTTTCGATCTCGGCAAGTGGCGATACCCCGCAGGGTGCGGTCCTCATTGAGGGCCGCCCACTCAAGAGTGGCTCGTCAGTCGTCCTCGAGCAGCCGGTATCCGTTGTCGGGGGCTCCGCGTTGGCCGTGCTGTTGAGATTTGCGGCTGCGCTTGTCATCGGACTGCTCATCGCGATGCCCATCGGCTACATCGTGGCTCGGCGTATGACACGACCCCTCCGAGCAGCGCGCGATGCGGCCAATGAGATGGCCGGAGGGTCCCGCGATGTGCGGCTGGCTCCGGAAGGCCCGAGCGAAATTGCTGATATTGCCGTGTCGCTCAACCATCTCAGTTCCGCGCTCGCGATCTCGGAGGGGCGCCAGCGGGAGTTCCTCATGTCCGTCTCCCACGAATTACGCACCCCCCTGACGGCGGTGAAGGGATATGCCGAGGCCCTCGCCGACGGAGTCGTAGCTCCGGAGGATGTCGCTCGAACCGGTGCGACGATGGGCGCCGAAGCCGATCGGCTCGATCGACTCGTCAAGGACCTCCTCGACCTCGCCCGACTCGGCGCGGTCACCTTTCGGCTGAACCCGACCCCAAGTGACCTCGTGGAGATTGGCACCGAAGCATCGGCTGTCTGGGCTCATCGGTGTGCTCGCGAGAAAGTCAGGTTCGTACCGGAGTTGCAGACCTCCGCCTTGCCGCTCACGACAGACTCGATGCGGGTCCGTCAGATCATCGATAACCTCATCGAGAATGCGCTAAGGGTGTCGCCGGCCGGATCTGTCATCGTGCTCGCGGTTCGGCGCGAACCGGGCTGGGCGGTTGTAGAGGTGCGAGACTCAGGGCCGGGTCTCACCTCCGATGACCTCACGGTGGCCTTCGAGCCGGGTGTGCTCCACGAGCGCTATCGGGGCGTGCGCCCGGTGGGCACGGGACTCGGTCTGGCCATGGTCGGTCGCCTTGCAACCGGTCTCGGGGGATTCGCGGCAGTTGGCACTGCACCTGAGGGCGGCGCTTGTTTCACCGTTCGGCTGCCGCCCGACGAGTCCCCGGCGACGTAGTCTCTTCACGTGAACCGGATCAATTCGCCAGATTATCGAAGTGGTCACACCGGCGACGACGACATTGTCGAAGCGATGGCCATCGACGTGCGACCACGACGACGGCGTCTCCTTGCGCCCCTCATTGCAGGCGCGGTAGCTCTCGCTGGCTGCGCGCTTGTCTTCGCCGTCGACCCAAATGAACCCGGCCACTACCCGGTCTGCCCCACCCGCGCGCTCCTCGGCATCGACTGCCCAGGCTGTGGGCTCATGCGCGGTACCCACGACCTCCTTCACGGGAACCTCGCTGGGGCAGTAGACCACAATATCCTCATTCCGGTGCTCGTGCCGCTCGTGCTTCTTTTGTGGATGGGATGGCTCAAGCGTGCCAGCACCGGAATCCGGCCAGCGGTGACGCGCGCGAAGTTCCGCAGGCGCAACCGACTCCTGGTCATCGGCCTCATGCTGCTGCTTGCCTTCGGCATCATCCGAAACTTCGTTCCGTACCTCGACTCGGGTTCGGTCCTCGGCTGATGCGCCGTCTCTGCGCCGCCGGGCCACTGCTCGCACCAATCGCGAGACGTGGCTAATGTTGAGGTCGTGACGGTACTGGACGACATCCTCGCCGGCGTGCGCGAGGATCTTGAAGAGCGCATGGCCGCGGTGTCAATTGAGCAACTCAAGGCGCGTGCACAACAGGCAAAGCCGGCCGTCGACGCGTATCCAATTCTCAAAGGCGCAGGTGTCTCGGTCATCGCGGAGGTCAAGCGATCGAGCCCGAGTCGTGGTGTCCTCGCTGATATCAGCAGTCCTGCCTCGTTGGCGATTGACTACGAGGCCGGTGGCGCTGCGTGCATCAGTGTTCTTACCGAGCAGCGCAGATTCGGCGGCAGCCTCGCGGATCTCGAGGCGGTGCGAGCCTCGGTTGAAATACCGTTGTTACGCAAGGATTTTATTGTCACGAGTTACCAACTGTGGGAGGCAAAGGCATCTGGTGCAGACATGGTGCTCCTCATAGTCGCGGCGCTGGATCAGCAGGCTCTTGTGAGTCTGATCGAGCGAACCCGCAGCCTTGGGCTGACTCCTCTGGTCGAGGTGCATGACGCAGACGAGGTCGGCCGCGCAGTTGACGCCGGCGCGACCATCATCGGCGTCAATGCTCGAGACCTTCGCACCCTTGAGGTGGATCGAACCCAGTTCAATCGGGTTGCTCCACTCATCCCCGATACTTGTGTGAAAATCGCCGAGTCCGGTGTGCGAGATGCCCGCGACCTCATCTCCTACGCCGAGTTCGGTGCGGATGCGGTACTCGTCGGAGAGAGTCTCGTCACGACGAAGAACCCTCGGACCGCAGTCCACGAACTCGTCACCGCCGGTGCACATCCAGCCCTACGACATGGAAGGAGTTGACCGATGGCGGTCATGCTCGAAACCACGAGTGCTCCAGGCCACTACGGACCCTACGGCGGTCGGTTCGTCCCCGAGGCGCTCACTGCGGCGCTTGATCAACTTGATCGTGAGTTCCGGGCGGCGATCACCGACGAGTCCTTCACCCGACGGCTGAGCGAGCTTGAACGTACCTACACCGGGCGCCCCAATCCGCTCACCCTCGCGCGCCGGTTCAGTGAGCACTGCGGCGGCGCCACCGTCTACCTCAAGCGCGAAGACCTCAACCACACCGGATCCCACAAGATCAACAACGTGCTCGGTCAGGCATTGCTCGCCGAGCGCATGGGCAAGACGAGGCTCATCGCCGAGACAGGGGCCGGCCAGCATGGCGTCGCCACAGCGACCGCCGCAGCACTGCTCGGCCTCGAATGCGTCGTGTACATGGGCGAGGAGGATACGAGGCGTCAAGCGCTCAATGTCGCGCGAATGAAACTGCTCGGCGCCGAGGTCATCCCGGTCACGACGGGCAGCAAGACCCTCAAGGACGCCATTAACGAGGCCATGCGCGACTGGGTCTCGACGGTCGACCAGACTCACTATGTGCTCGGCACGGTGACCGGACCTGCGCCGTTCCCCGAGGTGGTTCGAACCTTCCACCAGGTCATCGGTCGGGAGGCACGGGCCCAGATCCTCGAGGCGCAGGGCCGCCTCCCGGATGCGATCGTGGCCTGCGTCGGCGGGGGATCGAACGCTATGGGGCTGTTCAGCGGATTCATCGACGATCCGCAGGTGCAGTTGCGTGGGTACGAGGCCGGCGGATCCGGGGTCGAGACGGGCAAGCACGCCGCCCGGTTCGCCGCTGGTACACCCGGTGTGCTCCACGGCGCCCGCACCTACGTGATGCAGGACGAGTGGGGCCAGACTGTGCCGTCGCACTCCATTAGCGCTGGCCTCGACTACCCGGGAGTCGGTCCTGAACATGCCTGGCTGCACGACACGGGGCGCGCCACGTATACCCCGATCAATGATGATGAGGCGATGGAGGCATTTCGCGTGCTCTGCCGGACCGAGGGCATCATCCCGGCGATCGAGACCGCGCATGCGCTGGCCGGGGTGATGCGACTTGGACGCGAACTCGGTCCGGATTCGATCATCATCGTCAATCTTTCGGGCCGGGGCGACAAGGACGTTGCGACGGCGGCCCGGTGGTTCGGCATCGACTTGGGAGGAGTTGCCTCCGATGCACTGTCAGTCGAGATGGCGGAGGGACGTTGAGCCGTCGACTCGCTGACGTCTTCGCCGCAGCCAAGTCTGAGAATCGTGCTGCGCTCATCGGGTACCTTCCGGCTGGTTTCCCTGATCGCGATACCTGTGTAGATCTCATCTCGACGATGGTGGAGAGCGGTGTCGACGCCATAGAAGTGGGGCTCCCCTACTCCGACCCACTCATGGATGGCGCCGTGATCCAGGAGGCTGTCGAGCGGGCACTCATCGGCGGTACGACGACTGATGTCGTGCTCGACACGGTGCGCCGCGTGACGGAGGCGGGCGCCGTCGCCGTTGTCATGTCCTACTGGAATCCGATCGAGCGCTATGGCGTCCAACGTTTCGCAGCCAATCTGGCGCAGGCGGGAGGAGTCGGCGTGATAACCCCGGACCTCACTCCTGAGGAGGCTGGACCCTGGATCGACGCGTCCGACGAGCACGGCGTCGATCGAATCTTCCTTGTTGCGCCGTCGTCCACAGATGCTCGTATCGCTACTGTCGTGTCGTCGACCTCAGGTTTCGTTTATGCGGCGTCAACCATGGGAGTGACGGGGGCCCGAACCTCGGTGAGTACCGGCGCAGGCGACCTCGTTGCACGTGCCCGCCGGCAGACGGCCCTTCCAATCGCCGTCGGCCTTGGAGTCTCGACAGGTGAGCAGGCGGCGCAGGTCGCAACGTACGCTGATGGGGTAATCGTCGGCTCCGCGTTCATCAGGCGAATCCTTGAGGCCACGGATTCGAAGGCGGCGCGGGAGTCGGTCGCCGCACTGGCGCGAGAGATGGCGGAAGGAGTTCGCGCGTGAACATCGCGAGATCCGTCACTGGGAACGTGTGGATCGGCATGGTATTTCGCCTGATCCTCGCTGCTGTTCTCATCTATGCGGGTGTTGCGAAGGTGTTTGAACCGGATGGCGCTCGAAACGCCATTCTCGCCTACCGAATTTTTGACGCTAACATCGCCTCTGTACTCGGCTGGGCGCTGCCGATTGGCGAGATCATCATTGGCCTCCTGCTCCTCGTGGGACTTTTCGTGCGGTGGGCGGGTCTCGCCACGGCGCTCCTCATGATCGGATTTGTTGTCGGGATTGCCAGCGTCTGGATGCGCGGCTACAACATTGACTGCGGCTGCTTCGGCGGTGGAGGCGACATCACCGGCGAGGGCAAGAATTGGCGCTACCTGAGTGAGATATTGCGTGATCTCCTCTTCACCGGCATGGGCGTCTGGCTCATCGCATGGCCGATGACCGCTCTGGGGCTCGAACGAACACCCGTCGAACCGGCGAGGCGTGTGGTGTCCGAAGATGACGATGCGACTATAGAGGCCTTAGACGTTCCCGAAACCAACACGAATCAAGGAGAGCAGCAGTATGTCTGACAATGGAACGAATCGCAGGCAGAAGGCGGCAGCGGCCCGGGACGCATCAAACGCAGGGGCGAGGCGGCGCGAGCGAACGGTTCGTATCGTTACCGGGGCGACAGTCCTCGTGGTTGTCGTCGGGATCATCGGTCTCGCAGTGTTTGCGCGCTCGACGGACACCGGGCCTGAGGTCGTGACCGCAAGTGCCGACCCGTCCGCACCAGTGCCCAAGGGCGCGCTTCCGGCGGGAGACCCGCATGAATTCGGCGTGGTCTACGGCACGGCGCCCGCCGGCTCGCCGATCCTTGAGGTGTGGGAGGACTTCCAGTGCCCGTCCTGCGGCGCTGTCGAAGCGGCAAATGGTGACGGGATCGCGCAGTTGGCCGAGGACGGCAAGGTGACCTTAGTGTGGCGGCCGACCACCTTCCTCGATAAGAACCTCGGCAACGACTCGTCCCTTCGGGCCGTCGCGGCTTGGGGTTGCGCTGTTGATGCCGGGAAGGCGCGGGAGTACCACGACACCGTTTATGCGAACCAGCCTGCAATCGAGGGCAGTGGGTATCCCGAAGATCAACTCATCGCCTTCGGCACTGAGGCCGGAATCACAGGCGACGCGGCGACCACCTTCGCCACGTGCGTCCAGGATGGCACCTACCTAGGTTGGGCTGCGAATAGCACCCAGGTCTTCTACGACGCCGGTATCCCAGGGACCCCGCTCGCGAAACTCGACGGCACGGAGGTCCCAACCGAGAAGCTCGCAGACAAGGCGGCGCTCGACCAGGTCATCGCCGACGCACTCGCTGCTAAGTAGCACAGCGATGATCACGGCATCACTGCCAAGCCCGTCGCAAGGGGTATGGCTCCTCGGGCCGATACCGCTGCGGGCGTATGCCCTCATCATCATCGTTGGGATCATCGTTGCGGTCTGGCTCGGCAATCGCAGGTACGTGCAGCGCGGTGGGGCGCCAGGAACGATCACCGATATCGCGATCTGGGCGGTGCCCTTCGGGATCATCGGAGGTCGGCTTTACCACGTCCTCAGCGATTCTCAGCTGTATTTCGGCGAGAACGGGGCTGGGTTCGTCGCTGCCCTGCGCATCTGGGATGGAGGCCTAGGGATCTGGGGGGCGGTGAGCCTGGGGGCGGTGGGCGCCTGGATTGGGGCCCGTCGTGCCCACGTGGCGCTCCCTCCTGTTGGCGATGCGATTGCCCCGGGGATTGCGTTGGCCCAGGCGATCGGTCGGTGGGGCAACTGGTTCAACCAGGAACTCTTCGGGGCACCGACGACCCTGCCATGGGGTTTGGAGATAGAC
Source organism: Bifidobacterium breve (assembly GCA_945901095.1). Taxonomy (GTDB): domain Bacteria; phylum Actinomycetota; class Actinomycetes; order S36-B12; family S36-B12; genus WLND01. Next base: position 16,520 of record CAMDKQ010000010.1, read on the forward strand.
ATTGTCCACCGGCCCGGCGGATACGAGGCGTTCGAGACCTTCCACCCGACGTTTCTGTACGAATCCATGTGGATGGTAGGTGTCGCAATCGTCCTCATCTGGGCTGATCGGCGCTTCACCATGGGTCATGGTCGAGTTTTCGCGCTGTACGTGCTTCTCTACTGTGTCGGTCGCCTATGGATCGAGTCACTTCGAATCGACTCTGCGAACACCATCCTCGGACTCAGGCTCAACATCTGGACCTCAATCCTCGTCGGACTCGGCGCGCTCGCGTACTTGGTGATCTCGTCCCGCCTACGACCGGGCAGGGAGAAGCTTGAGCCCCCGGCGGTGGAGCCGGATGAACCGGCGGTGGAGCCGGATGAAATAGCCAAAAACACCGCCACCTAACCACTCCCCCCGTCATTTGAGCCGGATTCCGGTCGAAATGACTGGGGGGGTGGTCATTTGGGGGTGATGTTGGTTATTTCATCCCGTTTTGGTAGTGTGATCTGCGATGGGCCAACGTCGTCCCGTCAGTTCACTCAAGGTTCGGATCTTCGGAGCCCTCCTTGGCATGTGCTGTGACGACGAATGGATGACCAATGGATCTCCGCAACCCAGACCTCCCGGTGGCGCAGGGGCTGTATGACCCGGCGCGTGAACATGACGCCTGCGGCGTCGCATTTCTCGCCACCCTCACCGGGGTCCCCTCGCACCGCATCGTTGCCGATGCCTTGACCGCCCTGCGCAATCTTGAGCACCGCGGCGCATCGGGCAGTGAGCCGGACAGCGGCGATGGCGCCGGCATCCTGCTCCAGGTTCCCGATGCCTTTCTGCGGGAAGTCGTCGAGTTCGAACTCCCCAGCCCCGGAATGTACGCGGTCGGCACCGGATTCCTTCCGGTTGATGCGCAGGCACGGGAGGAGGCCAAGCGAGCACTCGAGGCGATCGCCGTCGATGAGGGAGTCACGGTGCTCGGCTGGCGGGTTGTACCGATTGATCCGAGCCTCGTTGGCGCCACGGCCCGCAGTGTTATGCCCTGGTTCGAGCAACTCTTCGTCTCCGCCGGCGCGCTCGGGGGCCTTGAACTCGACCGGGTGGTGTTTTCCCTCCGGAAGCGGGCCGAACATGAGACCGGTGTCTATTTCCCCTCCCTCTCGGCTCGAACCCTCGTCTACAAGGGGATGCTCACGACCGGGCAGCTCGAGCCCTTTTACCCCGATCTCTCGGACAGTCGCGTTGCATCCGCGCTCGCGCTCGTACACTCGCGCTTCTCGACGAACACCTTTCCCTCGTGGCCCCTGGCTCACCCCTACCGGTTCATTTCGCACAACGGCGAAATCAACACCGTGCAGGGCAACCGCAACTGGATGCAGGCGCGCGAGTCGATGCTCACGTCCGACATCCTCCCCGGTGATCTGACCCGACTTTTCCCCGTCTGCTCCCCGGGGAGTAGCGACTCAGGTTCGTTCGATGAGGTGCTGGAGTTCATTCACTTAGGCGGACGGTCGCTTCCGCACGCTGTCCTCATGATGATCCCGGAGGCATGGGAGAACAATCCCACGATGGATCCGGCCCGTCGGGCGTTCTACGAATTCCACTCGACCCTCATGGAGCCTTGGGACGGACCGGCGAATGTCTGCTTCAGCGACGGAAGCATCATCGGCGCGGTCCTTGATCGCAACGGACTTCGTCCGGGCAGATTCTGGGTGACCGACGATGGTCTGGTCGTGCTCGCCTCCGAGACCGGGGTCCTCGAACTCGATCCCGCGACAATCGTGCGAAAGGGTCGGCTCCAGCCGGGCCGAATGTTCCTCGTCGATACGGTCGCCGGACGCATCATCGAGGACGATGAGGTGAAGGCCGAACTAGCGTCTGCTGCTCCGTACGGCAATTGGCTTGAGTCCGGCCTCGTGCACCTCGAGGAACTCCCCGAGCGCGAGCACATTGTTCACACCCCGCAGTCGGTTGCGCGGCGGCAGCAGACCTTCGGCTACACGGAGGAGGATCTGAGGATCATCTTGGAACCGATGGCTCGCACAGGGGCTGAGGCGATCGGTTCGATGGGCACGGATACCCCGGTCGCCGTGCTCTCGGCCCGGCCCCGCCTGGTGTTCGACTACTTCCAGCAGTTGTTTGCCCAGGTGACGAATCCACCTCTGGACTCGATTCGAGAGGAAATCGTCACCTCCCTGTCGAGCCACGTTGGGCCAGAGGGCAATCTCCTCGAGGCAACGGCCGCTCATGCCGCTCAGGTGGTACTCCCGTTCCCCGTCATCGACAATGACGAACTGTCGAAGGTCCTGCACATCAACGCCGACGGCACCCAGCCTCGGTTCGCAGGGGTTCGCATTTCCGGTCTCTACCCGGTCGCGGGCGGAGGAGAAGCACTCGAGCGGCGGCTGGCGGAGATCTTCAATGAGGTCGATGCGGTCATCCGGCAGGGTAAGCGGTTCATTGTTCTCTCGGACCGCGATAGCAACGTAGAGAAGGCTCCGATTCCGTCGCTGCTCCTCTGCGCTGCCGTTCACCATCATCTCGTTCGGACCAAGGCACGCACCATGGTCTCGATGCTCGTTGAGTCTGGCGATGTGCGGGAGGTGCATCATGTGGCGCTCCTCATCGGCTATGGGGCGGCGGCGGTCAACCCGTACCTAGCCCTCGAGACCGTCGAGGACCTCGCCCGGCGCGGGATCATCCCGGACACCACTCCCGAGCGCGCGATGCGTAACCTCGTTAAGTCCCTCGGTAAGGGCCTGCTTAAGGTCATGTCGAAAATGGGGGTCTCAACGGTTGCCTCGTACCGCGGCGCCCAGATCTTCGAGGCCGTGGGGCTGTCGAAGTCACTCGTAGCGGACCACTTCACCGGGACTTCATCGAAGCTCGGAGGTGTCGGACTCGATGTCCTCGCAGCAGAGGTTGCGGCGCGTCACGCGGTGGCCTACCCACCGTCCGGTATTGCGCCTGCGCATCGCACTTTGAACGTGGGCGGGGAGTACCAGTGGCGACGGGAGGGCGAGGCGCACCTGTTCGACCCCGAGACGGTATTCCGGCTGCAGCACTCGACGCGCAACAAAAGGTTCGATATTTTCCGCGAGTACAGCGCCGGCGTCGACGATCAGGCGACCCGTCTCATGACCCTGCGCGGACTGTTCGGTTTTCGCGAGGGGCTGCGTCCAGCCGTCCCGATCGAGGAGGTGGAGCCCGCTACTGAGATCATCAGGCGGTTCTCGACCGGAGCGATGTCCTACGGCTCCATATCGGCCGAGGCTCATGAGACCCTGGCGATCGCAATGAACCGTCTTGGCGCGAAGTCAAACACGGGCGAGGGCGGTGAGGATCCAGAGCGATTCGCACCGATGGCAGGTGGTGACTCGAAGCGCTCGGCGATCAAACAGGTGGCATCTGGACGCTTCGGAGTAACGAGCGAGTACCTCGTCAACGCCGATGACATTCAGATCAAGATGGCACAGGGGGCGAAGCCTGGGGAGGGCGGGCAACTTCCGGGGCACAAGGTGTACCCATGGATTGCGAAGACCCGGCACTCGACACCGGGCGTGGGGCTCATCTCACCCCCGCCGCACCACGATATTTACTCGATTGAAGATCTCGCCCAGCTCATCCATGACCTGAAGAATGCAAATCCACAGGCCCGGATTCACGTCAAGCTTGTATCTGAGGTCGGGGTCGGCACGGTGGCAGCGGGCGTGGCAAAGGCGCACGCCGACGTCATCCTCATTTCGGGCCATGACGGAGGCACTGGGGCTTCACCCCTCACCTCACTCAAGCACGCCGGCACCCCGTGGGAACTTGGGCTGGCTGAAACTCAGCAGACCCTCATGATCAACGGGTTGCGCGACCGGGTCGTGGTTCAGGCAGATGGCCAACTCAAGACCGGTCGCGACGTCATCATCGCAGCGCTGCTCGGTGCGGAGGAGTTTGGCTTTGCGACGGCGCCGCTCGTCGTGAGCGGCTGCATCATGATGCGGGTATGCCACCTAGATACCTGTCCGGTTGGCGTGGCCACCCAGAATCCGGTGCTGCGGGAACGTTTCACCGGCAAGCCGGAGTTCGTGGAAACCTTTTTTGAGTACATCGCGCAGGAGGTACGCGAGTACCTCGCAGCACTCGGCTTCCGTTCAATGGACGAAGCAGTCGGTCAGGTCGAATCACTCGACACGCTGGCAGCGGTTCGGCATTGGAAGTCGCAGGGGCTTGATCTTGAGCCGATCCTCCACCTTCCCGCCGTGGCTGGGGCTCCTCGACGACGCATGGTTGCTCAGGACCATGGGCTCGATCGTGCACTGGACGTCGAACTCCTCGCTCTGTGCGAGCCGGCACTTGACCGGGCGGAACCGGTTCGAGCCCAGTTACCGGTGCGCAATGTCAATCGCACGGTCGGCACCATGCTCGGATCGGAGGTGACACGCAGGTACGGCGGGCCGGGTCTCCCTGATGGAACCATCGACCTGACATTCATCGGATCGGCCGGGCAGTCATTCGGGGCCTTCATTCCCCGGGGGATGACCCTGCGGCTTGAGGGCGATGCGAATGACTATGTGGGCAAGGGCCTGTCGGGTGGTCGAATTATCATCAGGCCGTCCCGCGCCGCGGTGTTCGATGCCCACGACAACATCATCGCCGGAAATGTGATCGCTTACGGCGCCACAGCCGGGGAGATCTTCCTGCGTGGCCGGGCGGGGGAGCGGTTCTGCGTCCGCAACTCGGGCGCGACCGCGGTGGTCGAGGGCGTGGGGGACCATGCCTGCGAGTACATGACCGGTGGGCGTGTTGTCATCCTTGGCGAAACGGGTCGCAATCTCGGGGCGGGCATGTCCGGTGGGATTGCATTCGTCCTTGACCTCTATCCAGGGTGTGTGAACCCTGAGATGGTCGACCTCGATCCGCTAGACGAGGACGACGCCAATGAACTCCACGCGATTCTCCGGCGGCATGAGCAGGAGACCGAGTCGGCGTTGGTTGGGGTGCTCCTCGGCGATTGGCCCGCGGCGCGAGGGCGGTTCACGAAGGTGATGCCAAAGGATTACAAGCGCGTAATGCAGTTGACAGCACAGGCGGTCGAGCAAGGGCTCGATCCGATGGTTCTCGTGATGGGAGGCGGCCGTGGCTGACCCGAAGGGCTTCTTGACGACGGAACGTGAACTGCCAGCCAGGCGACCTGTGGATATCAGGCTCCAAGACTGGCGAGAGGTCTACCAGGAGTTCGGCGAGGCGAGGGTTGAGAAGCAGGCCGGACGCTGCATGGATTGTGGCATCCCGTTCTGCCATAACGGCTGCCCGCTGGGCAACCTCATCCCCGAGTGGAACGATCTTGTCCATCGCCACGATTGGCAGGCCGCGAGTGAGCGGCTTCACGCGACGAACAATTTCCCGGAGTTCACCGGCCGACTTTGCCCTGCGCCATGCGAGTCCGCGTGCGTACTTGGGATCAACGCGGATGCGGTCACCATCAAGCAGATCGAGGTGTCCATCATCGACCGGGCGTGGGAGGAGGGTTGGGTCACGGCCCAGCGCCCGGAGCGGCTGTCCGGCAAGACCGTCGCCGTCATCGGATCCGGTCCTGCGGGTCTCGCGGCAGCGCAGCAGCTCGCCAGGGCGGGGCATACCGTCGCCTGCTTTGAGCGGGCGGACCGCATCGGCGGCCTCCTGCGCTATGGAATCCCCGAGTTCAAAATGGAGAAGCGGCACCTTGATCGGCGACTGGCCCAAATGGAGGCAGAGGGGGTGAAGTTTCGTCCCGGCACCGACATCGGGGTTGACATCACCGCTGACGACCTGCGACGCAGATACGACGCCGTGGTCATTGCGGTCGGCTCGACGGTCGGAAGGGAGCTTGAGGTTCCCGGACGTGACTTACGCGGGATCTACCAGGCGATGGAGTTTCTGCCGCTCGCGAACCGGGTGGTCGAGGGCGACACGGCGGTGTCGGCGCTGGACGTCGCCGGGAAGCATGTCGTCATCATCGGAGGTGGTGATACCGGCGCTGACTGCCTCGGAACCGCCCATCGCCAGGGTGCCGCCTCGGTGACCCAGCTGGAGATCCTGCCGACCCCACCACCTGATAGGCCCGGCGGCCAGCCTTGGCCGACCTACCCCATGGTCTATCGCACAACGAGCGCCCATGAAGAGGGCGGCGAGCGAATGTTCTCGGTGTCGACGAAGGAGTTCGTCGATGACGGCACGGGTTCGGTGCGGGCGCTGCGACTGATCGAGGTGGCGGCGCATGAGGGCGGATTCCATCCGGTCGAAGACTCTGAGCGCGTGATCCCGGCCGATGTGGTGCTGCTGGCGATGGGCTTCACCGGCCCAGACGTCGGCTCGATCGCGAGTCAACTCGGTGTGGATCTCGACGCGAGAGGGACCTTTGATCGCGGCAACGACTACTCGACAAACGTCGACGGTGTCTTCGTCGCCGGCGATGCTGGCCGTGGCCAGTCGCTCATCGTCTGGGCGATAGCTGAGGGTCGTGCGGCGGCGGCGGCTGTGGACTTGTTCCTGAGCGGGAGCACCCAACTTCCTGTGCCAATTTTGCCGACCGCTCGACCGCTCACCGTTCGCTGAACGACGCGTCGGGCTGAGAGGTTGGCACCTTCAGCGGAACCGCCGGTGAAGGGCCATGACGACGTTTTTCATGACACCGTTTGCATGGCGGCTGGGATAGGATCGGGGGCATGCGAAGAGCGAAGATCGTGGCAACGTTGGGTCCGACGACGAGTTCCCTTGAGGCGATTCGCGGGCTTGTGCGTGCAGGGATGGACGTCGCCCGACTCAACCTCTCGCACGGTGACCATGTTGATCATGCGAGCGCATACGCCGCCGTTCGGCAGGCCTCAGACGAGTCAGGTCGTGGGGTAGGGATCCTTGTGGACCTTCAGGGGCCCAAAATCCGCCTCGGACGATTCGCCGCCGGGCCGGTGCTCCTCGAGCCGGGTCACGAATTCATCGTCACGACTGACGACGTCCCCGGGGACAAGCACATGGTGTCGACCACGTACAAGGGCCTCCCAGGCGATGTCACCCCCGGAGACTCGGTGCTCGTCGATGATGGGCGCATCGCCCTTGAGGTCCTAAGGGTTGACGGTCCGCGGGTCATCACGAAGGTGATCGAAGGTGGGCGAGTATCCGATAACAAGGGATTCAACCTGCCCGGCGTCGCGGTGAGCGTCCCAGCAATGTCAGAGAAGGACGTCGAAGACTTGCGCTGGGCACTACGGATCGGCGCCGACATGATCGCGCTGTCCTTCGTGAGAACAGCCGCGGATATCGCCGGTGTGCACGCCATCATGGACGAGGAGGGTGTCCGCCTGCCGGTGCTCGCAAAGGTCGAAAAGCCACAGGCCGTCGACAACCTTGAGGAGATCGTCGAGGCCTTCGACGGCGTTATGGTTGCGCGCGGCGACCTCGGCGTCGAACTCCCGCTTGAGATGGTGCCACTCGTCCAGAAACGGGCGGTACAAATGTGCCGCGAGGCCGGCAAACCGGTCATCGTCGCCACACAGATGCTCGATTCGATGATCACGGCAAACCGTCCGACACGGGCGGAGGTGAGCGACGTCGCAAACGCCGTGCTCGACGGTGCCGATGCCCTCATGCTCTCCGGTGAAACGAGCGTTGGTGAACATCCGTCCCTCGTGGTCGAGACCATGGCGCGAATCGTCGAGCATGTCGAGCAGGAGGCGCTCGCGAGCCTCCCAGCACTCCTTGATGAGCGCGAAGGCTCGACGGCACGGGCGCTCACGCACGCTGCCGTCACGGTGGCAGATGATGTCGACGCGTCGTACCTCATCGCCTTCACGGAGACCGGGCTCTCTGCACGGCTCATCTCCCGCTGGCGGAGTGCGACGAACCTGCTCGCCTTCACCCCGAACCCGCGGGTGCGCAGCCAGTTGTCGCTCGTGTGGGGTGTCGAGACCTTCCTCGTCCCAAAGGTGACTCACACTGACGACATGGTGCAGCAGGTTGACCGATCCCTCCTAGAGATCGGACGAGCCACCGTCGGCGAACGTGTGGTCATCGTGGCCGGGGTGCCGCCTGGGGTGCCTGGTACGACGAACGGTATGCGGGTGCATCGGCTCGGCAGTGCCGGACCAGGTGCCGGAGTCTGATCGGCTAGGCTCAATTCCATTCAAGGTTTCCACGCCGGTTCGGCGCGGTGCCGACATCCTTTAAGCCCGTCCGGAGAGACGGGGAAGGAGGTCCCTCGTGGATACTTCACGTTCGCACGTCGTCCTTGACGACGCTGATATCGGACGAGCCATTCGCCGGATCGCCCATGAGATCGTCGAACGAGCCCGCGGATCTGAGGACCTCGTCCTCCTTGGGGTGCCGACCCGTGGAGTGCCCCTTGCCCACCGGATCGCTGAAGCGATCGCGTCTACTGAAGGCAGGTCAGTTCCTGTCGGGTCACTTGACATCACCCTTTACCGTGATGACCTGCGGCTGCGGCCCGCTCGAGCACTGGAGTACACATCAATCCCGCCCGAGGGAATCGATGCCAAGACCATCATCCTTGTCGATGATGTGCTCTTCTCGGGCCGAACGGTCCGCGCGGCCCTTGATGCACTCAATGACCTAGGTCGGCCCGCCGCGGTGCGCTTAGCAGTTCTCATTGACCGGGGGCATCGCGAGCTACCGATTCGCCCGGACTTCGTGGGAAAGAACATCCCTACCTCCATCGTTGAAGAAGTGAGGGTCGAGGTGGCCGAGATCGATGGCGTGGATCGGGTGACGATCCTTGGCGCGTCGGATGATCGAGGGGATCAGCGGTGAAGCATCTCCTGTCTGCCGGGGACCTCACGCGTGATGATGCCATCCTCATCCTTGACACGGCGACGGAACTTGCGACCGTCACCGACCGTTCAGTCAAGAAACTTCCGACGCTCCGCGGCCGAACGGTCGTGAATCTGTTCTTTGAGGACTCGACACGGACTCGCATCTCCTTTGAGGTCGCCGCAAAGCGCCTATCCGCAGACGTCATCAACTTCGCAGCCAAGGGTTCATCGGTTTCGAAGGGCGAGAGCCTGAAGGACACCGCCCTCACCCTCGAGGCGATCGGGGCCGATGCTGTCGTCATCCGGCACGGCTCTTCGGGTGCGCCCCACCGACTCGCGAAGGCAGGCTGGATCGGGGGAAGCGTGATCAATGCGGGTGATGGTACTCATGAGCACCCCACACAGGCACTGCTCGACGCGTTCACTCTCCGTCGCCACCTGCGCGAAGGCCGCGGCGACCTCACGGGGATCCGGGTGACGATCGTTGGCGACGTCTTGCACAGCCGTGTTGCACGCTCCAATGTGCTCCTCCTCCGCACGCTTGGGGCACACGTCACCGTTGTCGCCCCGCCCACCCTCCTTCCCTTTGGAATCAGTGCTTGGCCGTGCGACGTCACCTACGACATGGACTCGGCGCTGCCCGAGGCCGATGCGGTGATGATGCTGCGGGTTCAAGGTGAGCGCATGCGGGCCGCATATTTCCCCTCGGCCAATGAGTACAGTCGTGCTTACGGGCTTGATGCCCAAAGGCTGCGTGCCATGCGGCCGGATTCGATCATCATGCACCCAGGTCCAATGAACCGTGGGATGGAGATCTCGGCCGACGTAGCCGACAGTGACCGTTCGGTCATCGTCGAACAGGTCGCGAACGGCGTGAGCGTACGAATGGCCGTGCTGTACCTGCTGCTCGGGGGCGACATGAAGGGGCAAGGCTGATGACCGCGCTGGTACTACGAGGGGTTCGTCCCTACGGTGAGGATCCCGTCGATCTTGTGATCGAGGACGGCGTGATAGCGGAGATCAGCCGTGCTGGCGCGGCGTCCGGCCAAATCGTGGACGCTGATGGCCTGGTCGCGCTCCCCGGACTCGTAGATCTGCACACGCATCTGCGAGAGCCGGGCCGCGAGGATGCCGAGACGATCGAGACGGGCTCGCGCGCAGCTGCCCTTGGCGGCTTCACATGTGTCCATGCCATGGCGAACACCGATCCGGTCGCGGACACCGCCGGAGTTGTCGAACAGGTGTGGCGGCTAGGGCAGCGGGCCGGCCTTGTCGATGTGCGCCCCGTCGGTGCAGTCACGACCGGGCTCCTCGGGGAGCAGATGGCGGAGCTTGGGGCTATGGCGCACTCATCGGCGCGAGTTCGCGTCTTCAGCGATGACGGGAAGTGTGTGCACGATGCGGTGCTCATGCGGCGTGCCCTCGAATATGTGAAAGCCTTCGGGGGCGTCATCGCCCAACATGCGCAGGAGCCGCGACTCACCGAGAACGCTCAGATGAACGAGGGCATCTTGTCAGGCGTGCTCGGACTCACCGGCTGGCCGTCGGTGGCGGAGGAGGCGATCATTGCCCGCGACGTCCTGCTCGCAGAGCATGTGGGGTCTCGTTTGCATATCTGCCACGTCTCGACCGCGGGCTCGGTCGAGGTCATCCGTTGGGCGAAGGCCCGCGGTATCGATGTGACGGCTGAAGTGACCCCCCACCATCTCATCCTCACGGAGGATCTCGTCGCGAGCTATGACCCCATCTACAAGGTGAATCCGCCCCTGCGCACCCACGATGATGTGGCGGCCCTTCGAATGGCCGTAGCCGACGGCACTATCGATGCGATCGCGACCGACCACGCACCGCATCCGCGCGAGGACAAGGACTGCGAGTGGGCGGCGGCCGCCTTTGGAATGCTCGGGCTCCAGACCGCGCTCAGCGTCGCACAGCACACGCTGGTCGAGTCGGGGCTCCTCGATTGGCGAGGCCTTGCCGACCGAATGGCAGTGCGGCCGGCACGCATCGGTGGGGTGCTGACGCAAGGACAGGGACTCGAGCCAGGTGCGCCTGCTCATGTCTGTGTTCTCGATGCTTCCGCTCGCTGGATCGTTGATCCGAATGTCGTCGCGTCCAAGAGTCGCAACACCCCGTATACCTCGATGGAACTTCCCGGATCCGTTCGCCATGTCATCTTCGGTGGCATCCTCACCGTTATCGACGGAGCGCTCGCGTGAGCCGCCGCGAACGTGCGGTGCTCGTGCTCGAGGACGGAACTTCGATGCGGGGGGCCGCATACGGGGCCATCGGATCGACCTTCGGGGAGGCGGTCTTCTCGACCGGCATGACCGGCTACCAGGAGACACTCACAGACCCGTCCTACCATCGCCAGATCGTTGTGATGACCGCCCCGCACATTGGCAATACCGGAGTGAATGATGAGGATCCGGAATCAACGCGCATCTGGGTGAGCGGGTACATCGTCCGTGATCCTTCCCGAATCACGTCCAACTGGCGAGCGACGAGGGGACTGGAGGACGAACTGCGAGATCAGGGCGTGGTGGGGCTCTGCGAAGTCGACACGAGGGCCCTCACCCGCAGGCTGCGTGAGCGGGGTGCAATGCGGATGGGCATTTTCTCTGGGGGTCAGGCTCACGCGCCTGTCGACCACCTTCTGGAACAGGTGTTGGCCAGTCCCGTCATGACAGGAGCCGATCTCGCTGGTGAGGTGAGCACTCCCGCTGCCTATCTCGTCCCTGCGGTCGGAGAGCACCGCCTCACCGTTGCCGCCATTGATCTCGGCATCAAGACCATGACCCCGCGACTCATGGCCGAGAGGGGTATTGACGTCCACGTGCTGCCGGCTACGACATCGGCTCGTGATGTCCTTGACCTTGGCGCCGATGGTGTGTTCTTTTCCAATGGTCCCGGGGATCCAGCTACAGCGGATCACGCCGTTGGCGTCATGGAGGCGGTCCTAGGCGCGCGGGTGCCGGTTTTCGGTATTTGCTTTGGCAACCAGATCCTTGGGCGCGCGTTGGGGCTCGGAACCTACAAGCTCAGGTACGGGCACCGGGGTATCAACCAGCCGGTGCAGGATCTTCGAACCGGCAAGATTGAGATCACGGCGCACAATCATGGATTCGCCGTGGATGCTCCGCGGAATGGGATTTTCCAGACGCCCTTCGGGGCTGCGCGCGTGAGCCATGTATGTCGAAACGACGATGTCGTCGAGGGCCTTGAATGCCTTGATGTCCCGGCGTTCAGCGTCCAGTACCACCCGGAGGCGGCGGCGGGTCCCCATGATGCGTCATCTCTCTTTGACCAGTTTGGCGACCTCATGAAGCGGAGCAACTGATGCCACGACGCGCTGACCTCCGCACGATCATGGTGATCGGATCCGGGCCGATCGTTATCGGTCAGGCCTGTGAGTTCGACTACTCAGGCACCCAGGCGTGCCGGGTTCTGCGTGGTGAGGGAATCCGAGTGGTCCTCGTCAACTCGAACCCGGCAACCATCATGACCGATCCGGAGTTTTCCGATGCCACCTACATCGAGCCGATCACCCCGGAGTTCGTCGAGCGGATTATCGCCAAGGAACGTCCCGACGCCATCCTCGCAACGCTTGGCGGACAAACAGCGCTCAACACTGCAATCGCACTCCACAAGAGTGGGGCGCTCGAGCGCTACGAGGTCGAACTCATCGGAGCCGACGTCGATGCCATCGAGCGGGGCGAAAACCGTGAGCTGTTCAGAACTATTGTTGCGCAGATCGGTGCGGAGAGTGCTCGGTCAGCGGTGTGCCACTCGCTCGACGAGTGCCTCGATGGCGTTGAGGTCCTCGGCTATCCAGTCGTTGTGCGTCCCTCGTTCACGATGGGTGGGGCCGGATCTGGGATTGCCTACGACGAGACCGACCTGCGACGCATCGCCGGCGCAGGACTCCAGGCAAGCCCGACCACCGAGGTACTTCTCGAGGAGTCGATCCTCGGATGGAAGGAATACGAACTCGAGTTGATGCGTGATAACCGCGATAACGTCGTTGTCGTCTGCTCGATCGAGAACCTCGACCCGATGGGGGTGCACACCGGTGACTCGATCACCGTGGCACCGGCCATGACCCTGACCGATCGCGAGTTCCAGCACATGCGCGACGTCGGAATCCA
>CAMDKQ010000011.1 GCA_945901095.1 Bifidobacterium breve
GAAGCGACCGCTCTTGACTCTTCCGGACGGGATGAGTTCTGACGACCTCATGGCGCATGAGCGAGGCTCGGTCGACTGATGATCGTCTACTGCGACTCCAGCGTTCTGCTGAAGCGCACTTACAACGTCCGCACTCGGGGAACTTGAGGTGTCGCGTGTGTGTCGTCGGTACTTCGGTGACGATGGCCTTCGTGATGCACGCGCTGCTCTCGAGGACGTCGCCATTCTCGCAGTCTCACGGGCCGTCCTTCGAAATGCCGCTGAGATTCCCTATCGGCACTCGAGACAGGCAGATGCGTATTGCGTGTGAGCAGGTTGGCATTCAAGTCGCCTGAGCACCTCACCCTACCGATCTGCTCGTGAAGCCGGGCCTAGAGTGATCCCGTGCGGATTGCCACCTGGAACGTCAACTCTGTGACAGCGCGCCTCGACCGCCTGCTGGCATGGCTCGAGTCGGCGCAACCCGATGTGCTGGCGCTGCAAGAACTCAAGTGCGCCGACAGTGCCTTCCCGACGGTGCCGGTGCAAGACCTTGGATACGAGGTCGCCACCTTGGGCACAGGCCGGTGGAATGGGGTCGCCATCCTCAGTCGCGTCGGGCTCAGTGATGTGACCCTCGGCCTCAGCGGCCAGCCCCAGTACGAGGGGGTCGACGAGCCCCGCGCTATCGGGGCCACTTGCGGCGGCGTCCGTGTATGGGGCGTCTATGTCCCCAACGGACGTGAGCCCGGGCACGACCATTACGCCTACAAACTCCAGTGGCTTGCAGCCCTACGTGACACCGTGGCAACCGAACTCATGTCCGCCCCGGAGCGGCCCCTCGCCATTATTGGTGACTTCAACGTGGCACCCACCGACGACGACGTCTGGGATATCGCCGTGTTCGCTGGAAACACGCACGTGACTGAACCGGAGCGCCAGGCACTCGCCGACCTTCGGGCGATCGGCCTCACGGATGTCATGCCCAGGGCCCTCAAGGGCAACCCCTTCACTTTCTGGGACTACCGCAATGGCGCACTGCATCGCGGCTGGGGCATGCGAATCGACCTCATCTACGCGAACCCGCCGTTTGCTGCAGCCGTGACCGATGCCTACATCGATCGGGATGAGCGCAAGGGCAAGGGCGCCTCCGATCACGCACCAGTTGTTGTTGACCTAGACCAAGCGGCGAGCGCCGAGCGTTGACGCTCTGCGTTCGACCCATCACGAGCGCCCAACATCGAGACTGGGTGGCGCAGCGCCCCTCGGTTTCATTCCTCCAACTCCCAGCATGGGGCGCAGTCAAAGTTGGGTGGCGCCACGAGTCCCTCGGCTGGTTCGACGGATCACAGCTCATCGGCGCCGGCCTTGTCTTGTATCGCCCGGTCCCGAAAGTGCCGCGCCGCTCCTTGGCTTATCTCCCCGAGGGTCCGGACATCGACTGGCGACGCGAACGGTATCCGGCGATCTCACTCGCAGAGTGGCTCGAACCACTCCTTGCCCACTGCCGGGATCAAGGCGCGTTTCAGGTGAAGATGGGCCCACCCGTTCCGGTTCGGCGCTGGGAGACCGACAGCATCAAGGCCTCAATTGCTTTGTGGACCGACGGATCCGCTGATCCGCCGCGCCGCATCAGTGAGACCCTCGCCGACTGGCACTCCACCAGAGGTGTTCAGTTGGCCGAGCGACTCCACACGATGGGCTGGACTCAGGAGTCAGGCGACGATGCTGGATTCGGTGATGTTCAGCCCCGATTCGTGTTCCAGGTACCGCTCGCGGGCCGCAGCCTCGGCGACATCTTCACCGGCTTCAACCAGCTGTGGCGTCGCAATATCCGCAAGTCGGAGAAATGTGGTGTCACGGTGACCCGTGGGACCATCGAGGACCTCGCAGCATTCCACGAGGTCTATGTCGAGACGGCCGCCAGGGACCACTTCACTCCCCGCGGACTGCCGTATTTCGAGCGGATGTGGCAGGAGCTCAACACCGCCGGACATGAGCCCCTCTCGCTGTATCTCGCCCACCATGAGGGTCACCTCACCGCAGCAACCCTCATGGTCACCGTCGGTGATCATGCCTGGTATTCATATGGTGCATCCACGACCGCAGGTCGCGACGTCCGCCCATCAAATGCGCTCCAATGGCGGATGATCAGCGATGCCCACGCTGCCGGGTGCGCCGTCTACGACCTGCGCGGCATCGCCGACACCCTCAATCCGGCAGATCACCTCTTCGGGCTCGTCCAGTTCAAGGTGGGCACCGGCGGATATGCCCTTGAGTACGTCGGCGAGTGGGACTACGTACTGCGCCGGGGCTGGGCGAACGCCTTCCGCATGTACCAATCGCGACGCGGCTAGGAGGCCGAATTCATGTCGTTCACGCTGCTCCTGAACTCAAGTGCCTGGCGCCGGCACCTCGAATCCGTGAACGAAAGTGTCTCGGCCCATGCCCAGATTGTCCCCGTGATCAAGGGCGGTGGGTACGGTCTCGGGCAGGAGCGCCTCGCCAATGAGGCTAGCCGGCTCGGGTCGACATGTGTCGCCGTCGGCACGGTCTATGAGCTCGACAGCATCCTCGACGTGTTTGTGGGAGATGTTGTCGTCCTCGAGCCCTTCGAGCCACGTGATGCCGCCGCAGCCCACCTCTGGGCCCACATTCTCGAGCGGCCGGGTGCTCAGCGAGTCATCCGCACCATCGCACGTCCCTCGGCCCTGCACGCACTTGCGCAGGCGAGCACCTCAAGCCGCATACTCATCGAGGCACGAAGTTCAATGCAGCGCTTCGGGATGGATGAGCGCGAGCTCCTCGCGACTCTCGCAGATGGCAGCGTCCGTTCCGCCATCGCGGAGGGCCGGCTCGAGATTGCCGGCCTCACCCTCCATCTGCCGATAGCTCAGCCCGCAGGCGAGGTTGGCGGGCGAGGGTCGCAGGCATTGTCCGCCCGTGCCCGCGAGGTCTGTCGTTGGACGGGGTTATGGCTCGCCGAGATTGCAGGATGGACGCATCAGTCGGAGTCTGCTGCTGCTATTTGGACCTCGCACCTGAGCGATACAGAACTCGCGGCAGTGGAGTCGGCCGCCCCCGGGGCCCCCCTTCGCGCGCGCGTCGGCACCCGTCTTTGGCTCGGTGATCGGTCGTCCTTGACGGCGCAGGGCACGGTTCTCGCGGTGCATCCCCTCCCCGGCGGAACCCATGTGGGGTATCGGCAGCGCACGGGGCCGCGCGACGGCACCCTGATCGTCGTCTCCGGAGGAACCGGTCACGGTATCGGCCTGTCAGCGCCGACCCCAGCCTCGTCGGCCCGGCAACGCGTTGTTACCGCCGGAACCGGCGCTCTCGACGCCGTCGGCAAGGCAATGTCACCGTTCACCTGGGCGGGCAGTCGGCGTTGGTTTGCTGAACCGCCGCATCAGCACCACTCGATGATCTGGCTGCCGAGGGGGTGCGTCATCCCCGCGGTGGGCGATCAGATGACGGCCGAGATCCGTTTCACGACGACGAGGTTCGACGCGGTCATCGAATCATGATGACGTGGCTACGCCTTGCGCGCGTGGGCGCGGAAGGGTAAAGGCATCGGGTGCTTTGTCGAAGACACCGCCACCCGGATCGTCTGCGTCGTCGTCAAACCCATCGGTGCGAACCGGATCATGTTCTGGCCTCACCATGTCGCGTACCAGGAGTCCGGCGAACCACAGGGTGAATGCGACATGCACGAGCGTTGCCACTGCGTACCACTGCGGTGTCATTCCCTTCGTGTCGGTGACGCCGTAGCCGACAAGAAACCACCAAATCGCGACGAAGTAGACGACTTCACCCACCTGCCAGATGATGAAGTCCCGCCAGCGAGGCCGAGCAAGGGCTGCGAGGGGTACGAGCCACAAAACGTACTGCGGTGAGTACACCTTGTTCGTGACCGCGAAGGCGGCAACGATGAGGAAGAGTAAGGGTGCGAGGCGCGGGCGACGCGATGTCGTGAGGGCGAGGATCCCGATGCCCACGCACAGCAGCAGGAAGGTTCCGGAGGCGACGTAGTTCAACGCCTCGGCCGGCATGGACCGCAGGCCAAGTTGCGACGCCGCGAACCAGATCGAGCCGAAGTCCTCCCCGCGCTCTTGGCTGAATCGATAGAAGAAGGACCATCCCTCGAAATTGGCAACCATGAAGGGGATATTCACCGCGAACCAACTCGCGGCCGTGCCGAGCAGCAACAGGACGAAGGCTCGCCAGCGCCCCGTCCGCAGGCTGAGTACGAGGAACGCACCGATGAAGAAGAGTGGGTAGAACTTTGCGGCAATCGCGAGGCCGAGGAGGATCCCGGCGGCGAGCGGCCGGGACCGCGACCACAGGAGCAGGCAGCAACCGGCGAAGGCGAGCGGCAATAGGTCCCAGTTCACCGTGGCGGCGAGGATGACCGTGGGGGCAAGGGCCACGAGCGCGGCGTCCCACGGCCGGCGCTTGACGGTGAGGGCGGTCGCGGCCACGGCTACAACGAGGGGGATGAGGAGGAGGAGAACATTCACGTCGAAGAAGGTGCGACCAGCATCGAGACCCTCGAAGACGCCCGTCAATGCGCGCGTCATGACCGCTGAGATTTGCATGAAGATGCCGGTGATGACGGGGTATTCCAGTGGGGTCTGGCCCGGTGGGGTCTGAAGATATGGGATGAGCCCGTCAGCGAAGCCGCGTAGCGAATACAGGGGCGGGATATCCGAATAGCAGAGGTGTTCATAGCGCTCAGGTGACGCCCACCCGGTGCCGCGACATGACAAGTCGAGGAAGTAGCCGACGGCATACGCCGCCGTCGTGATGACGACGAGGATGCGCAGGGGGAACCACCAGTGCCTGGTCGATCGCGCGAGTCGGCCGAGTGGGCCGCCGATCACGTTGCTGGCAGTTCTGGAGACCGGGTCCTCACCCGATGGGTGCACAATCTCCGCCCCTGTTGTCACTGCATGAGCCTATTCGGAAGGGGGTCCGCTGCCCGCAGCACTCGGGGTTGGTGTCGGAGTTGGGGTGGGGGTGGGGGCCGCTGGGTTGACCGGGGTCCCAGGAGCGGCGTCCGGGTTCTCAACCGGTGCCGGGATTTCGGCTGCCGGGTCAACCGGCTCACTCGGCATCGGTGTGACGTCGCCCGGAATTGACTCATCGATTGGCTCACTCGACGGCCCGAATTCGACGATCTGGGGGATCGGACATCCCAACGGAACCTCCTCGCCCTCAGGGGGCAGCACAACTGGACAGTTGAGGGGGACGATAACCCCGGGCGGGGGTGCTGGGAATGCGACCTCCTCCGACTCATCGAGGGCGGCCTTCATGAAGGCGACCCAGATCGCAGCCGGGAAGGATCCGCCCGTGACGGTACCGAGTCCGCCCGTGCCGGAGAGGGACACCGGGATGCCAGCCTCGTCCTCCTTGGCCATGAGCACGGCGGTCGCGAGTTGGGGCGTAAAACCCACGAACCATGCACTGCGGTTGCCGTCGGTCGTGCCGGTCTTCGCCGCAGCGGGGCGTCCGAGGGCCAATGCTGTCGCGCCAGTGCCATTCGTGACGACCTTGGAGAGTGCGTATGTGACCGTATTCGCGACGTCCGGCGTAAAGGCCTCTGTCGTTTGGGGATCCGTCTCGTAGAGGAGGCCACCATTGGGACCGAGCACCTTGATGATGACTGTCGGAGTGGCTCGGGCACCACTTGCCGCGAACGTTGCGTAGGAGTTGGCCATGTCGAGCCCGGAGGGCGATGCCGTCCCGAGGACAAACGTGAGATCGAGTTGACCGAGGTTGAGCCCAGGTGTGCTCTCCGGGATGCCGGACCGAAGGGCGGCATCGGCAACCTGTTCGACCCCGATATCGGACTCAAGTTCAACATAGGCCGTGTTGATGCTCCGCTCGGTGGCTTGGAGCATCGACACCTTTCCGTAGGACTTGTCGCCGTAGTTCGTGAGCGTGTAGCCCTTGATGGTTGCCGGGGAGTCGCCATTCCACATGGAGGAAAGGGGCGTGCCGGCCTCAACGGCCGCCGCAAGGGCGAAGGGTTTGAATGTCGAACCCGCCTGAGCGAATCGCCTTGTCGCATTGTTGATCTGGTCGTCGACGAAGTCTTTGCCCCCATACATCGCGATGACCCGGCCGGTACCCGGTCGGATCGCCGCCAGACCGATGCGCAGGCCCGCGGTGTTCGAGGTCGGACCCTCCTGCTTCACTGCCGCGGTCGCTGCCCGCTGCGCCTTGCGTTCGAAGGTTGACGTGATGCGCAACCCACCTCGTTGGATCTCAGTTTCGTCAAACCCCAAGGCGGCAAGTTCCGTCGTGACAGCGTTCAGGAGGAAGCCGATCTGGCCTCCAAGCCGGTTACCAGCCTTGGCTTTGGCGATCTCTGGGAAGGAAGCCCCAGCTCGCTTCGTTGGAGTGAGCCAGCCTTGCTCAACCATCGCATCAACGACGTAGTCCCAGCGGCCCTTGAGGGCGGCAAGGTTCTCCTCCGGAGATAGGCCGCTCGGTGACTTGATGATCGATGCGAGGACGGCGCCCTCGGAGGTGGTGAGTTCAGTGACCGGCTTACCGAAGTAGGCGATGGACGCGGCCTCGATCCCATACGCCCCTCGACCGAAGTAGATGGTGTTGAGGTAGTCCTCGAGAATCTGCGACTTGGAGACAACTGTCTCAAGCTTGAATGCGAGGAGCGCCTCGCGAATTTTCCTGTCCCAGGAGCGGTCCTGGGACAGATAGGCATTCTTCGCGTACTGCTGGGTAATGGTGGATCCGCCCTGGGTCGAGCCACCGCTGACGTTGTTCCAGATGGCACGACCAAGACCGAGTGGGGAGATGCCACCGTGCTCGTAGAAGGTGCGGTCCTCTGCAGCGAGCACGGCGTTTTGCACCTCGATCGGCACGCTTGCCAGCGGAACGCTGCGCCGGGTCGCCTCACCGAGCCGGCCGAGTTCGGTCGTGCCGTCGGCCCAGTAGACGATGGTCGCCTCACTTGACGACACCTCGTTCGGTGATGGCACATCGGTCATCGCGACCGCGATGGTTGCAGCACCAATCCCGATTCCGACGAGGAGGAGGACCCCGATGATGATGCGAAGCAGCCACCCTCGACGTGAGGTGGTGGGCGCGATGCCCCTACTTGAGCGTCGCTTCTGGGCCGGACGGCCTTGCTGGCTCACAGGAGTCCTTCGGGGCAATGACCGGGGCGGTCAGTGGATATGAGGGTTCGCTCAGTCAAGGAGATCACGGGATTTCGGCAACGCGCGCCGCGGCACGCCGTCACCTAGGACGTATGTGGTGGCGAGAAAGTTCCATGAGCAGCGCTGGCAGACCTCTACGACATAGACCTTGAACTCACCAAACTGCGTTGACATCGCAGGCAGTTCATCGGCTTTGCGGATTCGGCCCGAATACGGCCCAAGTTGGTCGCCGTACACGTACGTGACGTTGACGAGGCCCTCAGCGCGACAGGCTGGGCAGGGGCTACCTGCGCTCTCTCCGTGGTGCTTTGCTGCGCGCAGCAGGTAGGTGTCGGCATCGCAGAGGTCACTCGAGAGCGCACCACCGTTGAAGAGGCGGTGCAGGGCGGCGCGCCGTTGCAGACCGAAGTTCACCACCGATCTCGGCGCTGATGGATCTGCCACCGGTTCGCGCGTAGCGGGGCCGGGTGTCGAACTCCTTGCCGCGCCGCCGCCTGACGCGCCACGAACAATGCTCCCTCGAACGCCTGAGCGACGGGGTACGGCCATGAACGTGGAGTCTACGCCGATGCTCGGCCGGGACTGCCCTCGGTGAACTGGCATTGCCAACCCAAATACAGGTCGCACATTCGACACGATATATCGAATCGATATATCATTATCAAATGGCGAGACGCGCGGACATCCTCGAGTACGCGATCCTTGGCATGCTCGGCGATGGCCCACTCCATGGCTATGAACTGCGCAAGCGCCTCGCGATCGTGCTCGGTCCATTCCGCCCACTTTCCTACGGTTCCCTGTACCCAGCGCTCCACCGCATCTCAGCGCGTGGGCTCATCACCGGCGCCGAGGTGACAGCCGCCATTGACACCTCGGCCCCTCCCTTGAGTGCTCGCCGTGCGCGAGTCGTCTACGCACTCACCGGGGACGGCAAGGAGGCATTCGCCGCCTGGGTAAACGAAACCGGCCCGGAGGCTTGGGATGACGAGGGATTCGCGACCCACCTCGCCTTCTTCTCACGCACCGAGGCTCGCGCCCGCGTTCGGATCCTGCATGGCCGCAGGTCACGACTCGAGGAACGAGTCGCACTGCTCCGTGAGTCGATGACCCGAAGTCGTGAACGGGTCGATGCCTACACCCTGCAATTGCAGCAACACGGGCTTGAAAGCGCTGAGCGCGAGGTGCGGTGGCTCAGTGAACTCATCGAAGCCGAGGAATCACCCATGCCAACACCGACGGCACTCGATTCCCAATTGACCAATATCGAACCATCACACAACAAGGAGATCCAATGAGTTCAATCCGCCTCGCAGTTATCGGAATTGGTAACTGTGCGTCGTCCCTCATCCAGGGGGTCGAGTACTACAAGGATGCTGATCCGTCCGAGTTCGTCCCAGGCCTCATGCACGTTCAGTTTGGTGATTACCACGTCCGCGACGTCGAGTTTGTCGCAGCCTTCGACGTCGACACGAAGAAGGTTGGCCTCGATCTAGCCGACGCCATCGGCGCTTCGGAGAACAACACGATCAAAATCTGTGATGTCCCCAACACGGGCATTACCGTGCAACGGGGACACACACTCGACGGGCTCGGCAAGTATTACCGCGAGACCATCACCGAATCAGAAGCTGATCCCGTCGACATCGTCGCCGCACTGAAGGCCGCCAAGGCCGATGTCGTGGTCTGCTACCTACCCGTGGGTTCGGAGGCAGCCGCCAAGTTCTACGCCCAGTGCGCGATCGACGCCGGTTGTGGCTTCGTGAACGCCCTTCCAGTGTTCATCGCCAGCACGCCCGAGTGGGCAAAAAAGTTCGAGGACGCCAGGCTCCCCATCGTTGGCGACGACATTAAGAGCCAGGTTGGGGCCACGATCACCCACCGCGTCATGGCAAAGCTGTTCGAGGATCGCGGCGTTATCCTCGACCGCACCTATCAGTTGAATGTCGGCGGCAACATGGACTTCAAGAACATGCTCGAACGAGATCGTCTCGAGTCGAAGAAGGTCTCCAAGACGCAGTCGGTTACCTCGCAGGTTGGCCACGATCTAGGCGAACGAAATGTTCACATCGGGCCTTCCGACTACATTGCATGGCTTGACGACCGCAAGTGGGCCTTCGTCCGCCTGGAGGGCCGTGCCTTCGGGAACGTCCCCCTGAGCCTTGAATACAAACTTGAGGTGTGGGACTCCCCGAACAGCGCCGGGGTCATCATTGATGCCGTCCGCGCAGCGAAGATTGCCATGGATCGCGGCATCGGTGGTCCGATCCTGTCCGCCTCCAGTTACTTCATGAAGTCGCCACCGATTCAGTACAACGACAGTGAGGCGAAGCAGGCTGTCGAGGACTTCATCGCCGGAGTCATTGAACGCTGATAGCGTGACGCGGGTGGCGAGACTGTCAGCTTTGCGCGAGGTCCTCGCCACCCGCGATTTCAGATGGTTGTTCGCCGTACGGCTCACCAGTCAGTTCTCCGACGGACTCTTGCAGGCAGCCCTTGCCACCTTCGTCCTGTTCTCCCCGGAACGGCAGCCTGACGCCATCAAGGTTGCTGCAGCATTCGCGATCCTGCTGCTCCCGTACTCCATCATCGGCCCGTTCGCGGGGGTCTTCCTCGATAGATGGCGCCGACGCGATGTGCTCGTGCGCGCCAACCTCGTCAAATCATTGGCCACGCTGCCGATCATCGCGCTCGTCGTCGTCGGTAACGACGGTCTTCTGCTCGGCGTGGCCGTGCTCACCGTTCTTGGTGTCGGACGGTTCGTCCTCGCCGGCCTCTCCGCCTCGCTGCCGCACGTGGTCTCGGGCCGCGACCTCATCACCGCCAATGCGCTCACCCCCACCTCCGGCACCATTGCCGCTGCCATCGGGGCGGTTGGTGGTATCGCGTTGAGAGCGAGTGTTGGCGGCGGCGATGCTGGCAGTGAACTCGTGCTGGCCCTCGCCGCGTGCGGATTCGCCGTGTCCGCCCTCGCGGCCACCCGAATCGCGCGGATGAAGCTCGGTCCGAGCGGTGAAAGGCCCGCCGACACCCTCCGCGGCGTGGCCCTGGGCATGATCGACGGCATCCGTCAACTATTCCGAGCTCCGATCGCAGGCCGGGCGATAGCGGTCGCGGGTGCTCATCGAGTGGCGTTCGGGGCCCTCACAGTCGTTGCCCTGCTCCTCGTGCGGAACACCTTCAATACCGCTACTGAAGCCGATACGGCACTCAATGAATTCGCTGTCATCACGGCCTGCGCCGCCGCTGGTGCGCTCATCGCGGCAATGCTCACACCGTGGGCGACCCGTCGTTTCGGGGCCGTGACCTGGTCGATCGTGGTTCTAGTTCAGGCCGGGATCCTCGGGGTCGCGCTCGTCTATGCAGGTGCCATGACGCCATCAATGCCCACGTTGCTCGCTGGAGCCGCCTCCATCGGTTTTGCCGGGCAGGGAGTGAAGGTCTGCGCCGACACTCTTGTTCAGCGCCATGTACCCGATGATCACCTCGGACGAGTATTCGCCATTTTCGACATGGTTCTCAATGTCTGCCTCGTCACTGGAATCGCCATTATGGCGTTCGGTGCACCCAAATCCGGGCAGGCCCCAGCCCTCATCCTCGGGATTGGTGTGCTGCTCGCGGGCACGGCGCTCTGGTATCGCTGGGCGTCAAGCCGTAGGCTCTCCACGCAGATCACCTAAGCCTCGTCAGGAGAGCACATGTCGAATAAAAAGCGTTGGGGGATCCGGGCCATCGCCTCTCTCCTGATATTCATCATCACCGTCATCATCGCGCCGGTCGCGTTCATCGGCCACTGGGGCCACCGGACCGTCGTCGACAGCACCCAGTACCTCGCCACCGTGGGACCACTCGTTGACGACCCCGCCGTGCAGGACGCCGTATCGAAGGTCATTTCAGACGCCGTTGTGAAGCAGGTCGACACAAGTTCCCTTGTTGGGGGTTTCCTCGGTGGCCTCATCCCAGACCCAGCCATCTCTAGCGCGTTGACCGACCCGATCGCGGCCGGTATCAACAACCTCGTCTACGAGCTCGTCCACAAGTTCGTCGCATCGAAGGAATTTGCCAAGATCTGGTACACCACCAATGAGGTTGCGCAAGCGAGCCTCATGGCACTTCTCGAGAACCGTCCAAATGGCCCCATCAAGATAGAGGGCGACACGCTCGTCCTGGACATCTCAACGATGCTCGACGCCGTCCAAGCCTCCCTCGTCAAAAACGGATTCGATCTTGCATCGAAGATCACCATCCCCTCGAGCGACGCTCAGATCGTGCTCGCGCAATCACCGGCCATCAGTCAAGCGCAACTCGTCTACCAGTTGTCCGCGCCAGTGCTGCAGTGGTTCCCGCTGTTCATCGCAATCCTCTTCGGCCTGTCCATCGCGCTCGCACGCAATCGCTCGCGCACCGTCCTCGCCGTTGGTCTCGCCTTGATCGCCTGCGGCGCGGCCACGCGGGTGCTCATGAATACCGCGGAGACCCTGTTCGTGGACCAGTTGGCCGGCACCGTCTTTGAGGACGCTGCAGTAGCCTTCTGGGCGACGTTCTTCAACTACCTGCTCTCAGGGCTCGTCGCCATCGTCTTCCTCGGCATTCTCATCGCATTCGGCGGGTGGTTCGCCGGTGTTTCGCGTCCCGCCACGAGCATGCGAACCGCGGTCGGTCGCGGGCTCCACAGTCTCGGGTCCGGCGTGCCGGCAGGGATCCGACGCTCCTTCCGGTCCTACGCACCGGTCTTGCGGTGGATCATCGCCATCGTGATGGTGCTCGTGCTGAGCCTGGGCGCGTTCATGTCCATGGATCGGGTGATCTGGTTGAGCCTTCTCACCGCGGGTCTCTTGACGCTGCTCGAGATCCTCATCGGGCCTGATCGCATCGACGTGGCAGAGGAGCCAGCTCAGTTGGCCGGGGCAACGAACTAGCGGTTCGCCCACCAAGCCATGAGCTCGACCGTGGCCTGCTGCTCACTCAGCGGGCCACGGTCGAGCCGCAACTCCATGAGGTACCGGTACGCCTCCCCGACGACTGGCCCCGGAGCAATGCCCAGAATGCTCATGATCTGCGCGCCATCGAGGTCGGGACGCAGGGAGTTCAACTCTTCCTGTTCGGCCAGCACAGCGATCCGTGCCTCGAGTGAGTCGTAGGCGTGTTGTAACGCAGCAGCCCGACGCTTGTTTCGGGTCGTTGAATCGGCTCTGGTGAGCTTGTGAAGGCGGGTCAGTTGGTCCCCTGCGTCACGAACATAGCGGCGCACTGCTGAGTCTGACCATTCGCCGGTGCCGTAACCATGGAACCGCAGATGAAGCTCAACAAGAGTTGAGACGTCATCGATCATCTCGCGAGAGAACTTCAGCGCCTGCATTCGCTTCCTCGTCATTCGAGCACCAACAACCTCGTGATGGTGGAAGGACACCCGACCGTCATCCTCGAATTTTCTCGTCCTTGGTTTGCCGATGTCATGAAGGAGTGCGGCGAGGCGGAGTACTGAATCAGGCCCGGTTGCTGGCTCATGGATCGTCTCTAGGTCCATCGCCTGCTCGAGGACGGTAAGGGTGTGCTCGTAGACATCCTTATGGTGGTGATGCTCGTCCAACTCGAGTTGGAGAAGTGGCAGTTCCGGGACAACGTATTCAGTCAGTCCGGTACCAACAAGAAGTTCTAGTCCCGTCCGGGGATCATCCGACATGAGGATTTTCATGAACTCATCCCTGATGCGCTCAGCAGAGACAATCTCCAGCCGACTGGCCATCTCAGTCATCGCAATGACAACGTCGGCAACGACATGGAATCCTAGTTGAGAGGCGAATCGTGCCGCTCGCATCATGCGCAGTGGATCGTCAGAGAATGAGGCTTCAGGTGACCCGGGGGTACGGATGAGTTTGGCCCTGAGGTCGACCTCGCCTGCGAAGAGGTCGATCAGGTGTAGGTCCGGCAGTGTGAGTGCCATGGAGTTGATAGTGAAATCGCGACGTGCGAGGTCGCCCTCGAGACTTTCACCAAAATCCACGGCGGGCTTGCGGGACTCGGGGTCGTAGTGCTCACTTCGATAGGTCGTGATTTCGCACTCACGCCCCTGGATTCGAGAACCCACGGTCCCGTACGTGATCCCGACATCCCAGGTGGCCTCGGCGAACGACGCGAGAATGTCAAGGATCTCCGGCGGGCGGGCATCGGTGGTGAAGTCAAGGTCGGACCCATCGCGCAACCTCCCGAGCATCGCATCGCGCACCGGCCCTCCAACGAGGGCGATTGAATGACCACGCTCCGCGAAGCGTCGCCCAATGTCGTCGAGGAGGCCGGCCAACGGCTTCAGGTGGTCGATAACAGCGCGTTCGATGTGGGCGGGCACCACCAGAGCGTAATGAGTCAGCGGGCGGGTTTATCCTGCGGACATGAGGATGCACCGGCAGATCATCGAAGAGACCTCCGCCGGCGGGCTCGTCCTCGACCGCTCCGGACCAGTGATAATGGCAGTGCTCATCGGCCGCCACGACCGTCGAGGCCGCCTCGTCTGGTCCATGCCCAAGGGTCACCTCGAGCCTGGGGAGACCGCAGAGGTCGCAGCGATTCGTGAGGTGCAGGAGGAAACCGGCATCATGTCTCATGTGATCGCCACCCTCGGAACCATCGACTTCTGGTTCATGTCACAGGACCGACGAATCCACAAGACGGTTCACCACTACCTCCTCGAAGCGGACGGGGGCGAGTTAAGTGACGCCGACGTTGAGGTCGTTCAGGTGGCATGGATCCCGCTGGAAGAGGTTTCTGACCTGCTGCGCTACCCAGATGAACGGCGTCTTGTCGGCATGGTGCCCGGGCTCCTCGCCCTCCCGGAGAGGTAGTGCGTCACCTCCCCCGCATCGTTGGCGCGGCCATCATCGGTACCGTCCTCGCTGCGACTTTTGCCTGTGTACCCGTCGGTGCAGCGCCGGCCACAGGTTCAACAATCAACGTCGTCGTAGACTCCCTCGCGCCGCTGATCCCAGCCAGGAACAGCAACCTTCGGATTGCCGGCAGGGTCGTCAATTCCTCATCTCAGCCGATCAAGCGGGTCTCCGTGCGTCTTCGGCTTTCACAGGCGCCGCTGAGTGATCGTGATGAGTTGTCGGTCGTGGCGAACATGCCGTTGATCCCACCACCGGCAACCCCACCAGATTCCGCGCTCGAGGATTCGCAGGCCGATATTGGAGCCTTACTGCGTCCGGGTGAGGAGGCGCCCTTCGTCATCAGCATTCCATTGCGCGCCCTCTCGCTTAGCAGCGCCGGAACATACGTCGTCTCCGTTGAAGCACTGGGAACCGATTACCGGGGTGTCGAGGGCTCTAAAGGTATTCAGCGCACGTTTCTTCCGTGGTTCCCAAAGGGAACCGACCTCAACCCAATCGGACTTACCTGGCTGTGGCCCATCGTTGATTGGCCGGCACGTGACGCAGACGGAACGCTCCTCAACGACAGCACGCCTCTGGCACTGGCGCCAGGGGGACGCCTCAGTGACCTCGTCTCAGTCGCTTCACGAAACCCGTCGGTCATCACTTGGATTGCCGATCCAGAACTGCTGCAGGCGGCCGCGGAGATATCGAATGGGTACGAGGTCCTCCGCGAGGGAGAGCTCGTCGTCGGTGATCGCTCCAAGGATGCTCGCGTGTGGATCACAAACCTCAAGTCGGCCGTGCGTGGCTCCCTCGTCCACACCTTGCCGTACGCAGATATTGACGCAAGTGCCGCCCGCCGTGCAGGTCTCGAGCAGGATGTGGTTCGGTCGATCACCCAATCTCCGGGCATCGCCGAACAGGTCCTAGAGCAGCCAGTCGAAGGTGGCATCGCCTGGGCCTCCTCCGGCAGGATTGACAAACGTACCGGGAACCTCCTCGCTGAGGCCGGGGTGACCACGATCGTGCTCGCTGCTGACGCCATGCCTCCAGTCGAATCGACATCAGACCCGCGGGTTCCCGCGCTGACTCCGAATGGAATCGCCGACTATTCGACGGCAGTAGGCGTCATCGATGCCCTCATCCTCGATTCCGGACTCACGAATGCGATAGGCGCACGGCAGCGCACTCGCGGCGAGATCGTGCTCGCCCGGCAAAGATTTCTCGCAGAGACGGCTCTCATCGCCACCGAACCCGGCGCCGGTGCGAATCGGGTCTTGGCAGTCGGTCCCGCCGAGGTCAGATGGCACCCGACAGCGGCGCTCCTCGATTCGCTCCTGCGTGCCACCTCACAGGCGCCTTGGCTGCGCACCGCCACCCTCGAGGAGTTGCGCTTCGCTAGCCGCATCCCTCGCAGGAAGGCAACCTACGGCACCGGTGTCGTCGCGGCGGAGCTCAGCGCGCAGTACATGAGCCGGGTGAATGCCGCGGAGGGCCGGCTCGATCGACTCGTCGCGGTCTTGGACGACCCTTCGACAATTGGCCCGTCATATGCGGCTGCGCTGCTTCGGGCCCAGTCATCGGCTTGGCGGTCCGAGCCCTCTCTCGGCGCAGAACTCCTCGGCATGGTGAACGCTGGCTTGCTCGAGCGAACCTCATTAGTCAGGGTGCTCTCAACCGGGACCGTCATCTTCTCCGGTGATGCGGGCCGGGTGCCGGTGACGATTGCAAACGATGGCGAACAGGCCGTGACCGTGGGTGTCGCGCTCATCGGCCAGCCAAGTGCGCGGCTCCAGTCGACTCCGCTGTCAGGAATCCGAGTCGACCCGGGCAAGAAGGTGAGCGTCGATCTTGAGGCTCGAGTTATCGGTGGTGAGCCGCTCGGTGTTGCCGTGCAGTTGCTCACTCCGGCCGGGGCGCGTTACGGCACTCCAGCCACGATCTCGCTGGTGTCTACGGCCTACGCGCGAGCTGCGGGCTGGGTGGTTGCCGTTGCGTTCCTCGCCCTGGCCGCGTTCGTCGTCATCGGCATCACCCGACGAATCAAGCGGGTCCACTCGTCGCGTACCCCGAGCAGCACTGTTGAGGGTGCGTCATGAGCAGTGTGATGCGCTCGAGCACACTCATGGCCTCAGGGACCGTGGTCTCGCGGTTGACTGGGATCCTTCGCGACGTAGCGGCGGCCGCCGCTCTCGGTTTCTACCTCGTTGCCGATGCATTCTCTCTGGGAAATTCACTTCCAACCATCATCTACATCCTCGTTGTGGGTGGCGCACTGAATGCGGTCTTCGTGCCGCAGTTGGTACGCAGGATGCAGGATGACCCTGACGGTGGACAGGCATACGCAGATCGACTTCTCACCATCACCGTGGCAGCGCTGCTGACGTTGTCCGTGGTCGCGGTCATCGCCGCGCCCCTGATCGTCGACCTTTACACCCCTGATGACTACCCGCAGGCTGAATTCGAATTGGCTGTGGCCTTCGCTCGACTGTGCCTGCCCCAGATCCTGTTCTACGGCATTTACACCATGCTGAGTCAGGTGCTCAACGCGCGCGGGAGATTTGGTGCGCCGATGTTCGCACCAATCGCGAACAACATCATCGCGATTGCCACATTTCTGCTGTTCATTGCGGTGGCAGGAACGTCGGCGGCCGCCGACGGGAACCTCACATCATCCCAAGTCCTCATTCTTGGCATCGGCACGACCATCGGTGTAGCGCTGCAGGCGCTCATCCTCATCCCGATCCTGCTGCGCAGTGGTCACGTGTGGGGGTTGCGCTTTGATTGGCGCGATGCTGGCCTCGGCCGCGCCGGCATCCTCGCTTTCTGGACGGTGGCGCTCGTTCTCGTCAACCAGGCCACGTACGTGGTGATCGCCCGGCTCGCGACACAGGCCAATGTCGACGCAACCGCAGCAGGGGTGACAGCGGCGGGTCTCACCACCTACCAAAAAGCCCACCTCGTCTTCATGCTCCCGCACAGCGTCATCACGGTCTCAATCGTGACCGCCATGCTCCCCGCCATGAGCCGGCTGGCCCACAGTGGGGATCTTGCCCGTGTGGGCCGTGAAATCGGGTCCACAATGCGTCTGGTTTCGGCATTCATCATCCCGATTGCCGCGATTCTCATGCTGACCGGTTCAGGTCTTGCGGTACTCCTCTTCGGTTACGGCGCGGCCGTCCCTGCCCAGGCGGCGATCATGGGCCAGATTGTCTCTGTCTTCATGATTGCGCTGCTGCCCTTCACTTTGTTCTACGTACTGCTCCGCGGGTTCTATGCTCTTGAGGACACCAGAACCCCGTTCTTCATCACTGTGGCGTTCAGCCTCGTCTGGCTCGTTCTCGCCGTTCCGCTCTTTCGTATCGTGGGCAGTGGCGGGCCCCAGGTGGCGAGTTTAGCCCTCGCGTACGGGGTGAGTTACTGGGTCGGGATGACCGTGTCGTGGATCCTCCTCGCGCGGCGACTCGGAGGCATTGATTCCGCACGGACCCTTAAGGCACTCCTGCGCATGGCGGCTGCCGGTGCGATCGCCCTCCTGGTCATGTTCGGGACCCGGGCGCTACTTATCGCCTCTGTCACCGGCCTTGGCTCGCAGGACAAGGGTTCCGTTCTCGTCATGGTGGTCACGGTGTCAGCCGTCGGGATCCTTTCCTACCTCGCCGCAGCCTTGTTGCTCCGCATCCGCGAGGTCTCGGAGATGATAGGAGTCGTGAAGCGAAGGGTAATGAAGCGGTGAGTGAGTCAAGGAGGATTGCGCGCTACACCCTCCTCGAAAATGTGGTGTCCCGTGGCGATGACACCTCGGTCATTCATTGGCGTGGGTTTGATGATGTGCTCGCCCGCGATGTCTCGATTAGGTTGATTCCACGTGACGACCCACGTTCACCGGGTGTGGTTGCTGCAGCCCAAGCCTCGGCTCTGGTCGATGATCGACGACTACTGCGCATCCTTGATGTGTTCGATGTGCCAGCCACCGACGATGACCCCCCCACGATCGCGCTCGTCAGTGAGTGGGCCATCGGCATCACGATTCAAGAGATGATGGAGGCTCGAAACTGGGAGCCCCTCCAACTCGAGCAGGCGATCTCGATCGTCGACGATGTCACCCGCGCCGTCGCCGCCGGGGGCTCGAGCAATGTGTGCCACGGCAGGCTTCGTCCATCAAGTGTCATCATGACGGACGCCAAGGAGGTCAGGGTTCGGGGACTAGCTGTCGATTCGGCCCTTTGGGGACAGTTCAACCCATCCCTGAGTCCAGCCGCAGCCGATGTTGACGCTCTTGGAAGCCTGCTGTACCTGCTCCTCACCGGCGTCTGGCCAGGCTCGGGCAGCCTGCCAACTATTGGTCTACCAAGGGCTCCACGAATCGGTGAGCACATCCTTCCACCGTCACGAATCTCCGCAGCTGTGCCAAGAAACGTCGATGACTGCGTCGCCAAGTCGGTACAGGACGCCGAGCGCACCCGGGCTGTCCGACTGGTGGCGAGTGTTGCCGACTTCTCGATGATGCTCGGACTCCTCCGTGGCTACACCACTGGACCGACCGAACCGCCCATCCCAGTCACCGGAGGCACTCGCACTCTCGGCACCGTCGGACGTGTGCTCACGTGTGTGGGTGGCCTGGCCGCGATCACCGCGTGTGGAGTGCTCGGTTGGGCGCTGATTGTTGGCGGAACGAGCCCTTGGAGCCCGAACCCCGATGCGGCGGCTGACTCGATGCTCACCGACACCACTGCACCCGTCGTCGCCGAGACGGGGGGGATCGAACAGGTCATTCCGGTCGTGAGCGTCACGTCATTCGACCCGTACGCCGATGACAATCGAAACGGTAAGGCGGACGGGCGCAAGGGCCGTGAGAACGAGGCGGCCGTGTCCCTCGTCATTGACGGCGATCCGGTCACGGCTTGGACGACGAGTCGTTACGGCTCCGCTGATGGTGATGGCAAGGGTGGAGTCGGGTTTATCTTGGACCTAGGTTCTGCGCACTCGGTGAACTCCGTCTCCGTCGACTTTGACGGTTCCGGGGCGCAAACTGAGGTTCGGGTATCCGACAAGGTCTACAGGGATCCAGGAACTTGGAATCTTGTTGCGAGCGCCCCGGCCGGCGGGAGCCGCATCGAATTGCGGTCACCGCGACCGAAAGTCGGTCGATATGTGCTCCTGTGGTTCCCCTCGCTCCCTGATTCATCAACCTCCCCTGGCGCCTACTCATTGGGGGTCAGTGGGGTTCAGGTCCGTGGATGATCGCGGTCGCCTGTGCCCCCCGTTCCACCGCGTTAGGCTGTGCCACCATGGAGGAACTCGCGGCGACGAGCGATGCCGAGTTGCTGTCCCTTCACGTGGCAGGTGATCCCCACGCCTTCTCCCTGATCGTCGAGCGACACCGTGACCGCCTCTGGGCGGTGGCACTTCGGACCACCGGAGACCCAGACGATGCCGCCGATGCGTTGCAGGAGGCGCTCATCCGCGCCTTTCAGCGCGCGAGCCAATTTCGGGGCGAGTCAGCCGTGACCACTTGGTTACACAGGATCGTGGTGAATGCCTCATTAGACCGCCTGCGGCGCAAGGCGGTGCGAGCCACGCTTTCACTTCCCGACGCCGACACCAAGGCCGGTCGGGCCCTCATCGACCCAACTGATCACGTCGGACAACGCGAGGATCAGATCGCGATCGCCTCGGCGCTTGCTGCCCTTCCAGAAGACCAGCGCGATGCCATCCTCCTCGTCGATGTGGAGGGTTGGTCTATTGAGGATGCCGCAACCATGCTCCGTTGTCCCCCAGGAACCATCAAGAGTCGGTGCAGTCGAGGACGCGCCAAGTTGGCGGTGGCACTGAGTCACCTGAGAAATTCACCACAAGCAGGGAACCAGGACGAGGTCTCGCCCGTCCTACCCGTGAGAGGGGTGGGAACGCGTGAATGATCACGTCGATGTAGGCGAGCAAGGGTCCGAAGCATGGGTCACTGAGATACTTCGCGGTCCTTACGTCATGCCGAGCGGGGTATGGGAACGCCTTGAGGCCGCCCTCAATGCTGAGAGTGATGCGCGATCCTCGGGTGAGGTCACCGCAAGCCTGGCGACCGCAGGCCTGGCGACCGTCACTGAACTTGCGCCAAGGCGCCGCCGGTCTCTGCTTACCGGGTTGGTTGCCGCAGCCTTGGTGCTGGTCGCAGTGGGTATCGCAGTTCCGGTGACGCGGGGCTCTGACGCAGAGCCTGATTCGATCAGGGCATCCGATTCGTTCGCGATCGAAAACGCCACTCCAGGGTTGGCCCCCGCGACGGTTCCCGTGAGCCCCTCTCGGCAGGTGGTCGCAAGTGGCATTGACTACTCCGATGAATCAATGCCAGCCGATATTCGCCAGGTGGTTGACAGCATCGGTGCGTCGTCAGCACGTCTGATAGCCGACGTCACCCCGGACGCTTCCATGACCGAGGGGCAGGACGGCTTCACTTCGTCACTCCCGACACTGAGGTCGTGCCTTGCCTGGCTGACCGGAAGTGATCGAATCCAGGCACTCTTCGTCGACCGTGCGACGTACAAGGGCTCGCCTGCCGCCGTCGTGGTCGTGCCGGCCAGCGCCGGGGTGTCGATCCTTGAATTACTTGAGGTCTGGGTCGTCGCATTGGACTGTACCCAGAAAGACTCCTCGATCCTCGGCCACGACATGGTGTCCCTCACCTCAAACTGACGCAACTGTCCCAGTCGAGTTCGGCCTAGACTTGCGCTGCGGGCCATCGGGCCTGTTGTTTCCCGAAGGGCGCACATGAGCAAGATTCACGACGTCATCATCATCGGCTCCGGTCCGGCCGGCTACACAGCCGCCATCTACGCGGCGCGGGCACAACTCTCACCGCTCGTATTCGAGGGGTCCGTGACCGCAGGTGGGGCGCTCATGAACACGACTGAGGTCGAGAACTTTCCTGGCTTCACCGACGGGATCATGGGGCCAGCACTCATGGAGCAGATGCGGGCCCAGGCTGAGCGCTTTGGCGCCGTCCTCATCACCGACGACATCGTGAGCGTCGATCTCGCTGCGGAGACCAAGATCGTCACCGATGGCTCTGGTGCATCCCAACGGGCTCGATCGATCATCCTTGCGATGGGATCCGGTTACCGCGAACTGGGCCTGCCGAGTGAGAAGCGTCTCTCTGGGCATGGGGTGTCGTGGTGTGCCACTTGCGACGGTTTTTTCTTCCGTGACCAAGACATCGCCGTCGTCGGGGGCGGTGATTCAGCGCTAGAGGAGGCGACCTTCCTCACCCGCTTCGCAAGGACTGTCACCCTCATCCATCGCCGTGATGCGCTCCGCGGAAGCAAGATCATGCAGGAGCGCGCACTCGCAAATGAAAAAATGCGCTTCGCCTGGAACAGTGCTGTTGAGGAGATTCAAGGCGATGCCAAGGTTTCAGGGGTCGTCCTTCGGGACACGATCACCGGTGAGTTGCGTGACCTACCGGTCACCGGTCTATTCATTGCTATCGGCCACGACCCTCGCTCTGAGTTGGTCCGTGAGCACGTTCGCGTCGATGGCGAGGGGTATGTCCTCGTTGAAACGGGCTCGACGAGGACCTCGATCGCTGGAGTCTTTGCATGCGGCGACCTCGTTGACCACACCTACCGGCAGGCGATCACCGCAGCAGGGTCAGGATGCGCCGCTGCACTCGACGCCGAGCGCTTCCTCGCTGCTTCGGAGTAGCCTGACCCTGCACAACGTTTGATAACCCGCCTTAACGACCAGGAGTGCCTTCATGGGAGCGACCAAGATCGTCACAGATGCCAGTTTCGCTGACGACGTGCTGCTGAGCACGAAGCCAGTTGTCGTCGACTTCTGGGCAGAATGGTGCGGCCCCTGCAAAATGGTGGCGCCCATCCTCGAGGAGATTGCTGCGGCTCACGACGGCATCGTCATCGCCAAACTCAACGTCGATGAGAACCCGCAGACCTCGGCGTCGTACGGCATCACGTCCATCCCCACGCTGAACGTCTTTCAGGATGGCAAGGTTGTGAAGAGCATCATCGGCGCGAAGCCGAAGGCGGCACTGCTTGCCGACCTCGCTCCCTATCTCTAGCGGAATGCTGCTCGGTCTCGGCGCATCCGGGCCAGCGGTCGCCGAGGTGCGAAGCAGGCTTGCGCACCTCGGCCTACTCAATGAGCAGACGGCCGGGGGGTACGACGAGGTTGTTGCCGCAGCCGTTCGCCTGTTTCAGCAGGAGCGCGGGCTTACCGTCGACGGCATCGTTGGACCCGATACCTACCGCCGCCTCGAGGAGGCGCGCTGGCAACTTCGTGACCGGGTGCTCATGTACGTACCAGGGCATTTAATCACCGGTGACGACGTGGCACAGTTGCAAGCTCGACTGGCGCAACTTGGCTTCGATGCGGGCCGAACCGATGGAATGTTCGGCCCTCGAACTGATGAAGCGCTGCGTGAGTTCCAAGGCAGCGTGGGGGCCGCCGCCGACGGTGTCTGCGGACCGGACACCTACCGCGCATTCGACCGCCTCGTACGAACCATCAGCGGCGGTAATGCTGCTCGACTGCGCGACCGGGTCACGTTATCCGAACTTCGGACAGGCGTCATGGACAAGGTGGTTGTCATCGACCCGGGTTTCGAGGCGGGCGCCGATATTTGTGAAGCGATAGCGGTTCGAGTTGAAGGGCGCCTCGCGGTTCTCGGAACCCAAATACTTCTCACACGCTCAGGGGGCGATGGTTCACTGCCGCAGGAGAGCCAGCGGGCTGATTTTGCGAATCGCACCGGAGCTGATCTCTTCATCTCGATTCATTGCACCCATGCCTCGAGTTCACTGGTGAACGGAGTTGGGAGTTTCTACTTTGGTGAGCCCAGTGGGGGTGCGCATTCCACGAGCGGGCGACTTCTTGCTGAGCGGGTTCAGCACGAGATCTGCTCGCGAACTTCATTGCTGGACTGCCGCACGCACCCTCGGACCTGGGACTTGCTGCGCATGACCCGCATGGCCGCCATTCGGATCGATATCGGCAACCTCAGTAACGCTCAGGACGCTCAGTGGCTTGCGGACCCCGTTGTGCAAGAGCAGGTTGCTGAGAGCATTGCGATCGGAGTCACGCGCTTTTGCGCTCCCGAATAGGCACGTGTGCCGATCTAGGTTGGCGGGGCCAAAGTAGTTGAGTGATGAATCCAGAGGCGAGCCCCACAAGGAGAAGGATCACAGCCCCGATGAGCACTCGCTTGATCACGCGTCTATCGTAGGCGAATGTGAGCGGTTCCAGACTTGATCCGTGGATTGATTCCTACGCTGAGCGTGCGCATGGAATGGCGGCGTCCGAAATTCGGGCACTGTTCGCTGTGGCGTCTCGTCCCGAGGTGGTGTCACTTGCTGGGGGCATGCCGTTCGTGCAGGCTTTGAACCTCGATACTGTCGCCGATACCGTCCACCGACTCATCTCCCAGCGTGGTGCCCAGGCGCTGCAGTACGGATCAGGGCAGGGCGACGTTCGGTTGCGTGAGCAGATTCTCGACGTCATGGAGCCAGTGGGTGTGAGCGCCCACCCCGATGACATTGTTGTGACAACCGGTTCACAGATGGCACTTGACCTCGTCACTCGAGTGTTTTGTGATCCCGGTGATGTTGTGCTCGTTGAAGCACCGAGTTACGTCGGGGCCCTCGGGGTCTTCCGCGCTTACCAGTGCGATGTCGTGCACGTCGCGATGGACGACGAGGGACTCGTGCCTTCGGCACTTGAGGACGCGATCACCAGCGTGCGAACAAGTGGCCGCAAGGTCAAGATGATCTACACCATTCCGTCCTTTCACAACCCTGCTGGCGTCACCCAAGGGGGTGTACGGCGTGCCCAAAATCTCCAGATCGCCCAACGTGCAGGGATCCTCGTCCTCGAAGACGACCCCTACGGCCTACTCGGCTTCGAAGGCGAGAGCCCTCGGGCCATGCGGGCTGACGACCCCGATGGTGTCATCTACCTTGGATCCTTCTCCAAGACCATTGCCTCGGGCCTGCGGGTCGGGTGGGCGGTGGCCCCGCACGGGGTACGAGAGAAGTTGGTGCTCGCTGCGGAGTCCGCTGTTCTGTGCCCCTCGAACTTCTCCCAACTCACCGTCTCGGAATACCTCGCAACCCAACCGTGGCGTGAGCAGATCAAGGTCTTCCGTGAGTTGTATCGTGAACGTCGCGATGCCCTACTCGATTCCATGGCAGCCGTCATGCCCCCTGGGACGCATTGGACCACTCCGGCAGGAGGCTTCTATTCCTGGGTAACCCTGCCGAACGGCCTCGATGCCACAGCCATGCTGCCCAGAGCGCTCGCGGCGCTCGTCGCATACGTCCCAGGCACGGGCTTCTACGTTGACGGCCAAGGGCGACAGAACTTGCGCCTCTCATATTGCTACCCGGAACCTGATCGCATCCGCGAGGGGGTTCGGCGTCTCGCTTCGGTCCTCGATGCTGAGCTTGACCTCACCGCGACATTCGGCACCCCCAGCGGGCTTCATGAGTCCGCCGGGTCCGGGATGCCAGCCCCTGACATCCGCTAGGGATGACCCTGTGAGCACGACCGTTGGTCACGATGCACGAAGGGTGGGGGTGCCGTGCACGTTGTCGTGCTAGCAGGAGGTCTATCGCCTGAGCGAGAGGTGTCCCTTCGCTCGGGTCGCCGAGTGGCAGAGGCCCTTCGAATGAGTGATGCGTCCATTGAGGTCACCGAGATTGACGTCGATGGCGGCCTTATCGAACGACTATCCGCCGACCCACCTGCATGTGTTGTTCCATTGCTGCATGGCGCCGCTGGTGAGGACGGCGCCCTCCGCGATGTCCTGCAGGCCCTCGGGCTGCCATTTGTCGGATCGACAGCGGCCGCCGCTAGGCTCGCCTTCGATAAGCCAATTGCTAAAACGATTGCCGAGAGAGCCGGGATCGCCACCCCAGCAGCCATCGCTCTGCCCCACTCCACATTCCGAGAACTTGGGGCCACCGGAGTTCTTGATGCCGTCGTGAGCAGCCTCGGGCTCCCGATGATCGTCAAGCCGACGAAAGGCGGATCCGCCCTCGGGGCCGCGGTTGTCAGGGACTCGGCTGAACTCCCGGCCGCCATGGTTGGCGCCTTCGCCTACAGTGATGTTGCCCTTATGGAGCGACTTGTCACCGGCACTGAGATTGCCGTGAGCGTCTATGAGAGCCACGGAGTCGCGATTTCATTGCCACCGGTGGAGATAGTTCCGCCCGATGGGATGTACCACTACAACGCCCGCTACACGGCCGGCCTGACTGAGTTCTTCATTCCGGCCCGCCTCTCACAGGCCGTGCTCGACGAGTGCGCTTCGGTCGCCCTGCTCGCACACGAGAGTCTCGGACTTCGTGACTGGTCGCGGACCGACCTCATCGTCGATAGCGGCGGCACCTCGTGGTTCCTTGAGGTTAACGCCGCCCCTGGGATGACTGAAACGTCACTGTTCCCTCAGTCGCTCACGGCGGCGGGTATTTCACTTGGTGGGCTCACCGGCCAACTTGTGCGCACCGCAATCGAGCGGGGGCGGTAGCCTCGTCAGGTTAGGGCAATGAGGTCGGCTATGCGTCTCAGGTCTTCGACATCGGCTACCTCGACGACAATTTTTCCTCTGGAGTTCGCGCGCGGTAAGCCCTCAACCTGCACCCGGGTGTCAAGCACCTCAGCCAATCGCCGTTGCACCTCATCAATGAGGTCGGCTACCGAATCTGTCCGCGGTTTTGGTGCTCTTGCCCTTCGCTCACGCTTGTTGCCGTCGCCATCCCCAAGGAGGATTAATTCCTCGACAGAACGCACACTCAGGCCCTCCGCCACGATGCGTTGCGCCAAGGCGTCCATGGCTTCGGGGGTCGCGAGTGACAGGAGCGCGCGTGCGTGCCCCGCGCTCAGCACCCCAGCGGCAACCCGGCGTTGCACCGTGGGTGGGAGTCTGAGGAGGCGGAGGGTGTTCGTCACCTGTGGGCGTGATCGTCCGATGCGACGGGCCAACTCCTCCTGCGTACAACCGAAGTCAGCGAGCAGTTGCTCGTAGGCTGCGGCCTCCTCTAGTGAGTTGAGGTTCGCACGATGCAGGTTCTCAAGTAGCGCATCACGCAGGAGATCGATGTCGTCGGTGTCGCGAATAATTGCCGGAATCTCCAAGAGACCCGCCAGTTTGCTTGCCCGAAGGCGCCGTTCACCAGCGATGAGTTCGTAGCCCTCCGGTGACCGTCGGACTACCACGGGCTGCAGAAGCCCGATCTCCTGAATAGAGAAGACCAGTTCAGTGAGCGCTTCTTCATCGAAGACGGTGCGTGGCTGCCGTGGATTCGGTGCGATAAGGGCGATCGGCAACTCTGCGTACACCGCACCCATCGCCGCGGGCTGGCCCTCTGCGCCCCCAACTCCAGTGCCGGACGGCCCCGCTGGCACCTGCGGAGCGGCCTCCCGTGGAATGAGTGCGCCTAACCCTTTGCCCAGCCCTCGCTGTGGCGCGGACGCCTTCGCCATGGTCGCTACCCTCCGTCCTGGTGTCGATCAAGGGTGATCATGCCGTGACCTGGCCAAGCGGAACGATGGCTGCAAACTCATCGCTGGCCTCACGGTAGGTGAGCGCTCCAGGGGATGAACCGTCATACGTCATGATCGTCTGCCCAAAGGATGGCGCCTCAGATACGCGCACGGCTCTCGGAATCACCGTATTAAGGACCCGGGTACCGAAGTGGGTTCGAACCTCGTCGACTACCTGTGATGCCAAGCGGGTCCGACCGTCGTACATCGTGAGAAGGATAGCGCTCACCTCGAGTTTCGGGTTGAGGTGAGTTTTCACCATCTCGACGGTGCGGAGGAGTTGTGAGAGCCCCTCGAGCGCGTAGTACTCGCACTGAATGGGGAGTAGTAGTTCCCGCGCCGCCACCAAACCGTTCAGGGTGAGGAGGCCCAGCGACGGTGGGCAATCCATGAGAATGAAATCAAGGGGTCGACCATGTGCGCGCTCGAAGTCGGCGACATATGCCTCGACTGCCCGACTCAATCGATACTCACGCGCCACCTGAGACACGAGTTCAATCTCAGCGCCCGCGAGGTCGATGGTCGCCGGCGCTCCCCAGAGACCCTCCACATCCGGGCAAGGGCGGGAAATGTCGCTCAGAGTGAGTTCACCACTGAGAACCTCATAGACGCCTTTGACACCCTCGTAGTGGTCGATACCGAGGGCCGTTGAAGCGTTTCCTTGTGGGTCGAGGTCGATAACAAGGACGGTGTGCCCACGTTGAGCTAGAGAGGCTGCAACGTTCACCGTCGTCGTTGTCTTGCCTACGCCACCCTTCTGGTTCGCGACACTCACGACGCGCGTCATTCGGGCCAACCAAGTCC
This sequence comes from Bifidobacterium breve, assembly GCA_945901095.1. Taxonomy (GTDB): domain Bacteria; phylum Actinomycetota; class Actinomycetes; order S36-B12; family S36-B12; genus WLND01. The sequence goes on from CAMDKQ010000011.1 coordinate 27,386, forward strand.
CGCGGGGGTCATTAATGTTTCACGTGAAACATCAATGCTTGTCTCGGTGGCCAACGGTGTTGGCCAACCAAGGCCGCTCGTTGGGGAGTTCGTGGTAATCAGGTTTGCGGGTGTGTGGTCGGGGGAAGGTGACGGGTGCACATCGGTCATTCTGCCCTACCTCGGACCCCGGTGACGACCGTGGTCGCGGGCTCCACAATCCCAGCACCGCACTGCACAACCTCGAGGTCGACCACGTTGAGTGCCGCGGCCACCCCCTGCGCTGCGACCACCTCGTCCTGTGCACCGCTGCCTTTCAGCGCGACGAGTCGGCCACCAACCCGTAGTAGTGGGATAGTCCAACCAAGTAAGCGCTCGAGTGGTGCCACCGCCCGCGCTGTCACGACATCGACGCCGTGCCAATCTGGGTCGGCGCAGCAATCCTCGGCTCGCCCACGACGAATGATCACCCGATCCGCTAGGCCAAGATCGGCCACCACTGACTGCAGGAATGTGGCTCGTCGTAGCAATGGCTCCACGAGGGTGATCGACAGGTCTGGTCGGGTGATCGCCCACACTAGCCCCGGTAGACCCGCCCCCGACCCCACATCGGCAACTGTCGATCCAAGGCCAACGAATGGCGCACCTGGTCCGACCACGACAGCGCAATTCAACAGGTGCCGGGACCACAGTCGGGGCACTTCACGTGGTCCAATGAGGCCCATCTCAACACCCGCCGTGCTCAAAACTGATGCATATGCACGCAGCGGTTCTTCAAATGGAGTGAGCCACGTTGGCAGTTCACTGGTGTCAGTATGTTTCACGTGAAACAACCGGGGTTCAGTTCACCCGAATGACAACACATCGGCGTGGCTCTTCACCCTCCGACTCACTC
>CAMDKQ010000012.1 GCA_945901095.1 Bifidobacterium breve
CACCTCGAGTTGCGCTGCGATGCCCCAGCCGATGAGCCCCTCTCCGCCGCGCACCCAGGCGAGCGGCCCCCGCGAGGGGAGTCGGGAGAGGAGGTCCTCGGGATCGGCGATGGGTCGGCTTCGAACGGTGATGGCTGGCGCTCCCTCGAGACGGCGGGCAGCATGAGCGTTCGACACGTACTAAAGCGTAGGGCGTCTGGTGGGCCGCGGCATTTTGGCGGTGTGTGGGGTTCTCGCTGTGGGCGGACGAAGCGGTGGGATGCAAGGATGCCCCCATGACGCGCGCTGACCTGTCAAAGGCCCCCGCCGAGGTGGCAGCAATGTTCGATGACGTCGCTGAACGCTATGACATAACGAATGACGTCCTGGCTCTCGGGCGCACGCGAGTGTGGCGCCGCGCCGTCGTTGATGCGGTGGATCCCAAGCCGGGTCATTTCATCCTGGACCTCGCCGCCGGAACAGGCACCTCGAGTGTGCCGTTCGCCCGGGCGGGCGCGATAGTGGTCCCGACCGACTTCTCGCTGGGGATGCTTCAGGTCGGACGTCGCCGCCAGCCTCGCCTGCCCTTCGTCGCTGGCGATGGCATGCACCTGCCCTTCAAGACGGGAGTATTCGATGCGGCCACTATCTCGTTTGGCCTTCGAAATATCCACGATCGGGCAGTGGGGCTTGCTGAACTGCGGCGGGTGGTGCGACCCGGTGGCAAACTCGTCGTGTGCGAATTCTCGCAGCCGACGCTGCCGGCCTTTCGAACGGTGTACACGGAGTATCTGATGAAGGCGCTCCCTGCGGTTGCCCGCAGGGTAGCGACCAACCCCGATGCCTACGTCTATCTCGCTGAATCCATTAGGGCCTGGCCCGATCAGGAGCAACTCGCTGCCGACATCGCCTCGGCCGGCTGGGGCAAGGTCCAGTGGCGGAACCTCACCGGTGGCATCGTGGCGCTGCACCGGGCGACGAACCCCGTTGCGAAGCGATCGAGTAAGGCGCCAACGTGATTCCTTCGAGCCACTCCTGAAGAACTGGCTGTCTAGGGCGAGTCCCCCGGGATGAAATGACCAATTTCGTGGTCATCTGACCAGATTTTTCGCCAGTTCGACCGGATGCTGGATGAAATGACGGGGGTGGGGGTGGTGGGCCGGGTGCTTGCTGGCGGCCGGCCGGACTATGCTTTGAACGGTCGTTACGCCGTTCACAAGGGCACAATCCGGCGCGTCCGTCCTAGCGAGTACGAATAACTTTCTGAAGGAGTCCAGGAGCGGTGAACGTCTACGCGCCCATCCTGATCCTTGGACTCTTGGCCTTCGGATTCGCGGCATTCTCTGTGGTGACGGCCTCGATCACCGGGCCTAAGCGCTACAACCGGGCCAGGGTTGACTCTTATGAGTGCGGGATTGAGCCGACGCCGCAACCGGTGGGCGGTGGTCGCTTCCCGGTGAAGTACTACCTCACCGCAATGCTGTACATCATCTTCGACATCGAGATCGTGTTCCTTTACCCCTGGGCCGTCGCCTTCGACCGACTGGCGCTCTTCGGGCTCATCGAAATGGTCCTGTTCATCGTGACGGTTCTGGTCGTCTACGCCTACGTATGGCGTCGCCGCGGCCTCGAGTGGGATTGAGTTGATTCATCATGGGTCTTGAAGAAAGCCTGCCGTCCGGCGTCCTGCTCACCACGGTCGAGAAATTCGCCGGCTACGCCCGAAAGGGCTCGCTGTGGCCCGCGACCTTCGGGCTGGCCTGCTGCGCAATCGAGATGATGACAACCGGTGGCGCACGCTACGACCTCGCACGCTTCGGGATGGAGGTTTTCCGGGCCTCTCCGCGCCAGGCCGACCTCATGATCGTCGCGGGCCGGGTGAGCCAAAAGATGGCACCGGTGCTCCGTCAGATCTACGACCAGATGCCTGGCCCCAAGTGGGTGCTGGCCATGGGGGTCTGCGCCTCCAGTGGTGGCATGTTCAATAACTACGCGATCGTCCAAGGTGTCGACCACGTAGTTCCCGTTGATATTTATCTGCCGGGATGCCCGCCACGGCCCGAGATGCTCATCGATGCCATCTTGAAACTGCACGATCAGATTCAAGACACGAAGCTTGGCCCGCACCGCAAGCAGGAGATCATCGCCCTCGAGGCCGAGGCGCTGACAGCGGCGCCGACCATCGAGATGCGGGGCCTGCTCCGATGACCGACATGACCGCGTCGCTTCCGGTTATTCCACCGGGGGTGACGAACCTCGAACTCCTCGATGCCCGAGACGGAGCCTTCGGAGTGAAGGGCTCGGGCGATACGAGCGGCTTCGGGGGACTCCTCGATCCCCGCGTGATGCCGGGAGCTTCCCAGGCACCCTTCGGCGGCTGGTTCGACGAGGTGGCCGAGGAAATCGAGCTTTCGCTCGCCGATCAGGGCCTGCCATTCGCGTCGGCCACAGAGAAGGTCGTCGTTGACCGGGGAGAGATCACCTTCTTCGTCCGACGCGAGCACCTCGTGGCATTTGCGCGAGTCCTGCGCGATGAGCCGGGACTGCGCTTTGAGATGTGCAGTGGAGTGAGCGGCGTCCACTATCCGAGCGATGCTGGGCGCGAACTCCATGCGGTGTATCACTTCCTCTCGATTACACACAACCGGCGCATCCGGGTGGAGGTCACCACCTCAGATACCGACCCCCATATCCCGTCGATCGTCGCTGTCTATCCGACGTGCGACTGGCATGAGCGCGAGACCTGGGACTTTTTCGGGATCGTGTTCGATGGCCACCCCGCACTCACGCGCATTGCCATGCCCGATGACTGGCCCGGGCATCCGCAACGCAAGGACTACCCCCTCGGCGGCATACCCGTTGAGTACAAGGGTGCCACGATTCCCCCACCGGATCAGCGGAGGTCGTACAACTGATGTCCACCGACCACGTGACCTACGAAAGCGCAACTCCCGGATCTGCAGACCTAGGAGCACACGACGCGTTCGCGCCCGGCTACGACACGACCGAGGGCCGAATCTTTAACGTTTCCGGCGGCGACTGGGACACCATCACCGCGGCACCCGACGGTGAGAAAGAGCGCATCGTCGTGAACATGGGTCCGCAGCACCCGTCGACCCACGGCGTGCTTCGCCTCATCCTTGAACTCGATGGCGAGACCGTGACCGAGGCTCGCTGCGGCATCGGGTACCTCCACACCGGCATCGAGAAGAACATGGAGTTCCGGTCCTGGGTGCAGGGCGTCACCTTTGTCACGCGCATGGACTACCTTGCACCCTTGTTCAACGAGGCCGCGTACTGCCTCGCGGTCGAAAAACTCCTCGGCATCACTGACGATATCCCGGAGCGCGCGAGCACCATCCGAGTCATGATGATGGAACTGAATCGCGTCTCCTCGCATCTCGTGGCCCTCGCGACCGGGGGCATGGAACTTGGCGCGCTGTCGGCCATGATTTACGGCTTCCGCGACCGAGAACTCATCCTCGACGTCTTCGAGATGGTCACCGGCCTGCGGATGAACAACGCCTACATCAGGCCAGGGGGAGTGGCCCAGGACCTCCCGGATGGCGCGGAGGAGAAGATCCGCGACACCGTGAAACTCCTGCGTAAGCGGCTCAAGGACACCACGAACCTGCTCGTCGACAACAGCATCTGGATGGGCCGCACCGTTGGCATTGGTTACCTTGACCTCACAGGCTGCATGGCCCTAGGCATCACCGGTCCGGTGCTCCGCTCGACCGGCCTGCCCCACGACCTGCGCAAGTCGCAGCCGTACTGCGGGTACGAGAATTACGACTTTGAGGTCGTCACCGAGACGACGTGCGACGTGTACGGACGGTTCCTCATCCGCGTGAACGAGATGGAGCAGTCGCTGCGTATCGTCGAGCAGGCACTCGACCGGCTCAAGCCGGGTCCGGTGATGGTTGCGGACAAGAAGATCGCCTGGCCCTCGAAGCTCTCCGTCGGCAGTGACGGCCAGGGCAACTCCGCAGAGCACATCAGGGAGATCATGTCGGAGTCGATGGAGGCACTCATCCATCACTTCAAGCTCGTCACGGAGGGGTTCAAGGTTCCGCCGGGGCAGGCGTACGTCGCGATCGAGTCCCCGCGAGGCGAGCTTGGCTGCCACGTCGTGAGCTCAGGCGGCACCCGGCCATATCGCGTGCACTTCCGCGATCCGTCCTTCACCAACCTGCAGGCGGTCGCGGCGATGGGTGAGGGCGGCCAGGTCGCCGACATCATCGGAGCCGTTGCCAGCATCGATCCCGTCATGGGCGGTGTTGACCGCTAGTCGGTCAGCACAGACGAGAAGGAACCGAGAGAACATGGCCATCAGCGAAGCGGTGCGCGAAGAGATGCGGCAGTTGGCCGCCCTGTATCCGCAGTCGCGTTCCGCCCTCCTACCGATGCTGCACCTTGTGCAGAGCGAGGAGGGCGACGTCACGATAGACGGTATCAACGCCTGTGCGGACGTGCTCGGCATCACCTCGGCCGAGGTGACCGCCGTCTCGACCTTCTACACGATGTACAAGCGTCAAAAGGTCGGCCAGCACCATATTGGGGTGTGCATCAACACCCTGTGCGGACTGCTCGGCGGGGATGCGGTGTACGCAGCGCTCGCTGAGCGACTCGGCACAACCCATGACTCGCCGAGCGAGGACTCCAACTTCTGGCTCGAGCGCATCGAATGCCAGGCGGCCTGCACACATGCGCCAGTCATGACCGTCGACTGGGAGTTCATGGATGACATGACGCCTGCCTCAGCGGTCGATGTCATTGACCGTCTGGCGCGCGGCGAGGTCGTCCAATCAACTCGAGGCCCCGCGATCCGCGACTTCGCGGCAACCGGGCGCACCCTCGCCTTCCCGAACGACGGACTTGCAGACGAGGGCGTGAGCGTCGACGAGAAGATGCTTGCCGGTTTGCGCATTGCCAAGGAGCGCGGGATGAGCGCGCCGCCGATTCCGGCGAGCGCCGCAGCAGACACGACGGAGGGCTGAGCCAATGACACTGACCCCGGTCATCACCGAGCACTGGGATTCCCCCGATCTTTACACCCTTGAGGGTTATCGCAAATTCGGCGGTTATGGCGCCCTCGTGTCAGCCCTGAAGCAGGATCCTGACTCGATCATCCAGGTGGTCAAGGACTCCGGGTTGCGCGGACGGGGTGGCGCCGGCTTCCCGACCGGAATGAAGTGGGGCTTCGTTCCGCAGAATGACGGCAAGCCGCACTACCTCGTCGTGAACGCCGATGAGTCCGAGCCGGGGGCCTGCAAGGACATTCCCATCATGATGGCGAATCCGCATGCCCTCGTCGAGGGTGTCATCATCGCGAGCTACGCGATTCGGGCGAGCCATGCGTTCATCTACATCCGTGGCGAGGTGCCTAATGCCGTTCGCAAGGTCGCGAATGCAGTTGAGCAGGCACGCGCTGCGGGGTTCGTTGGCAACAACATCCTCGGCACTGACTTCTCTCTCGACATCGTCGTCCACGCCGGTGCCGGCGCCTATATCTGCGGTGAGGAGACAGCGCTCCTCGACTCCCTTGAGGGCTACCGAGGCCAGCCGCGACTGAAGCCGCCATTCCCCGCGGTCGCCGGGCTTTATGCGTCGCCGACCGTCATCAACAACGTCGAGACGATCGCGAACATCCCCTACATTATCGAACGAGGGGCGGCGTGGCTGCGCCAATTCGGCACCGAGAAGTCCCCAGGATTCAAGGTGTTTGCGGTCTCTGGCCACGTGAATCGCCCCGGGATCTTCGAGGCACCGCTCGGCATCACCATGCGGGAGTTACTCGATTACGCGGGCGGCATGCGTGACGGCCGCAAACTGAAGTTCTGGATCCCCGGGGGCTCATCTGTCCCGATGCTGGTCGAGGAGCACCTTGACCTCCCACTCACCTACGAGGACATGGCGGGCGCCGGCACGATGCTCGGTACCGGAACCCCGATGGTCTTCGACGAGACGGTGAGTGTCGTGAAGGCGGTGACCCGCTGGCTGGAGTTCTACAAGCACGAGTCATGCGGTAAGTGCACCCCGTGCCGCGAGGGCACCTACTGGATCACCGGGATGCTCGAACGCTTCGAGCACGGTCATGGGCATGAAGCCGATGTCGAGAAAATCGCTCACGTCTGCACGCAGATCGCCGGACGATCGTTCTGCGCCCTCGGCGATGCTGCCGCCACTCCGTATCCGGCGGCCTTGAAGTATTTCCGCGACGAATTCCTCGCCGCGACCCATACCTCGGCCGACGAGCAATTCGATCCGATAGCGTCATATCTCTTCGCAGGGGCCACTCGATGACGATGACGAGCAATGCCGGGTCCGACCTCGCTGCCGTCGAAATGGTGAGCGTGACCGTCGATGGTGTCATCATCGAGGTGCCCAAGGGCACCTTGGCAATCCGAGCGGCAGAGCTCCTCGGCGTCGAGATTCCCAGGTTCTGTGATCACCCCCTCCTCGACCCGGTTGCGGCCTGCCGTGCCTGCCTCATTGAGGTCGAGGGCATTCCGAAGCCGCAACCGGCGTGTGCTCAGGTCGTGAGCGATGGCATGCAGATCCGAACTCAAATGTCCTCGCCAGTGGCGCGGGAGGCTCAGGAGGGTGTGCTCGAATTCCTCCTTCTCAACCATCCCTTGGATTGCCCGGTCTGCGACAAGGGGGGCGAATGCCCCCTGCAGAACCAAGCAATGTCGGTCGGCCGTCCCGAAAGCCGATTCGATGGCGAGAAGAGGGTATTCGACAAGCCGATCAATGTGAGCGCTGAAATCCTCCTTGATCGGGAGCGCTGCGTGTCATGCGCGCGGTGCACGCGCTTCGCTGACCAAATCGCCGGTGATCCGATGCTCGAGCTTCTCGAGCGCGGAGCCAAGCAGCAGGTCGGCACCGCCGCCGATCAGCCCTTCGACTCCTACTTCTCCGGCAATACGGTGCAAATCTGTCCTGTCGGGGCGCTCACGAGCGCCGCCTACCGCTTCCGGGCCAGGCCCTTCGATCTGGTGTCCGTCCCCACCACCTGCGAGCACTGCGCGTCGGGCTGCTCCCTTCGCACCGACTACCGCCGGGGCACGGTCACTCGCCGGCTGGCCTGGGATGACCCTGAGGTCAACGAGGAGTGGAACTGCGACAAGGGAAGGTTCGCCTTCCCCTACCTTCAAGAGGGCCGCATCACCTCGCCAATGATTCGCGAGGACGGCGAACTCCGGCCGGCTTCCTGGCCCGAGGCGCTTGATGCTGCCGCCCGAGGCCTTGCCGCGGCCGGTTCATCCACCGGCGTGCTCGTGGGCGGTCGGTCGACCGTCGAGGACGCCTACGCCTACGCACGCTTCGCGCGAGTGGCGCTCGGCAGCGACAACATCGACTTCAGGGTCCGCGAGAGTTCGAGCGAGGAGGCTGCCTTCCTCATGTCCGTCGTCGCTGGCACCTCGGTGACGACGACCTACGAGTCACTTGAACAGGCGCCCATCGTCATGACCGTCGCGCTTGAGCCGGAGGACGAGTCCCCGATCGTGTTCCTGCGTCTTCGCAAGGCCGCCCGATCCGGGCGAACGAGGATCGTGAACGTCGGGGCGGTCGCGACCAAGGGGCTCGCGAAGGTCCGAGGTGAGCTCCTCGCGGCCCTGCCCGGGGGTGAGGCGAGGGTGCTTCAGGAACTGCCCGCCGATCTCAAAAGCGCTCTACACCAGCCGGGTGCGGTCATTCTGGTGGGGGAGCGCATCGCGGCAGTTGTCGGCGGTCCCTCCGCGGTCGCAGCGTTGGCAGCCGAGACCGGAGCATCGCTCGCCTGGGTGCCGCGCCGGGCAGGGGAGCGAGGCGCGCTTGATGCAGGCGCACTTGCCGGCCTGCTCCCGGGCGGTCGCCAACTCCTCGATCCCACCGCACGAACCGAGGTCGCTGCGGCCTGGGGGATCGACCCCGACGGCCTGCCGGCCGACATCGGCCTCGCCGGCGAGCAGTTGTTGATGGCGGCGCGCGAGGGTCGCCTTGCGGCCCTCATCACGGGCGGGGTCGAGCTTGCCGACTACCCGGACCATGAGCTCGCCGAGGCAGCCATCGTCGGTGCAGGCTTTGTCGTGGCCCTCGAAAACCACCATTCGGCGATTACCGAGCGTGCCGATGTCGTGTTCCCCGTCGCCGTCGTCACCGAGAAGTCCGGAACCTTCCTCGACTGGGAGGGCAGGCCCCGCCCCTTCGTCCAGGTCTTCCGCGACTCACTAGCTCAAAGTGACGCGATGGTGCTCGGCATGATCGCAACCACGATGGAGCGTCGTCTGGGCGTCCATGACGTCGCTGGCATTCGCCGCGAACTGGGAGTCCTCGGCCCGTGGGGAGGCCAGCGAAGCCTGTCTCCCGCAGACGCGGCCCAGAGCGCACCGGTCACGAGTACACCGGTGGATGGTGCGCTCCTCCGTTTGGTGGCCTGGCGTGCGCTCATCGACTCTGGCGTGATGCAGGAAGGGGAGCCCTTCCTCGCGGCAACCGCTCGACCGGTCGTGGCAGCGATGTCTGCCCGAACCGCGGCCTCACTCGGTCATCCCGCCGCTGTGCTCGTTGCTGGCCCCAAGGGCAGCGTCGAATTGCCGGTTCAGGTCGGCGAGGTCATCGATGGCGCAGTAATCATGCCGCTCAACTCGCCAGGCTGCTCGATTTACCGAGACCTCGGGGCTCGCATCGGAGATGCCGTGACCGTCCGCGCCGCCGAGTCTCGCGAAGGGGGACGCTCATGACCGATCCCACGTTTGGCCCATTCGGCGTTGACCCTTGGTGGCTTGTCATCTTGAAGGTGGTCGGCATCTTCGTCATGCTCGTCCTCCTCACCCTCTTCACCATCTGGTGGGAGCGACGCGTGGTAGCGCGCATGCAGCACCGCGTTGGACCCAACCGTGTGGGTCCGTTCGGACTCCTCCAGTCCCTCATGGATGGCATCAAACTCGCGCTCAAGGAGGAGATCATTCCGAAGGGGGCGCACCTAGCCGTCTACTGGATTGCTCCGGTCATCTCTGCGACCACCGCGTTCATCGCCTTCGCCGTCATTCCATTCGGTCCCACGGTGTCGATCTTCGGTGTCGAGACCCCGCTCCAACTCACTGACTTCCCGGTGTCGGTGCTCTATGTGCTCGCCATCGCATCCATTGGAATCTACGGAATCGTCCTAGCGGGGTGGGCATCAGGTTCCACCTACCCGTTGCTCGGCGGTCTGCGCTCGAGCGCTCAGATGATCTCCTACGAGATCGCCATGGGGCTCTCCTTCGTCGCGGTGTTCCTGTACGCGGGGTCGATGTCAACTTCCGCGATTGTCATTGCTCAGGAGCCCATCTGGTACGCGGTAATCCTGCTGCCGTCCTTCCTCATTTACGTCACCGCAATGGTTGGTGAGACGAACCGCGCACCCTTCGACCTGCCTGAGGCGGAGGGCGAACTCGTTGGTGGATTCCACACCGAGTACTCGAGCCTGAAGTTCGCGCTGTTCTTCCTCGCCGAATACATCAACATGGTGACGGTGTCGGCGCTGGCCACAACGCTGTTCCTAGGCGGCTACATAGCTCCGTGGCCACTGTCCCTCTGGGATGGCGCCATGACAGGTTGGTGGCCGATGCTGTGGTGGCTCATCAAGGTGCAGGTCTTCATCTTCATGTTTATCTGGCTGCGGGCGACCCTGCCGCGTATGCGCTACGACCAGTTCATGAAATTCGGCTGGAAGGTTCTCATTCCGGTTTCGATCGTGTGGATTCTCATCGTCGCGACCGCCCGGGTGCTGCGTGACGAAGTCGTCCTCACGACTCGTGAGTTACTCATTGGCGGAGCGGTCGCCATCGCGATCCTGCTTATCGTCTCGTGGGTGTTTCAGTCGCGCTCGGACCGCCGAGCGGCGATTAGGGCTGCCCGCGAGGAGGCCGAGGCGAACCTCACCTTTGACCCGATGGCGGGGGGCTACCCGGTGCCACCAATGCCAGGACAGCAGGCGGTGGGCACGTCGCGTCGCGCCCGGGCCGGCGTCACCATCGTGCAGGACCGAAGCGACGTCACCCAGGAGGCCATCGATGGCTGAACTACCCCAGGCCGCCCGCGGCTTCGGGGTCACCTTCTTCACGATGTTCAAGAAGGTGGTCACCGAGCAGTATCCCGAGGACCGCGACAAGTACCCGCCGAAGCCGCGCTTCCATGGTCGTCACCAACTCAATCGGTGGGCCGACGGTCTTGAAAAGTGCATTGGTTGCGAACTGTGCGCTTGGGCCTGTCCGGCCGACGCCATTTTTGTCGAGGGCGCCTCGAACAGCGAGGAGGAGCGATTCTCTCCGGGTGAGCGCTACGGGCGGGTCTACCAAATCAACTACCTACGCTGCATCTTTTGCGGACTGTGTATCGAGGCGTGTCCGACCCGCGCCCTCACGATGACCAACGACTACGAACTCGCCGACTCGAGCCGTGCCTCGCTCATCTACGAGAAGGTCGACCTCCTCGGACCGATGCTTCCGGGCATGCTGCCAGCCCCGCACCCGATGGTTCCCGGCCTTACTGATAGCGATTACTACGCGGGCAAGGTCAAGGGCTCGGTTCCTGAGCAGGCGATCGGCCGGCCGGCTGCCGACGGCCTCGGTGCGACCTCATGAGCGGTGAGGACTGGGTCTTTTGGATCAGTGGCAGCTTCGCTGTCATTGGCGCACTTGGTTTGGTGTTCTCGCGCAAGGCTGTTCACAGCGCGCTGTGGGTTGCCTTCACGATGATCAATCTCGCGGTTCTCTACATAGCGAATTCGGCGCCCTTCCTCGGCATGGTGCAGATCATCGTTTACACGGGCGCGGTGATGATGCTCTTCCTCTTCGTGCTCATGGTGGTGGGGGTCGATTCATCTGACTCGCTCATCGAGACCCTGCGGGGACAGCGCATCTCTGCAATCGTGCTCGGACTCGGTCTTGCCGTCCTTCTTGTTGTCGGCGTGGGCAATGGCCTCGTGAACTCCGCAACTGTGGGTCTCGTCGAGGCCAACAGCATTGACGGTGGGAATGTCGAGGGTATTGCTCGACTCATCTTCACCGACTATCTCATTGCCTTCGAGGCAACCTCGGCCCTGCTCATCACCGCGGCGCTAGGGGCCATGGTGCTCGCCCACCGTGAGCGATGGCTTCCCCGAGCCACGCAGCAGGAATTGTCCAAGGGGCGATTTCTCTCCGGGTCGCATCCCGGTAACCTCCCGACGCCGGGGGTATATGCACGACACAATGCGGTCGATACCCCTGCCCTGCTGCCCGATGGATCGATCAGCGAGGAGAGCATCCCCCGGCCACTTCAGGCGCGAGGAGACGTTCGTGCGGTCGATCATCACGAGGTCAACGAGATCAAGGAGGTCGACTCACAGTGAATCCGTCGAACGTCGTCATCCTTTCAGCGATCCTGTTCTCCATCGGCGCGGTCGGCGTGCTCGTACGTCGCAACGCGATCATCGTCTTCATGTGCGTGGAACTCATGCTCAATGCTGCGAATCTCGCCTTCGTTGCGTTCGCCCGGACTAGCGGAAACCTTGACGGCCAGGTCGTCGCATTCTTCGTCATGGTCGTGGCAGCGGCCGAGGTCGTCGTCGGACTCGCCATCATCGTCACCATCTTCCGAACGAGACGATCCGCTTCGATCGACGAGCCCAACCTGCTCAAGTACTGACGAAAACAGCACGGAACCACATGGTTGACCGGGATCATCCGAGTCATTCGACAAGCGATAGGACACGAACGTGACGAACGAGGAGGCGCGGTGATCAACGCCAGCGCTGCCGTCTGGGCGGAAGGCGCACCCACGCTTCAGGAGGTCATGCCCGCCGAGGGCGTCTTCTCCCTGATCTGGCTGCTCATCGCGCTCCCACTGCTCGGCGCGACCGTTCTCCTGCTCGGCGGGCGACGCACGAACACTTGGGGCCCATACCTCGCCGTCCTCACTGTATCGGCGTCGGCGATTCTCGGCATCCTCATGGTGGTTGGTCTCATGGACCGCGGTGCGGAGGAGCGCTCGATCGGCCAGAGCCTGTTCACCTGGGTGTTCGCCGGTCAGTTCGAGGCCAATATGGCCTTCCAACTCGATCAGCTCTCGATGGTCTTCGTTCTCCTCATCACCGTTGTCGGAGCCCTTATCCATGTCTACTCACTTGGATACATGCAGCACGATCCAAACCGGCGTAAGTTCTTCGGGTACCTCAACCTCTTCGTGGCGGCGATGCTGCTCCTCGTTCTGGCAAACAACTACCTGCTGCTGTATGTCGGATGGGAGGGCGTCGGACTCGCGAGCTACCTCCTCATCGGGTTCTGGCAGCACAAGCCCAGCGCCGCCGCTGCAGCGAAGAAGGCGTTCATCATCAACCGGGTGGGCGACGTAGGCCTGAGTATCGCGATCATGGTCATCTTCGTCACCTTTGGATCAGTGACCTTCGACGACGTCTTCGGTCAGGCGAGCGAGGTGAACGAGGGAACCCTCACAGCGATCGGCCTGCTGCTGCTGCTCGCCGCAGCCGGTAAGTCGGCGCAATTCCCGCTGCAGGCGTGGCTCCTCGATGCGATGGAAGGCCCGACTCCAGTCTCGGCACTCATCCATGCGGCGACCATGGTGACCGCGGGGGTGTACCTCATCGCCCGGAGTAACGCGATCTACGACCGGGCAGTCTGGGCGGCGACCGCAGTCGTGGTCGTGGGCCTCATCACGATCTTCATGGGCGCGATCATCGGTTCAGCCAAGGACGACATTAAGAAGTCGCTGGCTGGCTCCACGATGAGTCAGATCGGCTACATGGTGATGGCGGCCGGCCTCGGCCCCATCGGTTACGTGTTCGCGATCTTCCATCTGCTCACCCACGGAGTGTTTAAGGCTGGGCTCTTTCTCGGGGCAGGCTCGGTCATGCACGGGATGAACGACAACGTGAACATGCGGCGGTACGGAGCGCTCCGGGCAGCGATGGTCGTCACCTTCATCACATTCATGGCGGGATATCTGGCCATCATCGGGATCCCGCCGTTCTCGGGATTCTGGTCCAAAGACGAGATTATTCACGCGGCCTTTGAACGAAGCCCGATCATCGGGAGCCTCGCGATCCTCGCCGCTGGCATCACCGGCTTCTACATGACCCGAATGGTGGCGATGACCTTCTTCGGCAAGGCGCGATGGGAAGACGATGCCCACCCACACGAGTCGCCGAAGGTCATGACCATCCCGCTTATCATCTTGGCCCTTGGTTCGACCTTCCTAGGCATGGCGCTGCTCTTCTGGGGCAACATCGAAACTTGGCTGGAGCCGGTCGTTGGGTTCTCGACCTCGACCTCGCCACTTTCGACCGAAGCGGTCATCGCCATCTCGCTCACATTCGTCATCATCGGTTCGATCATCGGCTGGATCAGCTATGCCCGTCGTGAGGTGCCGATCGTGGCCCCGCGGGGCTCCCTGCTGACCAGGGCGGCTCGCGCAGATCTCTATGGCGATGCCGTGAACGAGGGGCTCATCGTTCGGCCGAGTTTTTGGCTCTCGAGGTTGCTCATCTGGTTTGACGGTCGGGTGGTCGACGGATTGGTGAACGGCAGTGCCGCGCTCGTCGGTGGTGCGTCGGGGCGCATGCGCCGGTATCAATCCGGATTCGCCCGCTCCTACGCCCTTTCCATGGTCGGCGGCACTGTCCTTGTCCTGCTCGCTCTGGTCCTGGTGAGGCTCTCGTGAACACGTTCCCCTGGCTGACCGCACTCGGCGCGCTCCCGCTCATCGGCAGCGTCGTTGTGGCCCTGCTCCCCAGATCACAGCCCAGACTTGCGAAGCAGATCGCGCTCGTCATCGCGCTGGCCACGTTGGCCATGACCATCGCTATGGCCCTCTCATTCGACGGTGCTTCAACCGAGCAGTTCCAGTTCGTCGAGACCTACCCGTGGATCCCGGCCTTCGGAATCTCCTATTCGGTCGGCATTGACGGCATCGGGCTGGTGCTCGTTGCGCTCGCCGCCACCCTTGTGCCAGTCGTCATCCTTGCGGGCTGGCACGATGTCGACGACGCGTCGTCGCGCACCACCGGAAGCGTCAAGGGATACTTCGCCCTCATCCTCGTCCTTGAGACCCTCATGATCGGGGTGTTCTCATCGATCGACCTGTTCTTGTTCTACGTCTTCTTCGAGGCGATGCTCATCCCCGTCTACTTCATGATCGGACGATACGGCGGCCCGCAGCGCTCGTACGCTGCGGTGAAGTTCCTGCTGTACAGCCTCGTCGGGGGCCTGCTCATGCTCGCGGCACTGATCGGGCTGTACGTGGTGTCGGCGAACCTCACCGGCACGGGAACCTTCGACTACCTCACCCTCGTGGGGCTCGACATTGATCCAGGGATGCAGAAGGTGCTCTTCCTTGGGTTTTTCCTCGCCTTCGCGATCAAGGCCCCACTGTGGCCCTTCCACACTTGGCTGCCCGATGCCGCCGCACAGTCAAAGGCTGGCACGTCTGTGCTCCTCATCGGGGTACTCGACAAGGTTGGCACGTTCGGAATGATCCGCTACTGCCTGCCGATCTTCCCGGCGGCGAGTGAGTTCTACGCCCCGGTCGTCATCGGCATGGCACTTATCGGCATCTTCTATGGAGCCTTCGTCGCCCTGGGCCAACACGACATGAAGCGACTTTTCGCGTACTCGTCAATGTCGCACTTCGGCTTCATCGCCCTAGGAATCTTCGTGTTCACGACGATTGGCGAGAGTGGTTCAGTCGTCTACATGATTGCGCACGGCCTCTCCACCGCGGCACTGTTCCTCACGGCCGGCTTCCTCATGGAGCGCCGTGGGGGATCGAGCGTCATCTCCGACTACTCAGGCGTGAACAAGGCAGCGCCAGTACTCGCAGGGTTCTTCCTCTTCGCAGCGCTCTCATCTCTCGCCCTGCCTGGCCTCGTCTCATTCGTCGGCGAGTTTATGGTGCTTCTCGGTGCATTCCAGAAGTACATGTTCGTCGGAGCCCTCGCGACCTTCGGGATCGTCATCACGGCGGCCTACGTTCTCCGCCTTTACCAGAAGTCCATGACGGGACCGTTGCTCCCGGCCCTTGAGGGCATGAAGGACTTGCGAGGCCGTGAGATCGCGGCACTCATGCCGATCGCGGTGATCACACTCGTCCTCGGGCTCTTCCCGGCGCCGGTCCTCAATGTGATTAACCCAGCCGTCGGCACACTCATGACGACCATCGGTGTCACGGATCCACCAACGACACTGAATCCGAGCACCACCGCTGAAGGGACCCAGGAGTGAACTCGGCCAGTACCAGCGTGCCGGCCCTTGTCGGACGCTTCGCCAGCGAGACGCCGTTCGAGTTGCCGGTCATCGACTACCGGCTGATCCTGCCGATCCTCATCATCCTCGGGGCCGGGGTTGTGTCGGTACTCATCGAGGCCTTTGCTCCGCGCCGCGCCCGCCGACCATTGCAGCTCGTGCTCGTGTTCGTGAGCCTCATCGCGGCGTTCATCGCAGTGATTGACCTCGCCAAGACGCAGGCGTTGACGGCCGCGGGCTCGATTGCAGTTGATGGCCCCGCGCTCGTCATGCAGGGGACCCTACTTATCCTGTCGCTCCTCGGTGCCATGCTCATGGCCGAACGCACCCTCGATCCAAGTGGCGATGCTTTCGCGCCTCGCGCATCGGCCCTCCCGGGTTCGGAGGATGAGAAGCAATTCGCGGCACGTGGGTACCTCCAGACAGAGGTGTGGTCGCTCTTCCTCTTCGCGGTGGGCGGCATGCTCTTGTTCACCGTCGCGAACGACCTGCTCATCATGTTCGTCGCGCTTGAGGTGATGTCACTCCCGCTGTACCTACTCGCCGGCCTCGCGCGTCGTCGACGTCTCCTCTCTCAAGAGGCGGCGATGAAGTACTTCATCCTCGGTGCATTCTCGTCCGCGTTCTTTCTGTACGGCGCCGCCCTGATCTACGGCTACGCCGGCTCAATAGATCTGCCTGCCATCGCCGATGCGTTGAGCGCCAAGCCGAGCGAGAGCAGTCTCATGCTCATCGGCCTAGGCATGCTCCTCGTCGGACTGCTCTTCAAGATCGGTGCGGTTCCGTTCCACCAATGGACCCCTGACGTGTATCAGGGCGCGCCCACCCCGGTTACCGGGTTCATGGCAGCAACCGTGAAGATCGCCGCCTTCGTCGCGTTGTTCCGCGTCCTCTACGTTGGATTCGGCGGGGTGCGCTGGGACTGGGAGCCGATGCTGTGGATCGTCGCGATCCTCACGATGCTCGTTGGGTCGATCATTGCGGTCACCCAGACCGATATCAAGCGAATGCTGGCCTACTCCTCAATCGCGCAGGCTGGCTTCATCCTGGTCGGCGTCGTCGCAGCGAGCCCCGAGGGGCTGGCCGGGGCAATGTTCTACCTCGTGACCTATGGCTTTACGACGATCGGCGCGTTCGCCGTCATCATGCTCGTTCGTGATGGCAATGGAGAGGCGACCCACCTGTCGAGTTGGGCGGGACTCGCAAAGAGGTCCCCGTTGGTGGCGACCCTCTTCGCGATATTCATGCTGTCCTTGGCCGGTATTCCGCTTACCGGGGGCTTCATCGGAAAGTTCAGCGTGTTCACCGCTGGCATCGCCGCGGGCGACACCTCGCTCGTCCTTGTCGCAGTCGTGGCATCAATCATCGCCGCTTTCTTCTACGTGCGCGTGATCGTGTTGATGTTCTTCTCCGAGCCCAACGACCAGACGGCCGTCGTGGTGATCCCTAGCGTGTTCACGACCGTTGCACTGGCAGCGGCAGCCACGATCACTGTGGTGCTCGGGGTGGTGCCGCAACCGCTTCTTGAGTTGGTCGCGCATGCCGATGTGTTTGTGCGGTAGTACCGTGGGAGCATGACTAACCAGTCGCTGGATCTGCTTTCGCCGGATCCCGCTCTAGAGGCGTCACTCGCGGCTGGCCTCGCACGGGTAGAGCAGGAGCTGCGCGAGTCGGTCCGGAGTTCATCACCGTTCATCAATGAAGCCGCGGGGTATCTTGTCGAAGCGGGGGGCAAGCGGTTCCGTCCGCTGCTCGTGCTGCTCTCGGCGCAGTTCGGTGACCCGACCAAGCTTGAAGTGATCAGGTCGGCGGCAGCGGTCGAACTGACGCACCTTGCGACCCTGTATCACGACGATGTGATGGACGAGGCGCCGTTGCGCCGTGGTGCCTCGAGCGCGAATGCCCGTTGGGGCAACTCCGTCGCGATTCTCACCGGAGATTTCCTCTTTGCGCGTACCTCGGCGATCCTTGCTGATCTCGGACCGGAGGCGGTGCGCATTCAGGCTCGGACCTTCGAGAGGCTATGCATCGGCCAGATCCTGGAGACGGTTGGCCCCGAGGATGGCGCCGATCCCGTGAAGCATCACCTCGAGGTGCTCGCAGACAAGACGGGCTCCCTCATCGCCGCGTCGGGACGTTATGGAGCCTTGATGTCGGGGGCCGACTCAGCAACGATCGAGGTGCTCGCACGTTTTGGCGAGTGCATCGGGGTCGCCTTTCAACTTGCCGATGATCTCGTCGACATCATGAGCGAGTCCGCACAATCGGGCAAGACCCCGGGAACGGATTTGCGTGAGGGTGTCCCGACCCTGGCGGCGCTCATTGCTCTTGGCGGCCAATCAGTGCAAGATGCTCGACTTCGCGATCTCCTCTCTCGACCGCTCGGCGACGATGATGAGCATGCAGAGGCCCTCCGTCTCCTTCGCGCCCATCCAGCACTCGCGGAGGCCAGACAGGAAGCCTGCAGGTGGGCGGATGAAGCCCGTGCGGCCCTTGATCCACTGCCGTCTGGTGGCGCGAAGCAGACCCTCGAGCTCTTGTGCGATTACGTCGTATCTCGCACGGGGTGATGTGATCTTCAATGGGTGATCTCACCACATTGCTCGTCGAGCGCCCAACTCCCCAGATCGTGATCGCGCGACTCAACCGGCCGGATCGCCTCAACGCGATCACGTTTGGGATGTTCGAAGAGTTCATCACCCTCCAGGAACAGGTCGATAGCGACCCGCTCGCGCGCGTCCTTATTCTTACTGGCTCGGGTCGAGCCTTCTGCGCAGGCCTCGATCTCGATCTTGCGAGAGATTTACCGTCCATGAATCCTGCGGAATTGCTCGTCGGGCAGGAGTTGTGGGCGCGATCGATAGCAGGCTTTCGGCACATGGACAAGCCGGTCATCGCGGCGGTGAATGGTGCGGCCGCCGGTGCGGGTATGGCGCTGGCGCTTGCGGCCGATATCCGTATCGCGGCGCCGACTGGTCGTTTCAATGCGGCGTTCATCCGGATTGGGCTGACCGGTGGTGATGTTGGCACCTCGTGGCTGCTTCCTCGGATCGTCGGGTTCGGTCGGGCGATGGAGATTCTCATGACCGGGCGCTTCATCGAGGCAGAGGAAGCCTTGCGGATCGGCATGGTCACTGAGATCGTCCCCGCAGATATCCTCCTTGATCGGGCAATCGAGATCGCCGAAATGATCTGCAGCAATAGCCCCTTCGGTGTGCGCATGACGAAACAGGTGGTCCAGACGAACGTTGATGCACCGTCGCTCAACGCAGCAATCAACCTAGAAAACCGCAACCAGGTCCTCGCCTTCCAGACTGAAGATATGCGCGAGGCATTCGACGCATTCCGTGAGAAGCGCGAGCCTCGGTTCACTGGAAGGTAGGTCAGTCGGGCTCGACGACCTCGAGGGTATCGATGAGGGATGGGGACACACCATCTCGTTTCATGGCCCTCGAGTGCCGGATGAGGTCTAAACCAAAGAGGCCGAGGGCGAGCCACACGATGATGAAACCAAGCCAACGGCCGGAGGTCATCGTCTCGTGGAAGATGGTGATACCCATGATGAACTGAAGGGTGGGTGTGAGGAACTGCATGAGCCCGAGACTCGAGAGTGGGATGCGAGTTGCAGCGGCGCCAAAGGCAATGAGTGGGATTGCAGTGACCGGCCCCAGCATCACAAGAAGCGCCGTGGTGTCAGGCCCGCCCTGAATCACGCCGGCGTGTCCTCCTCGTAGCGCGATCAGGATGATCATCAGCGCAAGCGGTGTGAGGACAACGGTCTCAATGGTCAGGCTCGGCACCGAGCCAACGTCGACCACCTTCTTCAGCAGGCCGTAGATGCCGAATGAGGAAGCGAGGATGAGGCTGATCCACGGTGGATGACCCATGGCGACCGCGAGAACGATGACGGCCACGATTGCAAGGCCTACCGCGGCCCATTGCAAGCGCCGAAGTCGTTCCCGAAGGATCACCACGCCGAGACCAACTGAGACGAGCGGATTGATGAAGTAGCCCAGTGAGGCCTCGACCACGAGGTTGCTCTGGACGGCCCATACGTAGACCCCCCAGTTGATGCTGAGAAACACCGCAGCGAGGGCTAGCAGCCCAAAGGTGCGCCGCGAACGCATCGTCCGAACAAGATTGCGCCAGCCCCGAATCACGAACAGGGCGACCGCAAGGAAGACAAGCGACCACACAACTCGATGGGCCACGACCTCGATGGGTGATACCGAGTCAAGGAGTGCGAAGTACAGCGGGAACAGCCCCCACAGCCCGTATGCGATTGCGCCGTACAGGAGCCCAGTGGCCGCCTGTGAGCGGCCGGTCGATGGTGTGTTGGCTATGAGACGTTCCAGGTGTCATTGCCGTTCAGCAGTGACTGAAGGTCTCCCTTGCCCTTCTTTTCGGTGACGCTGGCAACCTGTTCGCGCAGGAGACGGTCGTAGCTTGGGCGCTGCACATCGCGGAAAACGCCAATCGGCGTGTTCTGCAGGGTCCGTGGGTTTGCCAGACGGGAGAGAGCGAATGCCAATCCAGGATCCTTCGCATGTGCGTCGTGACGAATGATCGCTCCTTCGCCGGCCGAGGACACCTCGACGACCTCGATATGGCCGTCTGCCGCTCGGGTGACACCGAACTGCATGTCCTTGCCGAATCGGATCGGCTGGCCATGTACAAGCCGCATCATGGCATCATCGCGGGTGTCGCTGTCCTTGAGTGGATCCCAGGCGCCGTCATTGAAGATGTTGCAGTTCTGGTAGATCTCAATGAGCGCCGTGCCCTCATGTGCTGCAGCGGCCGTGAGCACCTCGGTCAGGTGTTTGCGATCCGAGTCGATGGTCCGGGCAACGAAGGTGGCTTCTGCGCCGAGTGCGAGCGAGACCGGGTTGAACGAGTAGTCCAGTGAGCCCTCGGGTGTCGACTTGGTGATCTTGCCCTGTTCGGAGGTGGGGGAGTACTGCCCCTTGGTGAGCCCGTAGATGCGGTTGTTAAAGAGAAGGATCTTCAGGTTGACGTTGCGACGCAGGGCGTGGATGAGGTGGTTTCCGCCGATGCTCAGTGCGTCACCGTCGCCGGTGATGACCCAGACTGACAGGTCGGGACGAGAGGAGGCGAGTCCCGTGGCAATCGCGGGCGCCCGGCCGTGAATTGAATGGAGCCCGAACGTATCAAGGTAGTACGGGAATCGCGAGGAACAACCGATCCCGGAAACGAAGACGATGTTCTCACGAGCAACACCGAGATCAGGCAGAAAGCTTTGGACAGCGGACAGGATCGCGTAGTCGCCGCATCCCGGGCACCAGCGCACCTCCTGATCAGACTTGAAGTCCTTCGCGGTCTGCGGCCCATCGGCCTTCGGAACGAGACTGAGCGCCGGGAATGTGTTGGTGGTCATGTAATCCTCACAGGTTCTCGAGGACGTCGGTGATGACACCGGCGAGCTCATCTGACTTGAATGGCATGCCTCGAACTTGGTTGTAGCTGATGACGTCGACGAGGTATTTCGCGCGCAGGAGCAGGGCAAGTTGGCCGAGGTTCATCTCTGGGACGACGACCTTGTCGTATGCCCTGAGTATCTCGCCGAGGTTGGATGGGAAGGGATTGAGGTGGCGGATGTGCGCCTGCGCCACGCTTCCCTCTGCAGTGCGAACGAGCCGACAGGCCGCGCTGATGGGCCCGTAGGTCGATCCCCAGCCCAATATGAGCACCCGTGCCAATCCGCTTGGGTCATCGACAGTGATATCCGGGATCGTTCGAGCGATGGCATCGATTTTCGCCTGACGCAGGCGAACCATCTTGTCGTGGTTATCAGCATCATAGGAGATTGTGCCGATTCCGTCGGCCTTCTCGATGCCGCCGATCCGGTGCTCGAGGCCCTTGGTTCCCGGGATCGCCCATGGGCGAGCGAGTGTTTCCGGGTCCCGCAGGTACGGCCAGAACTCCTCAGTCCCGTCGTCTGCTGTGTGATTTGGTCCCGTGGCGAAATTCGGTTCGAAGGTAGGGAGTGACGCCGCATCGGGGACCAGCCAAGGCTCCGAGCCGTTCGCGAGGGAGCCGTCGGAGAGGATGAAGACGGGCGTGCGGTACTCCACCGCGATCCGTGCAGCCTCGATGGCGGCGAAGAAGCAGTCGGAGGGTGACTGTGGGGCCACGATTGCGACTGGCGCCTCGCCATTGCGTCCGAACATTGCCTGCAGCAGATCGGACTGCTCGGTCTTCGTGGGAAGACCGGTGGAGGGGCCTCCGCGCTGGACATCGATGATGAGCAGTGGGAGCTCGAGCGATACCGCGAGCCCGATTGCCTCTGACTTGAGCGCGACCCCTGGACCCGATGTCGTCGTCACGGCGAGCGCGCCGCCGTAGGCCGCCCCGAGCGCTGCACCGATGCCGGCGATCTCGTCCTCGGCCTGAAAGGTCATGACGCCGAAGTTCTTGTGCTTGCTCAGTTCATGGAGGATGTCTGATGCTGGCGTGATCGGGTAGGAGCCGAGGAACAAGGGCAGACCCGAGATTTCCGACGCTGCGATGAGCCCAAGTGACAGGGCTGGATTGCCGGTGATGTTGCGGTACAGGCCCGCAGGCATGCTCGCGGGAGCGATCTCGTACTGCACTGAGAATGCCTCGGTGGTTTCGCCGAAGGACCACCCCGCCTCGTAGGCGGCGATGTTCGCATTCATGATGTCCGGATTCTTTGCGAACTTCGACCTCAGGAAATCAAGCGTGCCCTGAGATGGCCTGTTGTAGAGCCAGCAGAGTAGGCCGAGGGCGTACATGTTCTTGGCTCGCTCGGCGTCCTTCTTGGAGACTGCGTATCCCTTGAGGGCCTCAACGGTCATCGACGTGAGTGCGACGGCGTGCACGTTGTAGGCATCGAGGGAGCCGTCATCGATCGGATTCGCCGGATAGCCGACTTTCTCGAGATTTCGCTTCGTGAATTCGTCAGTGTTGACGATGAGATCAGCGCCGCGCGGGAGGTCCTTGAGGTTGGCCTTGAGGGCAGCGGGATTCATGGCCACGAGCACATTGGGGGCATCGCCCGGGGTCATGATGTGATGATCGGCGAAATGCAACTGGAACGCCGAGACACCGGGCAAAGTTCCGGCAGGTGCTCGGATTTCGGCGGGGAAGTCTGGCAGGGTGGAAAGGTCATTTCCGAGACCCGCAGTCTCGGAGGTGAAGCGATCTCCGGTGAGTTGCATGCCATCGCCGGAGTCGCCGGCAAAACGAATGACGACCCTGCTGAGTTTCACGACCTGCTTGGTCACGGACACCTTCTCTGGCGGAGCGGGGGCTCCATTGACGCGGCGACCCCCGTGCCGCCTGATACTAGGGCGTCCTCATTCTGCTCCTTGCCCGCTTGGGATTGACGCAGGGGTGCCATGTGTCGCGAATCCTGAGGGTCGTTCAATAGCCTTGGCCCGTGACCCTCCACTCGCTCCCTTCCCTTGAGAGCAGGTACCGGGTAACAGGCCACCCCCAACTACGGGTGACAATCCTCGACGTGGGCCTCGCGTGCTGCGCACTCGAGGTCGGTGCGGCGATTACTGCAGGACTGCTCGTACCGCAGGAGTCGATCGACACCGAATCTGACGGCTTCGTCGTGAGCGTCCTGCTCATCTCGGGAACCGTGACCGATGCACTGGCCCCCGGCATCATCCGGGCTTGGGCGACACTTGAGGAGCCTAGGCTGGCGGTCTCGTTCGGAGCCTGCGCGAACACAGGAGGTCCCTACTGGGATGCGCCCACCGTGACGAAGGGGATCGACCAACTGATCCCAATCTCGGTGTACATCCCCGGCTGCCCACCGCGACCGGAGGCCCTCGTCGCCGGTCTCGTCCGGCTCTCGCAGCCCTCGGTCGTCACGCATTCGGACCCAAGCGGAGAATCCAGATGAACTCGCATGGGCGGATTGACGTGGCACCGGCTGACTGGGAGCAGGTGGTGTCGGGATTGCAACGCGAGGGCTTCACCCTCTTCGACTTCATCACCGTGGTCGATCGTGGCTCGACCCTCGAGGTTGTCGCCCGGGTGGTCAATCCTGTGGCCCGGGTACCAACGATGGTCTGGACGACGCTGCCGGCCGACGCAGCCGAGCTCGCATCCCTGTGCAGCATTTACCTCGGCGCAGCCTGGTGCGAGCGTGAGGCTGCGGAAATGTTTGGGGTGGTATTCATCGGGCTCGGTGATTCACGGCCGCTTCTGCTGCGTGCCAGCCTCGGCGAGCCCCCAATGCGCAAGTCATCGGCGCTCGTCGCCCGCGCCATCCGGGACTGGCCTGGGGCCGCTCAATCGACCGATGACGGTCGTCAGGGCGGAAATCCCTCACGGCGACGCCAACTACCCCCCGGCGTCCCCGAGGACTTCCTTCGAGATGAGCCGCTGGTGTCAGGCACAACTGGAGACGAGCGATGATCCCCGCTGAGGCGCACGGGACTATCGCCCTGCGCGCTTCGGCGTGTACCTCGTGCATGATCTGCGTGCGGGAGTGCCCCACGTGGTGCATCGATCTCGTCAGTCACACCGAGCAGGTGAGCGAGGCCGGGGCTCGGCGCCCGAAAACTGTGAATGTGCTCGACGCTTTTCGGATTGACTTCGGGCTGTGTATGTATTGCGGCATCTGCGTCGATCTTTGCCCATTCGATGCGCTCGCCTGGTCACCGGAGCACGATCATGGCGCCACAACTGCCGCCGGCCTCGTCCAAGGAATCAAGGAACTCGAGATGGCGTGGCCGCCAACGCAACCACCTACCGGTAATTGACGAACTGAACCGCGAAATCAAGGTCAGCGTCCTTGACGAGCGACTGAACCTCCTGAAGGTCATCGCGACTCTTGCTCGTCACGCGGAGTTCCTCTCCCATGACCTGTGACTTGACGCTCTTTGGCCCCTCATCGCGGATGAGCTTGCCGATCTTCTTCGCCTGCTCCTGGCTGATACCTGCCTTGAATGTCCCGGCAATCTTGTAGCCCTTGCCAGATGAGCGAGGTTCCTCGGCCTCGAAGCATTTCAGGCTCATCCCGCGCTTGATGATCTTCTCCTTGAACACGTCGAGCGCCGCCTTCGCGCGCTCCTCCGTGCCGGAGGAAATTTCCACCCCGAGCTCGCCCTTCCACTCAATGGTGGTGTCGGTGTTCTTGAAGTCAAAACGCTGGGCGAGTTCTTTGGCCGTTTGGTTGAGGGCATTGTCTGCCTCCTGACGATCGACCTTGGAGACGATGTCGAAGCTGCTGTCAGCCATTGATCCTCCTTCATGGGAACACCATTGTGTTCCGCGGGAACGACCTCATTCTGGCGCTCCATGAGTGACGACCCCGATTCGGGTGCTCGTCTGGGGGCGGCCTGCCCCGGGGCGAATGGCCTGACCATGGGGTTCGGTTCCGAACAGCAACCGCCAGCGCATATGATTTGGCGGCGCGACAGCAAGGCGAGGCAGGTTGCCCGAGCGGCCAATGGGAGCGGGCTGTAAACCCGTCGGTGAAAGCCTCCGAAGGTTCGAATCCTTCACCTGCCACGCGCATGAACGGCCCTTGAGCGGGGGAACCCGCCCGGGGGCCGTTTTCGCTCTCGTGCACGATGGTGCCATGAACGCCGACTCCGACGCCGAGAACGATTACCGGCAGGCGCTTCGCGATGGCCGGTCGATTTACCCGGGGCTGCGCATCGGTCGGCCCGGCCGGGCGGCCACCTACTGGGTGACGATCGCGCTGCTTAGGGTCCTGCGACTGAGATGGAAGGTCGCCATCAACGGGACCGAGCATGTCGCTCCGGGGGCAGCAATTCTCGTGGGAAACCACGTGTCCGCACTTGATCCGGTTGTGTTGGTGATGAGCACTTGGATGCGCGTGACCGCGTTCACGAAGGTCGAGGTCTTTGCCAAACGCGGAGCCATCTTCTTCCGGCTCATGGGGCAGATCCCGCTGCGTCGGGGCGACGAGCCCTCAACGCTCTGGGCGATGGGTATGGCTTCCCGGTCTCTGGCGAATGGCGGCAAACTCGGCCTGTATCCGGAAGGCACTCGTTCACCAGATTGCACGAAACTCCATCGACTCCACCGTCGCATTCTCGTTCCGGTGCTCCTCGCGCACCCTGAGGTGCCCGTCCACGCAGTGGCGACGAAGTACGACCGCCGCCCGTGGCGTCGAACCCGGGTGACGGTGAACATCTCCACAGCCCTCGACCTGCAACTCGGCCAAGCGGGCCACAATGAGGTGACGGACATCGTGCGAGATGAGTTGCTCAGGCTCGGTGGGCAGACATATGTCCACGTTTTCGCGAGGGACGCCAAGTCTCAGCGGAGTCCGTAGGGTTCCGTCATTCTGCAATCCTTACCCGGTCCGCACACGATTCCCACTACCCGATCATGTTGACAGCAGGAGTGAACTTGAGCATCACCCGAAGCACCATCGCGGCAGTGTCGATCACCGCTGGCATCACCGGTGCCCTCATCTTGTCGTCGGTCCCGGCGGCTGCGGCACCAGGGGACAACGGCAATGGCGGGAACCGTCAGGGCGGCGGAGGGTTCGCAGTGCAATGCGACTTCAGCCACTCTGCGTCCGTCGACCCGATTGTCATGCCAGGCCACACTGGCATGAGCCACCTTCACGAGTTCTTCGGCAACACGACGACCAATGAGAACTCGATCGGGGTCTCGCTCCTCGCCGGCTCCACAACGTGTAGTGACTCCAATGACCTCTCGGCCTACTGGGTCCCCGCCCTCTACCAAAACGGCACCCGGGTCGCACCGATCTCCGCTCGCGTGAACTACGAGGGCCGCGGTGGCAATGTCACCGCCTTCCCCGCGGGCTTCATGGCGCTGACCGGCCGTGCCGATCAGACCGCCGTCTGGGGTTGCGCGGCGCGAGGTGCACAGCCGACCTTCGGAACCAGCGTCGCCACCGTGCCGACCTGCGGTGTCGGCTCTCGCCTCATCGCTCAGATTACCTTCCCGCAATGCTGGGACGGCACCAGCCTCGACAGCGCCGACCATATCTCGCACCTTGTGTTCGCGACCGGAAACGTGTGCCCGACAGACCACCCCGTCCGGGTCCCGCAGGTGAAACTCGCAGTCCTCTACCCGGCTGCGGTCACGGGAGGTAGTGGCGTCACCCTCGCAAGTGGTGCCGCGTCGACCCTCCACGCAGACATCTTCGAGGCTTGGGAGGGCAATAGCCTGCAGAACCGAATCGGCGGCCGCGGCGGGCAGAAGAACGGCCCCCAGAACGGCCAACGCGGCGGCGGACCAGCAGCTGCCGCGTAGCCGGGCACGATTCAGGCAAAACAGACCAGCCCAACCGCGAGCACGCAGTCGGGCTGGCCCTGTTCCGTCACGAGGTGACCAATTCAGTCGAAGGGGTAACGAACCCCGGTCAACTCCTCGCTCATGGTCCATAGGCGCTTACCGTCCTCTGCACGGAGGGCTGCGGTTGACCGGCCAACAATGCGCGGGTGTCCCCGCTGCTCCATGAAGCCATCGGGCCCGATGTAGGTGTCGCCGGGGAGTCCGGGCATGGTCGCGGCGTAGAGGGTCGGCAGCGCCCCCATTTCGGCTGACTGAGCGAGCACCCCGTTCGCCATCCTGCTCATCCGGGCCCCGATCGAAGACCCTCGCATCGTGGGCCCCGCCGACTGCAGATTTGTGTTGGCGTAGCCGGGGTGAGCCGCGAGGGCGAGCAG
>CAMDKQ010000013.1 GCA_945901095.1 Bifidobacterium breve
TTCGCGACACCGCGCCTCGTTGGGTGGTGCTGCTTGCGATGCTTGACCCTGCGCGGAATAAGCATGGATCAGGCCTCCTGTCCTTCAGTAGCGATGGTTGCCTCGACGACGACCTCGGCGGACAACGGAGCGTCCGCGACATCAACGGCGACGGCCGAAGACACAGCCACGACCTCAGCAGATTCAGCCTCCTCGCGCGGGCGACGTGGCCGCGCCGGAGCGGCCGTGCCACGCTGACCAAGACGAACCGCAGCCGCGGCCGCCTCTCGCTCAGCGCGAGTCCCAAGTGCCTGACCCTTATAGATCCATACCTTTACGCCGATTCGACCAAACGTCGTGCGAGCCTCATAGAAGCCGTAATCGATGTCCGCGCGCAGGGTATGCAGCGGGACCCTTCCCTCACGGTAAAATTCCGTTCGCGACATTTCGGCCCCACCGAGGCGGCCTGACACCTGAACACGAATGCCAAGAGCACCGCTCT
Source organism: Bifidobacterium breve (assembly GCA_945901095.1). Classification (GTDB taxonomy): domain Bacteria; phylum Actinomycetota; class Actinomycetes; order S36-B12; family S36-B12; genus WLND01. Next base: position 482 of record CAMDKQ010000013.1, read on the forward strand.
TCATCGTGCTCTGCATCCCCTTACGCATTGCGCGTCTAAATGACACTCGGCTACTTAGCTGCTCAGCAATGCCCTGCGCCACCAACTGTGAATCAATTTCGGGGTTCTTTACCTCAAGAATGTTCAGTTGCACCTGCTTGCCGGTGAGCACCTCAAGATCGCCGCGGATGCGATCAGCCTCGGCGCCACGACGGCCAATAACGATGCCAGGGCGTGCCGTGTGAATATCGACACGCACTCGGTCACGAGTCCGCTCGATCTCCACCTTCGAGATACCGGCCCGCTCCATGCCCTTGGACAGCAGCTTGCGGATCTTGACATCCTCGTCAACGTAGTCCCGATAACGCTGACCCTGCTTCGACGAATCGGCAAACCAACGTGAAGCGAAGTCGGTGGTGATACCGAGGCGGAAGCCGTGCGGATTTACTTTCTGGCCCACGGTCTCAGTCCTTTGTCTCGGTCGTGTCAGCAGTAGGCTCGGTGGCCGCCTTCGTTGCAGGCTTCTTCGTGGTCTTCGCCACGGGAACTTCGGTCGACTTTGCAGCCGCCTTCTTCGCCGTCTTTGCCGCCGGGGCCTCCGTCGACTTGCTGACCGCCTTCTTAGCGGCCGGTTTCTCCTCAGGTACCGAAGCAGGCGCTGTTGGGGCCTTGGGCGCCTTCTTCGCTACCGGCTTGGCCTCAATCACCTCGCGACCGTCAGAGACAATCACCGTGATGTGGCTGCTGCGCTTGCGGATGCGGTATGCCCGGCCCTGGGCCCGCGGACGGATCCGCTTCTGGGTTGGTCCCTCGTCGACAAACGCGGCACTCACAACAAGCGCCCGCTCGTCCATCGCATAGTTGTTCTTCGCATTGGCGATCGCGCTGGCCAGCACCTTGCCGATCGGCTCACTTGCTGCCTGCGGTGCGAACGTCAACACCGCTTGGGCGTCGCCGGCATTCATCCCTCGAATGAGGTCGATGACGCGGCGCGCCTTCATGGGCGTGACGCGGACGTACCGCGCCTGGGCCCTGGCTTCCATCGCTTTCCCCTTGCTCTTTGGTTGGTGCGTGCTCGATATTCGTGCCTGCTCGAAATTACCCTGCGCCGACCTTGGTCAGCACGAACCGAAAACTATCGGCGCTTAGCCTTGCGGTCGTCTTTCACGTGCCCACGGAACGTCCGGGTCGGGGCGAACTCGCCGAGCTTGTGCCCGACCATGTTCTCCGACACGAAAACCGGTACGTGCTTGCGACCATCGTGCACCGCAATCGTGTGACCCAGCATCGCTGGAATGATCATCGAGCGGCGAGACCAGGTCTTGATGACGTTCTTGGTGCCGGCTTCGTTTTGGACGTCGACCTTCTTGAGCAGATGGCCGTCCACGAACGGACCCTTCTTCAGACTGCGAGGCATGTCGGGTTCCCTTAGCGCTTCTTGCCGGTCTTGCGACGGCGGACGATGAACTTGTCGCTGGCCTTGTTGGCCTGACGGGTGCGACCCTCGGGCTTACCGTTCGGGTTGACTGGGTGACGGCCACCTGAAGTCTTGCCCTCACCACCACCATGCGGGTGATCCACAGGGTTCATTGCCACACCGCGGACGCTCGGGCGCTTGCCCTTCCAGCGCATGCGACCGGCCTTGCCCCAGTTGATGTTCGACTGCTCGGCGTTGCCGACCTCGCCGATCGTTGCGCGGCAGCGCAGGTCCACATTGCGGATCTCACCGGACGGCATACGCAGCTGCGCGTACGGACCATCCTTGGCTACTAGCTGAACCGAGGCACCGGCAGAGCGAGCAATCTTTGCCCCACCCGCAGGCCGAAGCTCAACCGCATGAATCACGCTACCCACCGGGATGTTGCGCAAGGGCAGGTTGTTCCCCGGCTTGATATCAGCCGCTGGTCCCGTCTCTATCGGATCGCCCTGCTTCAACTTGTTGGGCGCGATGATGTATCGCTTCTCACCGTCCGCAAAGTGCAGCAACGCGATGCGCGCTGTCCGGTTCGGATCGTACTCAATGTGAGCGACCTTCGCCGGCACGCCGTCCTTGTCAGCCCGACGGAAGTCGATGACTCGGTAGGCGCGCTTATGCCCACCACCTTGATGACGGGTCGTGATCTTGCCAGAGTTGTTACGTCCGCCCTTCTTAGGCAACGGGCGAACGAGTGACTTCTCAGGCGTAGAACGCGTGATCTCAACGAAGTCAGCCACACTCGAACCACGACGGCCCGGAGTGGTCGGCTTGTACTTACGGATTCCCATAGCTGTTCCTCTTCAGTCTGGAGTCCCGGTTATGAAACCGGGCCCCCGAAGATGTCGATACGGTCACCTGCAGCAACGGAGACGATTGCTCGCTTTGTTGCTGCGCGGCGGCCGAAGCCAGTCCGGGTGCGAACCCGCTTGCCTGCGCGATTGGCAGTGTTGACCGACGTCACCTTCACGCCGAATACCTGCTCGACCGCAATCTTGATCTGAGTCTTGTTCGCACCGGGCGACACGATGAACGTGTACTTGTTCTCGTCGAGGAGCCCGTAGCTCTTCTCCGAAATAACCGGCGCGACCAAGATGTCACGCGGATCTGCGATTCTCATGCCTCAACCTCGCTCTCAGCGGCAACTGCCTTCACGCTCTTGCCTGTTGGGGATCCAGCCATGAACATGTCGAGCGCCGCCTTCGTGAACAACACTTGGTCACTCACGAGGACGTCATAGGTGTTCAGTTGATCAGGGCTGAGCACGTGAGTGTTCGGCACGTTTCGGAGCGATAGCCAGGAGGTTGTCTCCTCGCGGGACACCACGAGCAGCACCTTGCCCTCGAGATTCAGGGCGTTAATCGCTGCCAGGGCCTTCTTCGTTGAGGGAATCTCACCCGAAACAAGTTCCGACACAACGTGGATTCGACCATCCCGAGCCCGGTCGGACAGTGCGCCGCGAAGGGCGCCCGTCTTCATCTTCTTGGGGGTCCGCTGCGAATAGTCTCGCGGCTTCGGACCATGGACGACTCCACCACCGGTGAACTGCGGAGCACGGATCGAACCTTGACGCGCACGACCGGTACCCTTCTGCTTGTACGGCTTGCGGCCACCACCGCTCACCTCAGCACGAGTCTTTGTCGAGTGCGTCCCCTGCCGGGCTGCCGCCAACTGTGCGACGACGACCTGATGGATCAAGGGGATGTTCACCTGCACATCGAAGATCTCAGGGGGCAATTCAACCGAACCTGCCGGCTTTCCGGCTGCGGTACGGACATCAACGGAAGTCATGCTCATGCCTCCTTCACGGCGCTGCGGACAAACACGAGGCCGCCCTTCGGGCCCGGGATCGCACCCTTGACGAGAATGAGTCCGCGCTCAAGATCCACACCCTGAATCCTCAGGTTCAGCGTCGTCTGACGCTCACCGCCCATGCGACCGGCCATCTTCATACCCTTGAACACTCGACCCGGAGTGGAGCAGCCGCCGATGGAGCCAGGGGAACGGTGCTTACGCTGCACACCGTGCGTCGCGCGAAGGCCGTGGAATCCATGGCGCTTCATGACTCCCGCGAATCCCTTACCCTTCGTCGTCCCGACGATATCGACCATCTGGCCAACCTCAAATGTGCCCGCACTGAGTTCTTGTCCTAGGACGTACTCGGATGCATCGTCGGTGCGGATCTCGACGAGATGACGTCGCGGGGTGACGCCGGCCTTCTCGAAGTGACCGGACGCCGGCTTGTTCACCTTGCGAGGATCAATGGCTCCGAACGCAATCTGCACAGCCGAATAGCCGTCATTCTCGGGGGTTCGCACTTGGGTCACGACACACGGCCCAGCCTTGACCACAGTAACCGGGACAACCTTGTTGTCATCGTCCCAGACCTGGGTCATGCCGAGCTTCTCGCCCAGTACGCCCTTAACATTGGTGCTCATTGTCTGCTCGTCCTTACAGCTTGATCTCGATATCGACACCAGCCGGGAGATCGAGCCGCATGAGCGAGTCGACGGTCTTCGGCGTGGGATCGAGGATGTCAATGAGGCGCTTGTGGGTCCGCATCTCGAAGTGCTCGCGGCTGTCCTTGTACTTGTGTGGAGAACGAATGACGCAGTACACGTTTTTCTCCGTCGGCAACGGCACGGGCCCGGCCACCTTGGCACCGGTTCGAATCACCGTCTCGACGATCTTGCGCGCCGATGAGTCGATGACCTCGTGGTCATAGGCCTTGAGCCTGATGCGGATCTTCTGTCCCGCCATGGTGGCTGGTGTCCTTACTTCTCGTGTGCCGATGCGTTCAATTCGTGGTTGCGGTTACCCGCGAGCGGCGCCGGGTGGCTGTCGCCAGCCACCCGGCCGCCAACTACTTGAGGATCTTGATGACGCGACCAGCGCCGACCGTACGACCACCCTCGCGGATTGCGAACCGAAGTCCCTCTTCCATGGCGATGGACTGAATCAGCTCAACGCGCATGTCCGTGTTGTCACCGGGCATCACCATCTCCTTGCCCTCCGGCAGGTAGACGACACCGGTCACATCGGTCGTGCGGAAGTAGAACTGCGGGCGGTAGTTATTGAAGAACGGGGTGTGACGACCGCCCTCGTCCTTCGAGAGGATGTAAACCTGCGCGTCGAAGTCCGTGTGCGGGGTGATCGAACCCGGCTTGCAGCACACCTGGCCACGCTCGACATCCTCGCGCTTGATGCCACGAAGCAGCAGTCCGACGTTCTCGCCGGCCTGACCCTCATCGAGAAGCTTGCGGAACATCTCGACACCGGTGACAACACACTTGGGGGCGAGGCCGGGGCGAATGCCGACGATCTCGATCTCCTCGTTGACCTTGACGATGCCGCGCTCGATGCGACCGGTGACGACAGTTCCACGACCAGTGATCGTGAAGACATCCTCAACGGGCATGAGGAAGGGCTTGTCAACCTCACGCTCGGGCGTTGGGATACCCGTGTCGACCGCGTCCATGAGCGCGAGAATCGACTCGCCCCACTTGGCGTCTCCCTGGAGCGCCGGGAATGCGGCAACGCGAACTACCGGGATATCGTCGCCGGGGTACTCGTAGGCAGAAAGGAGTTCACGAACCTCCATCTCGACCAATTCGAGGAGATCCTCGTCGTCAACCATGTCGCACTTGTTCAGCGCGACGACGAGCGAGGGAACGCCAACCTGTCGGGCGAGGAGCACGTGCTCCTTCGTCTGCGGCATCGGACCATCAGTTGCGGCGACCACGAGGATCGCGCCGTCCATCTGCGCGGCACCCGTGATCATGTTCTTGATGTAGTCAGCGTGACCGGGGCAGTCGACGTGGGCGTAGTGACGCGCCTCAGTCTGGTACTCGACATGTGCAATCGAGATGGTGATACCGCGCTGGCGCTCTTCGGGCGCCTTATCGATCATGTCGAAGGGCGTGAACGGGTTCACGTCCGGGTACTTGTCGTGCAGCACCTTGGTGATCGCAGCGGTCAGCGTGGTCTTCCCATGGTCAATGTGACCAATGGTGCCGATGTTGACGTGCGGCTTGGTGCGCTCAAACTTGGCCTTCGCCACCTGAGTTCTCCCTTGTCGTTATGCCGTCCGGCGTTATCGCGGATCGGTGGTTTCTTTGGATATTTGGCCTTGCTGTGATCCGCGGTTATTCGCCGCGAGCCTTCGCGATGATCTCCAATGACACGTTCGAGGGAACCTGAGCATAGGAGTCAAATTGCATGCTGTAACTCGCTCGACCCTGCGTGCGACTGCGGAGGTCGCCAACATAGCCGAACATCTCGGAGAGCGGCACGAGTGCCTTGACCACCCGGGCGCCTGAGCGCTCCTCCATGGCCTGGATCTGTCCGCGGCGCGAGTTGAGATCGCCGATGACATCCCCCATGTAGTCCTCAGGAGTGGTGACCTCGACGCCCATCATCGGTTCGAGGAGGACTGGGCCAGCTTTGCGCGCTGCATCCTTGAACGCCATCGATCCGGCGATCTTAAAGGCTAGCTCCGAGGAGTCAACATCATGGTAAGCGCCGTCTGTGAGGGTCACCTTAAGATCGACCATCGGATAGCCGGCGAGCACCCCGTTCTCCATGGCCTCCCTGCAACCTGCGTCGACCGAGCCAATGTACTCGCGCGGAACGCGACCACCGGTGACCTTGTTCTCGAACAAGTATCCGACCTCTGAAGCACCCTCGGCGCCAACACTTGGCGCGATGTCGATGATGACTCGGGCGAACTGCCCCGACCCACCAGTCTGCTTCTTATGGGTGTAATCGATCTTCGTCACGGACTTGGTGATGGTCTCGCGGTACGCGACCTGCGGCTTGCCGACGTTCGCCTCCACCTTGAACTCACGACGCATCCGGTCTACGAGCACCTCAAGGTGAAGCTCACCCATTCCACCGATGATGGTCTGGCCGGTCTCCTCGTCAGTGCGCACGTGGAATGTCGGGTCCTCCTCAGCTAGCCGCTGAATCGCCACACCGAGTTTGTCCTGGTCGCTCTTGGTCTTCGGCTCAATAGCGACCGAAATGACGGGAGCGGGGAAGGTCATCGACTCCAGCACGACCGGGTTGGCCGGATCGCACAGAGTTTCTCCGGTAGTGGTGTCCTTCAGTCCCATCACTGCGACGATGTCGCCGGCACCCACCGAATCGATCTCTTCGCGCTTGTTCGCATGCATTCGGTAGATCTTGCCGATGCGCTCCTTGCGGTCCTTCACGCTATTGAGCACCGCGGTACCGGTTTGGAGACGACCTGAATAGACGCGGACATAGGTGAGCTTGCCGAGGTGCGGATCAGTCATGATCTTGAAGGCCAGCGCCGCGAAGGGCTCCTTGTCATTCGGCTGACGCTCGACGAGCACCTCTTCATTGCCCATCTTGTGCCCCGTGATTGCGGTGACGTCAAGCGGGCAAGGGAGGTAGGCGACAACGGCGTCGAGCATTGGCTGCACGCCTTTGTTCTTGAATGCCGATCCGGTGAGCACAGGGGTGAGCTTGTAGGCGAGGGTTGCGCGGCGGATCGCGGCCTGAATCTCCTCGACCGTGGGCTCCTCGCCCTCGAGGAACTTCTCGAGGATCGCATCATCAGCGTCGGACAGGGTCGCAAGCATTTTCTCACGCCACTCGGCAGCCTGATTGACGAGATCGGCGGGGATGTCCTCAATCGTATAGTCCTCGCCCTTTTGCGTCTCGCCACGCCAAGTGAGCGCTCGCATCGTCACGAGGTCGACGACGCCGAGGAAATCAGACTCGTTACCGATCGGAATCTGCAGCACGAGTGGAATCGCTCCGAGGCGCGAAATAATCATGTCGACGCACATGAAGAAGTTCGCGCCAGTCCGGTCGAGTTTATTCACGAAGCAGATGCGCGGCACGTTGTACTTATCTGCCTGCCGCCACACCGTCTCCGACTGGGGTTCAACACCGGCGACACCATCAAAGACAGTGACCGCACCGTCAAGCACGCGCAGCGACCGCTCAACCTCGACCGTGAAGTCAACGTGACCTGGGGTGTCGATGATGTTGATGGTGTGGTCTTTCCAGACACAGGTGGTCGCAGCCGAAGTAATCGTGATGCCGCGCTCCTGCTCCTGCTCCATCCAGTCCATGGTCGCCGCACCCTCGTGAACTTCACCGATCTTGTAATTGATACCGGTGTAGAACAGGATTCGCTCGGTGGTCGTGGTCTTGCCCGCGTCGATGTGAGCCATGATCCCGATGTTCCGGGTCTTGGCCAAATCGAGGCTCGTCTGGGTAGACACGCGATTCTCTCCGTTGCTTTCGTTGGTGGGTCGGTTCGGGGGTGCTAGCGATTACCAGCGGTAGTGCGCGAAGGCCTTATTCGACTCGGCCATCTTGTGAGTGTCCTCGCGCTTCTTGACGCTGGCGCCAAGTCCGTTAGAGGCGTCAAGAATCTCGTTCATAAGGCGTTCGGTCATCGTCTTTTCGCGACGTTGTCGCGAGTAACTGATGAGCCAGCGCAGCGCAAGGGTCATGCTGCGATTGCCCTTCACCTCGACCGGCACCTGGTAAGTGGCACCACCGACGCGACGGGAACGAACCTCAAGGGTCGGCTTCACATTGTCGAGCGCCCGCTTCAAGGTCTGCACAGGATCGGTGCCCGTCTTCTCGCGGCAACCGTCAAGCGCGCCATAGACGATGCGCTCAGCTGTTGATCGCTTGCCGTCAAGGAGCACCTTGTTGATAAGTTGGGTGACCATCGGCGAAGCGAACACCGGGTCAATAACGATTGGCCGCTTGGCTGCGGGACCCTTGCGAGGCATTAGCCCTTCTCCTTCTTCGCGCCGTAGCGAGAGCGTGCCTGCTTGCGATTCTTGACGCCCTGGGTATCGAGCGCACCGCGAATGACCTTGTAGCGAACACCTGGTAGGTCGCGAACACGGCCACCGCGGACGAGCACGATCGAGTGCTCCTGCAAGTTGTGACCCACACCGGGGATGTACGCCGTTATCTCGACACCCGACGTCAGACGCACACGGGCCACCTTGCGCAGCGCCGAGTTCGGCTTCTTGGGCGTGGTCGTGTACACGCGAGTGCACACCCCCCGTCGCTGCGGGCTGCCCTTGAGGGCGGGGGCCTTCGTCTTCGAGACCTTGTCCTGCCGGCCCTTACGGACCAGCTGCTGGATCGTTGGCAACGTCGCCTCTTTCGCTTCAGTGTCGGGTCGAACTCGTGCTTGCAGGTGCTCACTCCGTGCGGTACACCCACCGGATCTCCGACCCACGCGGTCGGGCGTGTCGCGCGGCATTAAGGGCCTGCAACTGCCAGAACGTCGGGGTTCCGAGTGCGATTCCGTCGCGAGGTCGTGCAAGGAATCGCGGTAAATGCGCCGCTCATGGGGAAGTTGCGCATGCGGGGTGTACCTGAGGGGTCAGGCACAAGGAGGAAATCTACCCGTGAAGGCTTGCTTTAGTCAAAACGGGGCCCGCACGCGTCCCGGCAAGGGGTGCGTGACGCTCGTCAGACCTGCCCGGCCGGGGTGACCTGACTCCACGCGCCGGCGATCACGACGACGATGAGGATGATCACTATCACGACGATGAACGCGATATAGATACCGATGTTGATCCACGAGAGGACCTTCGCGGCCGTGCTGAGGCCTCCGCCTTGCAATGCTCCACCCGCTGATGCAATCTCACGATCGGCCTTCGACGCGAACACAAGGGCAATGATGGCGAGGATGAGTGGGCACACAACCCACGAAGCAATCGCAAGCACGAGCGCGACGATGGCACTGCTCGAGGTCTGGGGGCCCTGCGCAGCAACGAGGGGCCGCGGGGGCTCAGTGGGAACCGCCATAGCCCGCGCGGCAGCGACCTGAGCGCCCGCTGAATAGCCGACCGGCCATGTCGAAGTCGCCGTCTGCGGAACGGGGACATCACTTGTCGGGGTGGAGTCGGATGCGTCGCTGCCTACTGGGCTCGAATCACTCATGGGATTACATTACGCTCGATGCCACTCCCAGACGCTACGGACATTGAGAACCGAGTCACACCGCCATGCCGTGCAAGGGACCAGTCCCCCTTATGTTCGGCGCAGATCTCGTCGAAGAGCTTCGATCCGAGGCCCCTGGTGAGCTCGGCCGGTGGCCCCTGACCGTTATCCTCGCAAGTGAGGGTGATTCGACCTGCTTCGTCATTCATCGCAACGACCATGGTGCTTCCGCCACCATGCCTGCGTGCATTGATCGCACACTCCTCGATGACCAAGCGCATGATCGGTGCAAGCGACGGCGCCGACTCGGTGAGGGCTGCCCAGTCGATGCTGTCATCAACTCGGATGCCCAGCGCTCCTGGACTCAGGATGGGTGACAAGGCTCCATCGGCCTGAGCGTCCGTGAGGAGTCTCTCCTCGAGGCTCGGGAGTGTCACCTCGCACAAGGTCCCCAGCTCGTTCATGGCCTCATCTCGTCGAGATAGGCGCAGGAGCAGAGAGATCGCCGCCAGACGGCCTTGCACCGTGCGATGGAGGGTTTCCGAGAGGAACCTGTCGGTCTCGTCCGCCATGTCGAGCACGCCCGCACGGTTCGCATTGGCGGCAGCGAGTCGCACACGCAGTGCGATCGCATCGGACGTCGCTTGAGCCGAGAGGCCGCGTGCCGTGACGATGAGCAGGCCCACACACGAGTATCGAAGTACCCCGCCAGCGAGACGCACCGGCACGGTCAGGCCCGTCACCGACTCTGGGGTGATGAAGGACACGATGGCAATGTTCGTCAGGCCCGATGCGAGTCCCAGCATGAGCCACAGTCCGATGGCCGTGAATGTTCCCCGAGGCGTACCCGGTGTCACCCCGACCCGCGTGAGCGGGATAGATAGGGCGACGGGCACGAAGACACTGAGGACTGCCGTGAGAAAGCGGGCCGGAGTGTCTGCGTTACGAAGAATCGCGAATGAAAATGGCAGCGTCACAATTCCGACGAGAAGGACGAGTCGCACGTCCATCACGGGCGGCCGGGTCAGGAGCAACCACTTATTGCGCAGCACACGGGGGCGATGTTCGCGTGGAACCCCGTGGTGGAGATCAATGGACGCAGCGGTCCCGATCAACGGAGCAGCGAGAAGCACCTCGTCATCATCCGAAACGGACAGCAGGGTCAACCCGGCGACCTTCTGGATCGGGTCCAGTTCCCGTGACCAACGAACACCGCGAGCGGCAAGATGAAGATGGTCGTCGAGGACGGACAGTCTGATCTCTACCGGCATGCCGGAATCACGGGACTGCGGCTCATCGTTGGCAGACAGGTGCCTCACCCACCTGAACACCTGCAACCGAACGTTCTTGTCGAGCAGTTCGCCCCGTGAGTCGAGGTCGGTGAGTTCCGGGCTGGCAGTCACGGCAAATGAGCGACCGAGTGCCGCAATCGCGGGAATGAGTCCCACCCGAACGCTCACCGGGTGCAGCAGATGTGCGAGCGGTCGCATGACGGTCGCCTGAAAGTGGTCGATCCAATCCGCAAGCGATTCATCCGGCATCTGGGCTGCCCACGCCCGGGTCGCAGCCAGCGGCCGGCTGACCTGATTGTTGATGACGTTTCGGTAGCCGGTGAATCGCTCACGTTCCGCCTCTGCGAGGAGGAGGTTGAGACGGGAAGTTGTGGCGAGGACGTCCTCGAGGGTCGCTCGCGCCACGTTCGCCTCGCGGGAGCGCTCACGGGCATTTGCTGCCACCGCCCCTATCCCGGCGAGAACACCTACCACCGCCAAGATGCCGAGCGCCGGCCCTGCAGACCCGCTGGGATTGAGTGCCCCTTCATCGCCGAGCAAGACAAGAACCCACAAGCCTGGGGCGATTCCGGTGCAGTACTGAACGGCGAGTTGCATGCGACGAGTCGCAGGCTCGATGACCAACGACAGCAAGCGCAAGACGAGGACTGCGACGCCTGCTGCGCATATCCCCATCAGCACTGACCCGGCCACCTCAACGACCGTGACACCGCCATTGCGGGTCCCGAGGACCAGCCCGGCGATGGATGCCAGCGCCACAATCCCGGTGGCAGTCCAACGGAGTGAAGGTCGCCTGATGTGAGCGCCGCCCTCAATTAGGGCTGGCTCGCTAGCGCTCGCCCGCACGGTCTCTGTTCGAACCTGCGGCTTCACTGTTCCGCCCCGAGTAAAGATCGATCGCAGCATGTTGCAGATACAGGAGCACGCTGCTCACCCGCGGGTTGAGACCGTCCTCGCTTTCCCGCAGCCCGAGATTCGTGATGATGTTCGAGATGATCGACTCAACTGAACGAGTGGTGATCCGGTGCTCGGTGGCTAAGCGCCGGTTCGACCAACCCCTCGCCATCCCTGCGAGAACCTCGATTTGTCGAGGCGTCAGTCTGTCCAACGGAGTGTTCGGCTTGGAGACGAGCAGTGCCACGAGTTGATCGTCGACGAGTACCTCCCCCACCGCAGCGCTCTCCATGGCCCGCCCGACCTGGCCCACGTCGGAGACACTCGTCTTCAGCAGGTAGGACCACCCGCCACGAACGTCAACCGGCAGGGTGCTGAGGACCGTTGGGAGCGCCAGATTCGAGAGCAGCACAACTCCGCGCACGTTCGTAGCCCTGCGCATTGCGATTCCGAGATTGACACCGTTCATGCCGGTGCCGAGGTCAATATCCGTGAGAAGAATGTCGGGGGCCAGTTCGGGTGCGGCCGAAAGGGCCTCCTCGGCCGTCGCGAAACTGCCGATCACCGTCGTCGCAGGGATTCGGGAGACGACTCCGACGGCGAGCAATTCACGATACAGCGGCTCGTCTTCGACGATGAGGACCCGCATGTTCTCCACGAGGCCAGTATGGCAACGCTGGCGATACGCGGCCACCGTGTTTTCACGGTAGTCACGCGTCGCTGGCTCGCCTAGGGTTCCTTTCGTATGCCAATTTGATCTCCTTTCACCGACCGAGGGACGCAATGTCAATGACTGATGAGGAGGCGTTCTTCGCCAGGTTTCGTTCCGACACCGCGTTCGCAGCAGCGATCGTCTCCGCCCAGAGCATTGGCGCCGCTCGCGACGCTGCAGCCTCCTACGGCTACTCGATCGATGTCGCCGGCTTGGCCATCGCCCTCGCAGATCACGCAGTTTCCCTTCGCCCGGACGAGGCTATCGACCGTGCTCCGGTCATCAGCCAAATGTCGATGCACGATTTCGGTGATTTTTAGTCCGTCGTGAAGCCAGTTTGACCATCAAGCCCCCTCAATCGAAGCATGGCCGACCACGGCGCACGGCGTATGATCCAGGCGCCCTCAACCTTGGTCCGCAATGAACCGCCCGCACCACCCCGTAGCCGCTCTCAGCATCTGGAAGGCACATGACTACCTCATCGTCGCGACCCCGAGAGTCGTACCACGGCCAGAACAAGCGGACGTTCACCTCCATGGGGCGCTGGTACTGGCCGTATCTGCGGCCGTTCTGGGCCCGACTGTTCCTGACTTCCCTTGCTTTGGCCGTCGTGCTCGCCTGTCAGGCGCTTATTCCGCTCACCGTGGAGAACCTCCTTCATCACGCGGTCTGGGACCTAGCGGCCATGAGCACGCTTCTCGCCCTGATCGTGGTCCAGCTCTGCATCGGCCACCTCGCGCACATGAGCAGTCATCTCCTTGCGATCAAATCCTCGGGCCTGCTCCAGGTACGCGTTTTCAGTCGTCTGCTCGACGACCAGAGTCGTCGCCTCGATGGGGTCCATCGCGCCTCACTCGTAAGTCGCCACACCACCGATGTCGACAACGTGGGCGATGCCTTCGAGAAGACCTTGGTCGACGGAATTCCCGGCATTCTTCGGATCATCATTAGTCTCAGTCTGCTCACCATGCTCGAGTGGCCGGCCGGCATCGTTATGACCGTTGCAGCATTGGCGTTCGTCGCCATGCGCATGCGCATGGCTAAGTCCCTCGCCGCCGCTGACCTCGCTTATTTTGATGCGCGGGGCTACGTGGGCGAGAGTGTTGACGAGGCCCTGACCTCCCCCCACACCATCTCCGGAATGCGTCTTCGCCCGTGGATCGAATCGCGCTTCACGGACCGCTCGCGCCAACTCGGTGAAGCATCGCATCACCAGGGCATCCATATCACTAAGCTGCTCACCGGCGCTCACGCCGCCGGACTGGCGGGGCTCGTGGCCGTCGTACTATTCGGGCTCGCGGTCGGCGGCGACGGACTCGCGTCCGTAGCTGCATCGCTCCTTTACGTCGAAGGAGTAGTAAAGGGCCTTGAGGCCCTGCCCCCGTGGGTCCGTCAGGTGCATTTCGGAATGGTGAGCAGTCTGCGGATCGATCAGATCCTTGTCCAGGATGCTGCAGGCGATTCGCAGTCTGCAGCGGGGAGCCCCGGATTAACCCGCGGTGTCACGAATCTGCCCGATAATTGCCTCGTCGGAATCGTGACCCCGCCGGGCATTGATGCAGACGCTGCCCTTGCTCAGATTGCCGACGGGAGCCACGCGACTTCGGGCTGGACCCTGTCCATAGACGGCATCCCGGTGAACGAGAACGGCATCCACACCGAGACCATCCATGTTCCACAGGAGCCTTTGGCATTCAATGCCTCCATCCTCGAGCACTTCCAGGCCACCGCACCGGACCTAGACGAGGTGGCTGTTCGGCAGTTGCTGGATCGAGTCAATCTCGGGTACCTCATTTCGAATCCAGACGATCTCAGCCGTCCCCTGGGCCCCACCGGTAATCGCCTGACGATCAATGAACGCCAGCGCTTAGCGATCGCCATGGCCTTGGCCAAGCAACCTCGCCTCCTTGCCATCGGCCCGGTGCTCGCATTCGCGGACACTGACACCGCGTTGCCGACCATCAAGGCACTGCGCGCGTCACGACTCCCGGCCGTCATTGTCACCGTGAGAACGGCCGAGGTTGCGTCCGCAATGGATCTCATCATCTTCGCGACCGGGACCGAAGTGCAGGCCGACACCCACGAAAACCTGCTCATGAGCAATGCCGACTATTCACAACTGTGGTCCGCGCGCCTGACATCCATCGACGTCGACCTCAGCGTGCTCGGAATCGACGACGAGTCCAAGGGGGCCCTGCTCACGCGCCTCGTCACCGAGCGTTATCCTGCGGGCGATATCTTGTACCGCGAGGGAGCACCAGCCGACCGCATCATCTTCACTGTGTCAGGAAGGATCGAAATTATGGCGAGCGCTTCCGACGGCACGGCTAGGCGTGTCGCCGTCATCGGCCCAGGCAATCACTGCGGCGACCTTCGACTCACGACTGGTGAGGTGCGTGCAGAAACCGCAATCGCCATCGATGAAACTGTCGTCCGAAGCCTTTCACGTGAGGCAATTTCCGCCGGCATGGCGGGCCTACTCGATCGGACACCAACCGAACGCCGAGTGATCTCGGCCATCCTGCGTGCCGGCCCGAGCACAATCGATGAACTTGGCAACCTTCTCGACGACCTCGATGATGCCGCAATCAACGGCGCCCTAGCACTCCTTACCCGCGATGGCGCCCTAGTTGAGGAATCAGGGCGATTCCGGGCGGTTCACAAGCGGGCCACCAAAACCGGCGCAGCCGACATTCTCGACAGGCTCGCCGATCTGTAGCCGCTCCGCCGACCCAGGGCGCATTCGATTCATCACCCGGGGTCGGCGGAAGGCGCCTGAATTCCTAGGCGATAAGGCGCGCCGCTATCAGGCGGATCTGCTCCGACCACGGATGGTCGGGTGTGGTGAGCGAAAAAAGGCCAGCAGAAGCATTCTGCACGACGTCTTCGGACAGTGGAAGAATCGCCGCTGTCTCGGCGGCGTACGCATTCGTCATCTGAGACCGTAGGTCCTCTAGGTCGATGCCGCTCGGAACCTTGTTGACGACGAGGTAGAGCGCCGGGACACCCAGCTTTCGAGCGACATCAACCGTGACCGCCGTGCCCTGGAAATCCTGACGATCCGGACGCAAAATGAGCAGGAGCACATCGCTGATGGTGATCGACAGCAGGGTCTCCTCGTTCAGGCCCGGGTGGGTATCAATAATGAGGTAGTCCAACTGGAGTTCCTTGGCAAGATCACGGAACCCGTCATTGAGCGTGCCGACGTCGTACCCCTCGCGTAGGACACGGGCGATATCACCAGCCTTCATGCTCGAGGGGACGAGGTAGAGGGCGCCGCCAGGCGCAACCGTCGTTGTCGCTGCGATCACCGAGGTCACATCATGAGCCACCTCCTTGATCCCGAGTTTGCCCCACAGGTAGTCATTGAGGGTGTTGTCGAGATCATCGGAAAAGCCGAAGAGCACGTGAATCCCCGGGCTTTGGATGTCGGTGTCCACCACACCCACGCGATGGCCCATCGACACAAGTTGGCCTGCCACGTTGGACGCGGTGTTGCTTTTGCCCGTACCACCTCGAAATGAATGGATGGAGATTACGGTCGTCATGGAGATCCTTATTGTCGAAGTTCACGAGAGTCGCTTGAGCGAACGGCTGGCATCTCATACGTAGCCACCTTGTACTATTGCGCAGCATGAGAAGCAGTATGAGAAACGGTATCACTCAGGGTTCGGTTAGGTGAGTCTCCCGCCTAGCCCACAAGCGACAAGTGCTACGACCGGTCCATCCGACGAGCGAACGCCGATCCGCCAGTCCCGCTGGGCGAAGTTGAGCTATCGACTCGCAATTCTCATGGCCGCCGTTCTGGCCGTCTCCGCTGTCGTCACCACGACTTTTGCCGTGTCCTCCGTTCAGGGGGACATGTACGACCAGTCAACGGAGTCTATGGAGGACATACATGTCGCAGTGGAGTCACTAATTTCTGCCCAACACCAAAGTATCGTCGACTTTCGCTCTGCGTCTCTCCAAGAGCGTCGTCAGTCACTCGTCGACGTGTCCGCCCCAGTCATTGCTGCACTCGAAGAGCTCAGGGCCGCCGTCGATCGAGGCGATATGACAACATCTGATGCACAAAAAACTGCTCTGGCCATGCTCAAGTCCGTTCGGTTCGGAAACAACGACTACTTCTTCACCTACGACCGCAATATGGTCGCATTGGCGCATCCGAATCCAAAATTTCAGGGCCAGAACCTCATCGACCTTCAGGACGCGGACGGACGTTTCATCGTTCGCGACGCGAGAGACGTCGCGCTGAATCAGGGCAGCGGCTTCACTGAATACCGGTGGGTTCGACTTGACGAGACCATACCCGCCGAAAAGATCGGCTACGTCTTCCACTACAAACCCTGGGACTGGATCATCGGAACCGGGGTTTACGTCGACGACATTGAAGCCGAGGTCAAGGTCAAGCAGTCTGCAGTCGAGAGCCAGCTGTCCGAGGAATTTGGCGACGTCGGCGCCGCGGGCACCGCCACCTTCTTCATCCTCGACGATGCCGGCGATGTTGTCGTGGCTCCCGCCGGAGCCGATCTCAGCGCCCTCAAATCAACCCCGTCCGGTGAGGCCCTAGTGACCTCCCTGCTGGCATCCCCCCCACCTAGTGGCGCACTCAGCGTCGAACGCAATTACGAGGCAAGCATCCGGGACGGCGATATCGAGGAAGGGGTCATGACCGTGTCGAACTTCGCTCCCCTCAAATGGCTCCTCGTCTCGGCCGCGCCACGCTCAGAGCTGAATGCTCCCGGTCGACAACTCGCCATCCAGCAGGCACTGATCAGTGTTGTGGTCCTCATCATGGGCCTCGCCGCCGGCCTCCTCCTCAGCCGCCGCATCGTTCGCCCCGTGGAGTCAATCACCGGGGCTGCGCTTTCGCTCTCGAGTGGCACCTTCGATCCCGCCTCCCTCGACGCGGCCGCTGCGCGTAAGGACGAGGTCGGCGAACTCGCCAGGGCCTTCAGGCGGATGGGCAAGGAGATCCTCGAACGTGAGCGCAAACTGCGCGAGCACGTTGCGCAACTGACGGTTGTCGTTGATCACGGCAAGGTCGCGAAGGCCGTCGATGAGATCACGGAAACGGAGTATTTCCAACAACTCAAGGCAAAGGCAGACGAACTTCGAACCCGTCGCGACTGAGACACCTAACACGTTAAGGGGTCGGACGCAATTGCGTCCGACCCCTTAAAGCGTTACCGTCCCTCAGGCGTTGTAGCCCCGGAAGTCGAACTCCTCCAGTGGCACCGCGGCCCCCGACGACGCTGCGAATGTCGTGTAGTCGATGTCGTCGTACCCCGAGAAGCTTGCGTACATCGCTGCACGTGCCTCCTCGGTCGGCTCCACCTTGATATTTCGGTAGATCGGCATACCCGTTCCGGCTGGAATGAGTTTTCCAAGGATGACGTTCTCCTTGAGGCCGAGAAGCGGATCACTCTTGGCATGGATGGCCGCGTCGGTAAGCACCCGGGTCGTCTCCTGGAAGGAGGCCGCCGACAGCCAGGATTCCGTGGCCAGCGAGGCCTTTGTGATGCCCATGAGCTCAGGACGCCCAGCTGCCGGAGTGCCGCCCTCAGCCACGACGCGGCGATTGACGTTTTCGAACGTGTGTCGCTCGATCACATCACCTGTGAGGAACCCGGAATCACCATCGTCAATGATCGTCACGCGCTTGAGCATCTGGCGAACGATAACCTCAATGTGCTTGTCGTGAATCGAAACGCCCTGCGAGCGGTACACGAGCTGCACCTGCTCGACAAGGTGCAACTGCACCGCGCGCTGACTCAGGATGCGGAGCACCTGCTTGGGATCAACGGCCCCAACGATGAGCTGCTGCCCGACCGTGACATGTCCGCCATCCTCGACGAGGAGACGTGCACGCTTCGACACCTGATGAGCAATCTCCTCCGAGCCATCATCGGGGGTGATGATGATCTTGCGGGTCTTCTCCGAGTCATCGATCCGGATCCGTCCGCTGAACTCACTGATCGGCGCAACACCCTTGGGGGTGCGTGCCTCGAATAGTTCCACGATGCGAGGAAGACCGTGCGTGATGTCCTCGCCCGCCACACCACCCGTGTGGAAGGTACGCATGGTCAGCTGGGTACCCGGCTCACCGATGGACTGGGCCGCGATGATGCCGATCGCCTCGCCAACATCAACGAGTTTGCCGGTCGCCATCGACTGGCCGTAGCACATCGCACACGTTCCGACCTTGCTTTCGCAGGTGAGCACTGATCGCGTCCGGACACTAACTGCCCCTAACGCGACAAGTTCGTCTAGTCGCGGTGCTGTGAGCGCCTCGCCGGCGAGGGCAATGACCGATCCATCGACCTCGACATCCCGCGAGAGAACCCGTGTCGCCACTGCCGTGTCGATATTGTCGAGCGGCCGCATCACGCCATCAACGAGTTCGCCAATCGCGATCTCGGTGCCACGCTCCGTGAAGCAGTCGACCTCGCGAATGATGACGTCCTGCGAGACGTCAACGAGGCGACGGGTCAGGTAGCCCGAGTCTGCTGTACGCAGCGCAGTGTCGGCGAGGCCCTTGCGAGCACCGTGCGTCGAGATGAAGTACTCAAGGACAGACAAGCCCTCACGGAAATTGGACTTAATCGGCCGAGGGATGATCTCGCCCTTCGGGTTCGCGACCAGTCCGCGCATTCCGGCGATCTGACGAACCTGCATGAAGTTACCGCGGGCGCCCGAATCAACCATCATGTGAACCGGGTTCGTCCGGGGGAAGTTCTCCTGCATGGCCTTCGCCACCTCGTCGGTCGCCCTCGTCCAGATCTCAATGAGCTCCTGACGACGCTCCGAGTCGGTGATGAGACCTCGCGCATACTGCTTCTCGACCTTCTCTGCCTTCTCCTCCGCAAAACCGAGCAACTCGGCCTTGCGCGGCGGGCTGATGACGTCAGAGATGGAGATGGTGACCCCGGATCGGGTTGCCCAGTAGAACCCGAGGGCCTTGAGCTTGTCGAGGGTCTCCGCCACTTCGACCTTCGGGTACAGCTCCGCGAGCTGGTTCACCGTCTGGCCGAGCACCTTCTTATCGACCTGCGCATTGACGAACGGGTAATCCACGGGAAGGGCGTCATTAAAGATCGCTCGCCCCAGCGTCGTCTTGAGCAGGAACGGCTGACCCGGCTCCCAACCCTCCGGCGCCTCAAAGTCCTCGGGCGGCAGGCCCTCAGAGAGGCGGATCGTGATGTCCGACTGGCGCGACAGCACCTTGGCATCAAAGGCCATCATTGCTTCAGCGATGGACGAGAACGCCCGCCCCTCGCCGATAGCACCCGGCTCGTTCATGGTCAGCGAGTAGATGCCGAGAACCATGTCCTGGGTCGGGGTCGTAATCGGACGACCATTTGCCGGCGACAGAATATTGTTACTCGACAGCATGAGAATGCGCGCCTCAGCCTGAGCCTCCGCTGACAGCGGAAGGTGAACAGCCATCTGATCGCCGTCGAAGTCGGCGTTAAAAGCCGTGCAGACGAGCGGGTGAATCTGAATGGCCTTGCCCTCGATCAGCTGTGGCTCAAACGCCTGGATACCGAGTCGGTGCAGGGTCGGCGCCCGGTTGAGCAGCACCGGATGCTCAGTGATGACCTCCTCGAGGACATCCCACACCACCGCACGTGACCGCTCGACCATGCGCTTTGCACTCTTGATGTTCTGTGCGTGGTTGAGATCGACAAGACGCTTCATGACAAACGGCTTGAAGAGCTCGAGGGCCATTTGCTTGGGCAGGCCGCACTGGTGCAACTTCAACTGCGGACCAACAACGATGACCGAACGGCCGGAGTAGTCGACGCGCTTGCCGAGCAGGTTCTGGCGGAACCGGCCCTGCTTGCCCTTGAGCATGTCAGAAAGCGACTTCAGTGCGCGGTTGCCCGGCCCAGTGACGGGACGGCCACGGCGGCCATTGTCGAACAGTGCATCGACCGCCTCCTGAAGCATGCGCTTCTCGTTGTTGACGATGATCTCAGGTGCTCCGAGGTCAAGCAGACGCTTCAAACGGTTATTCCGGTTGATGACGCGGCGGTAGAGATCATTGAGATCGGACGTTGCGAAGCGGCCACCATCAAGTTGCACCATTGGGCGCAGGTCCGGCGGAATCACCGGGACGGCGTCAAGAACCATGCCCTTGGGGGTATTCGTCGTGTTGAGGAAGGCCGTCACGACCTTGAGCCTCTTCAGGGCCCTGGTCTTCTTCTGACCCTTCCCGCTCACGACGATCTCCTTGAGAATCTCAGACTCAGCTGCAAGATCGAACGAGATGAGGCGCTTTTGGATCGCCGCAGCACCCATCCCGCCGTCAAACCAGCGGCCATAGCGATCGCGCATCTCCCGGAACAGCATCTCGTCACCTTCGAGGTCTTGGACCTTGAGGGTGCGAAAGCGGTCAAACACCCGGTCGAGCCGCTCGATATCGGTGTCGGCCCTTCGGCGCAGCCCAGCCATCTCGCGCTCCCCCGACTCGCGGACCTTGCGTCGGACATCGGACTTGGCGCCCTCTGCCTCGAGTTCGGCGAGATCGGTCTCGAGCTTCTTGGCGCGTGCCTCGATATCGGCATCTCGACGATTCGCGATCTGCTTCTTCTCAACACCTAGTTGGGCCTCGAGGGATGGCAATGCCTCATGACGGGCCTCGACATCGACCATCGTGATCATGTAGGCCGCGAAGTAGATGACCTTCTCGAGATCCTTCGGAGCGAGGTCGAGCAGGTAGCCCAGGCGACTCGGCACCCCCTTGAAGTACCAGATGTGCGTCACAGGGGCCGCGAGCTCGATATGCCCCATCCGCTCACGACGGACCTTGGCGCGCGTGACCTCAACGCCACACCGCTCACAGATGATGCCCTTGAAGCGCACCCGCTTGTACTTCCCGCAGTAGCACTCCCAGTCACGGGTCGGGCCGAAGATCTTCTCGCAGAACAAGCCATCCTTCTCCGGCTTGAGCGTGCGGTAGTTGATCGTCTCGGGCTTCTTTACCTCGCCGTAGGACCAGGTACGGATGTCCTCCGCGCTCGCAAGGCCGATTCGCAGTTCATCGAAGAAGTTGACGTCTAGCACTTTGGGTGTCCTTCGTTCGTTTCGATCGTCATTAGGTCTGAGTGCTCGCTGCAGCGACGCGTCGCTGCCCTAGAGTTCGTCGACGCTGCTTGGCTCGCGGCGAGACAGGTCGATGCCGAGTTCCTCGGCAGCGCGGAACACGTCCTCGTCTGAGTCGCGCATCTCGATCGAGACGCCCTCACTCGACAGCACCTCGACATTGAGGCACAACGACTGCATTTCCTTCACCAGCACCTTGAATGACTCGGGAATGCCTGGCTCCGGGACGTTCTCGCCCTTGACGATCGCCTCGTACACCTTCACGCGGCCGAGGACATCGTCGGACTTGATGGTGAGGAGCTCCTGGAGTGCATAGGCAGCGCCGTACGCCTCGAGGGCCCACACCTCCATTTCGCCGAACCGCTGGCCACCGAACTGTGCCTTACCACCGAGCGGTTGCTGGGTGATCATCGAGTACGGGCCCGTTGAACGTGCGTGGATCTTGTCGTCAACAAGGTGGAGGAGCTTGAGGATGTAGATGTAACCGACGGTGACGCGGCCCGGGTAGGGCTCGCCGCTGCGGCCATCGAAAAGGTGCGCCTTGCCATCCGCACCGACGAGGGTCTGACCATCATTCGTCGGGAGCGTTGACTCGAGAACGAGCGCGAGTTCATCCTCGCGAGCACCATCGAAGACGGGCGTCGCGACCTTGGTTCGGCGCGGTGCTTCACGCACCATGTCCGGCAGGGTCTTGGCACGCGGATCCTCCGGATCCACCTTCCAGCCTGTCGCCGCAGCCCAGCCAAGATGTGTCTCAAGAATCTGGCCGATGTTCATTCGTCCAGGAACGCCGAGCGGGTTAAGCACGATATCGACCGGAGTGCCGTCCTCGAGGAATGGCATGTCCTCGGCAGGCAGGATCTTCGCGATGACGCCCTTGTTACCGTGACGCCCTGCAAGCTTGTCGCCCTCGGTGATCTTGCGCTTCTGCGCGATGTACACGCGGACGAGCAGGTTCACGCCCGGGGGCAGTTCATCGCCCTCGTCGCGGTCAAAGACGCGAACGCCAATCACCTTGCCCGACTCACCATGTGGAACCTTGAGTGAGGTATCGCGCACCTCGCGGGCCTTCTCACCGAAGATCGCGCGTAGGAGCCGTTCTTCAGGGGTGAGCTCGGTCTCGCCCTTCGGCGTGACCTTGCCAACAAGGATGTCGCCAGGGACGACGTCGGCCCCGATGCGGATGATGCCTCGGTCATCAAGATCGGCGAGGACCTCCTCCGCGACATTGGGGATGTCGCGGGTGATCTCCTCGGGACCGAGCTTGGTGTCGCGGGCATCGATCTCATGCTCGTCGATGTGGATGGAGGAAAGGACA
The DNA here is from genome assembly GCA_945901095.1 of Bifidobacterium breve. GTDB lineage: Bacteria > Actinomycetota > Actinomycetes > S36-B12 > S36-B12 > WLND01. The sequence goes on from CAMDKQ010000013.1 coordinate 23,209, forward strand.
TCGTCTTGGACCAGACGCTGATTGAGGATGATTGCGTCCTCGTAGTTGTGGCCCTCCCATGGCATGAAGGCCACGAGAAGGTTCTTGCCGAGTGCCATCTCACCGAGTTCGGTGGAAGGTCCATCGGCGAGCACCTGACCGACCTCGACCCGCTGGCCCTCGGACACGATCGGCCGCTGGTTGAAGCAGGTGCCTTGGTTCGAGCGGTGGAACTTCTCGATGCGATATGTGGTGTACGTGCCGTCGTCGTTTGCCACCGTTACGAGGTCCGCTGAGACCTCGGTGACCCCGCCGGCCTGCTTCGCCGTGATGATGTCGCCGGCGTCATAGGCGGCACGAAACTCCATGCCGGTACCGACGAGAGGTGCCTCTGAGCGGAGCAGCGGAACAGCCTGGCGCTGCATGTTGGAGCCCATGAGCGCGCGGTTAGCGTCGTCGTGCTCAAGGAACGGAATCATCGCCGTAGCGACCGACCAGAGCTGGCGCGGCGAAACGTCCATGTAATCAACGTCGTTGGCGAGGATGTAGTCGACCTCGCCACCCTTACGTCGGACAAGCACGCGCGGGTCAGTCATGTTGCCATCGGCGTCAATGGTCGTATTCGCCTGCGCAACCACGTGCAGGTCTTCCTCATCGGCGGTCAGGTAGTCGATGTCGTCAGTGACCCGACCGTCAACAACCTTGCGGTAGGGAGTCTCGACGAAACCAAAGGCGTTGATTCGTGCATAGGTGGCGAGGGAGCCGATCAGACCGATGTTCGGGCCTTCAGGGGTCTCGATCGGGCACATTCGGCCATAGTGCGAGGGATGGACATCGCGAACCTCGAAGCCGGCGCGCTCACGAGACAGACCTCCTGGGCCCAGAGCCGAGAGGCGACGCTTGTGGGTGAGGCCCGCGAGCGGATTCGTCTGATCCATGAACTGCGAGAGCTGTGAGGTGCCGAAGAACTCCTTGATCGAGGCGACGACAGGCCTGATGTTGATGAGAGTCTGCGGAGTGATCGCCTCAACATCCTGGGTCGTCATGCGCTCACGAACGACCCGCTCCATCCGGGAAAGGCCCGTACGGATCTGGTTTTGAATGAGTTCGCCGACGGTGCGGAGGCGACGATTGCCGAAGTGGTCGATGTCATCGGTCTCAACCCGAACCTCGCCGCGCGGTCCCTCCATGGTCGTGAGCCCAGCGTGCAGGCGCACGAGGTACTCTACTGCCTGAACGATGTCCTCGCGGGTGAGCACGCTCTGGGTGAGCGGGAGATCAAGACCAAGCTTCTTGTTCACCTTGTAACGGCCAACCTTGGCCATGTCGTAGCGCTTCGGGTTGAAGTAGAAGTTGTCGAGGAGGTTGCGTGCGTTCTCGACCGTCGGCGGTTCGCCCGGACGTAGCTTGCGGTAAATGTCGAGGAGTGCATCCTCTTGGCTTCCGATGTGATCCTTCTCGAGGGTCGCCATGAAGGTCTCGTACTCACCGAAACGCTCGGTGATCTCCTCTGTCGTGAGGCCAAGCGCCTTGAGCAGCACCGTGACAGGCTGCTTCCGCTTTCGGTCGACGCGGACGGCGACGAGGTCCTTCTTGTCGATCTCGAACTCAAGCCACGCCCCGCGGCTCGGAATGATCTTCGCGACGTAAACATCCTTGTCGGTTGTCTTGTCGACAGACCGCTCGAAGTAGGCGCCGGGCGAACGAACGAGCTGGGAGACCACGACGCGCTCGGTCCCGTTGATGATGAACGTGCCCTTGTTGGTCATAAGCGGGAAGTCGCCCATGAACACAGTCTGGGACTTGATCTCACCAGTCTCGTTGTTCATGAACTCTGCGGTGACGAACAGCGGCGCCGAGTAGGTGAAATCCTTGTCGCGGCACTGCTCAACCGTGTACTTCGGTGGCTCGAAGCGGTGGTCGCGGAATGATAGGGACATCGCTCCCGCAAAGTCCTCAATCGGACTGATCTCTTCAAAGATCTCAGTCAAGCCAGATGACTGAGGGATCTCGGTATTCCCCGTGGCCAGCACCGCCTTGACGCGCGCCTGCCAGTCGGCTCCGCCGAGCAGCCAGTCGAAGCTGGCCGTTTGAAGTGCCAGGAGATCTGGGGCCGCGAGGGGTTCGCGAATCTTTGCGAATGAGGCTCGGACGAGGTCCGGGGAGAGCGGCGTGACATGCGACGTGCGCTTGGCTGCCAAGAGAGTTCCTTCCAGGGGCGCTGGTGGCTTAGGCGCCGCCCGGATCCATGGCAATCAAACCGACCTGTCAACTCGACGCCACTAAGGCGATAAGGGAGACAATCGGGTTGGGGACCAAGGGGTGAGGGCAGCGCAAAGAAGCAGCATACCCCAAGGGCACACCGCTGTCGAACCCCGTCGTCGCTGGCCCATCCTCGACGTCCCCGGCGGCAGCGACACCTGACAGCGGTACTGGTGTCGGCCTGCTCGGGCTCGTCCTCGTTGAGCGAGTTTCGTGTGCGGGATCTGCAGATGCAGGAAAAGGATGACCCGAGAAGCGGCGTTGGTCAAGCCAAACGGGCGTGTCGTAACCAACCCGACACACAAGGACCCCGTCCCCTCACATCCAAACCCCACCCCCCCCGCGTCATTTCAGCCAGAATCCGGCTCAAACAGCCATATTTCTCGTCATTTGGGGACGTATCGGGTCATTTCATCCAGATTCCTCTACGCCGACTTCAGCGAGCGCCGATATGGCGATCCGCACGATGTACCGAACTGCGCCCAAGGTGGGCCGCGCACGTCGGTCTTGAGTTCGAATGTTCGTCATTCACGAGGGACGGCCCAGACGTGCCACGCCCTGCGCTATCGGGATGGACTGACCAAAATCTCGGTCAACTGACCAAGAATCTCGTCATTTGCGCCGGATCCCGGTTCAAATGACCTGAGGGGGGAGCTTGGTTCACATGACCTCGGGGTGGGGTGGAACGTTGAAAGGGCGCCCCGGTTCCGGGACGCCCTTTCAAACGCGGCACGCGGCCGCGCCACGTACTACTTGACGGTGACCTTCGCGCCAACGCCCTCGAGGGTCGCCTTGGCTGCCTCAGCGGCCTCCTTGGTGACCTTCTCGAGCACTGCGGTCGGGGCGGCCTCGACGAGATCCTTGGCCTCCTTCAGACCGAGGTTCGTGAGCGCGCGCACCTCCTTGATGACCGGGATCTTGTTGTCGCCAGCGGCCTCGAGGATGACGTCGAACTCATCCTGCTCAGCAGCAGCCTCGCCGCCGCCTGCGGCTGGCGCCGCCATCGCCATGGCAACCGGGGCTGCGGCGGTGACATCGAAGGTCTCTTCGAAGACCTTCACGAACTCGGAAAGCTCGAGCAGCGTCATTTCCTTGAACGCGTCGAGAAGTGCATCGGTGCTCAACTTCGCCATGGTGGCGTCCTTTCGGGGTTGTACCGGCCGAGGGCGGCCGGAGGGTGATGGGCCTTAGCCCTCGGTGGATTCCTC
>CAMDKQ010000014.1 GCA_945901095.1 Bifidobacterium breve
CCCAGATCCCGGTACCTCTGTCATCATCATCCCCAAGGTCATCGTCGGCAGGCGTGGTGGCCAGGCATGGGTCACCGCAATCGACCCAATCGACGATCCGCGCAAGTCCCTGCCGCCAGTCTCGGTCCCCGATCAACCGTCAGCGGTGCGATGGTCGCAGGGCTCGCGCAGCCCTATCGAGTGGCAGGCGGCGGTCGCCGAGGCCATCGGACGCATCACATCGGGAGAGCTCGACAAGGTGGTCCTCGCACGCGATGTGCTCGCTCAGGTCGACGGAGTCCTCGACCCCCGACACCTCCTCCTTAATCTCGCAGAGCGTTACCCAACCTGCTGGACATTCTCGGTCGCGGGACTCATCGGTGCTACTCCTGAGTTGCTCGTCCGCCGGACCGGCGATCTCGTCACGAGCCGCGTGCTCGCCGGCACGGTTCGACGCCAAGGCGACGACGCTGCCGACGCAGGTCTCGCACTCGCACTCCTCGACAGCGGAAAGGACCTCGAGGAGCACCGGTATGCGGTGCGCTCAGTTGCGCGTGCCCTCGCCGCCCACTGCACAGACCTCGACGTCCCCGAAGGTCCCCGCGTCCTCGCGCTCGCGAACGTCCAGCATCTCGCAACCGATGTCACCGGCCAACTTGCCGATGGCGCGTCGGTGCTCGCCCTCGCGGCGTCACTCCATCCGACAGCAGCCGTCTGCGGCACCCCGACCGAGCGCGCTCTCGCCCTGATCCGGGAACTCGAGGGTATGGATCGTGGGCGCTATGCCGGCCCGGTGGGCTGGTTCGACTCCAATGGCGACGGCGAGTTCGGCATAGCCCTGCGCTGCGCCGAGATCGATGAGGAGGCCGGCATCGTCCGTTCGTTCGCCGGATGCGGAATCGTCGCCGGGTCAAGCCCTGATCTCGAGCTCGCCGAGTCGACCGCAAAGCTGGTGCCGATCCGCGACGCACTCGAATCCCGCTGACCCGCTCTCAATCCTTCAGCGGCCAGTTTCTGGTTGGAAGCCAAGCTCCTTGCGCTCGGCTAGCGCGGCTCGCATGCACAGCACCGAAGCACCGAGGTCGCCGTCTCGTTCGATCTGCCAATCGAGCGGAAGGGTCGAAAGCATCGCAACCATTCCTTGGTTGTCGTAGAGCACGTAAGCCGTGAGAGTGTCGAAGGACACCCTGCGAGCGACGTCAACGAGGCGTGTGAGCATCTCGCGGCCCAGACCGTGCCGGTGCCACCGATCATCGACGATGACGGCGATCTCGGCCCCGCCCTCATCAATCGGTCCCTCAGGGAACACATTGCCCAGTGCAACGATCTCCCCCTCATCATTCGCCGCGACAAGGGTCGCGCCCCGATGACCCCCGGAGATGCGCCGCAGGTTCCCTTCACGCCATGAGTTCATCGGAGTGAAGTAGCGGTGGTAACGCGAACGCTCCGAGCAACGCTCATGCATGTCGGCGATTCCTTGGGCATCAGCTGGGCGCGCCAACCGGATCCACAGCCGGGTCCCATCGCGCAACTGGGTCGACCAGCCATAGCCCTCCTCGACTCCACGAGACTGCGCGAGCGCCGCAACGAGACCCAGCAGCGCGGACGCACGGTCGTGCTCGAGACCCGTGAACGGCGCATGGGCGCGACGCAGCACCACATGCTGGTCAAGGGTCCACTGCATCCGAAGGACCTCCGCGGACGTATCCTCTCCCCGTGCCGCGGCTGTCACCTCCCATGAGTCGGCAAGGAGGAGATCGGCCGCAGCCTGCGGTGCCGCATCAGGGTCAGCAACGAGTGCCGCACACCGCTGGAGGACCCGAGTCGCGATGTCGTCTGCATCGGATTCCATCCCCCGCGCGACGATGACGTGGGCGCCAACCGAACCCAGAGCCTGGGCAAGGCTCTCGCGATCAAGATCCCGCGGCGCATGAAGGATGAGATCGACGAGTTGCTCCCCACTCTCGTGCTGCGCGCCGAGTACCGTCACGACGGTCACCTGCATGAGGGCGAGGATTCGCAGCAGGCGTGCGAGGGCCGTCGGGCTCGTCGAAATCAACGCGCGGGCGCGCCAGGTGCTCACGTCCTCCGCCGGAACTGAAGTCGGCAGATCCACCGCCGCGAGTGACTCAAGGAGCCGCGCCGAAAGGCTCGTCCAACCCGATGGAGCATCCCAATCGGTCGATGCCCCGGCAATGACCGACAGCCCAAGCCCGACGGCGAGCAGGTGAAGTGCAGCGGCTTCGTCGTCGATCGATGAATCGACGGCACCGGAGCCGCGCAGTTGGCGCACGACGGCCGTAAGTGCGGCCCTTCGTTGATCGAGTCGATGCTGCACGGTGGCGCCGAGCTCCGGGTCGTAGCGGGCGAGTGCCAACGCCTGGATCTCGCGGGTGTCCCAGGCCGCGGCGGGCGATCCGAGCACCTCTCGCGCGGCCGTGAGGAGTGCTTGCATCGCAGGAACGATCGGCTGTTGCGCCTGCTGCTGCAGGGACTCCGAGATGGGTGGAAACGGCAGCGACTCGACCACGGAGCGAAGGAGGGCCGAACGACTGCGCCCGACCTCAGACACCACTCGAACCGGAAGGTCCGCAGCTCTCGCTACCTCGCGGCGGCCAATGCGGGCAATGCCTCGCAAGGCAAGGAGGTCTCCAGCAGCTGCCAGGATTCGGTCCCTCTGCCCCCGCTTCATCGTGGCTAGGCTGACCCAAGCGCCTCGTGCACGGCCCGTTGAACCGAGGCGAGGATGTCCGCCTCCCGCGCTCGCTCACACGTCTTGGCGACGACGATCCGTACGCCGCCCGCCTCGAGCGCTGCGGAGATGGCGACCTCAAGCTCAGCAAGGGTTTCGACTAAAACTGCCGGGACCGCCATCGTCTGGGCGAGCCCCACGATGTCGACGGTGAGCGGGACCCCAAACACTCGATCGAAGACCGCTTCAAAACGGGGCTCGCCCTGCTCAAGTTGCGAGAAGATGCCTCCGCCATTGTTGTCCGCGACGACAATGACGAGATTGGGTTCATCCTCGCTATCGGGCACGAGCAATGCATTGCTGTCATACAGGAAGGTCAGGTCACCGACGAGCGCAAGCGCGCCCACGCCCTCCTGGCGCTGAAACGCGGAGGCGGCTCCCCATGCCGTCGAGAGGCAGCCGTCGATTCCCGAGGTCCCCCGATTTCCGAGAACGTAGCCGTCACTCACGGTGGTGCTCGCGAAGTTGAAGACATGGCGGACGGGCCAGGATGGGCCGACATAGAACATGCCACCCTCAAGAACCGCTGCAGCGGTGGCCCGGGCAACATGCATGCCGGTGAGCACGGCGCCCTCGGCGGCCAACGCGGTCTCGACGGCCGCCGCCGCCAGTAGGTCGGCGCGCTGCCACGACGCCAGCCACTCCTCGTCGACCTCAGCCTCCTCGGGCGGGAGCGGCACCGACGCCACGACGACATCGGCCGAACGACCCGGATCTGCCCATTGGGGATCTGCATCGACCGCGATGTGCAGTCCTGCGCCGGTGACCATGCGCATGACAGCGCGGCTCAGGCCGACACGTCCCACCGTCATCACCACATCGGGCAGGTGGGCCCCCGCAAACTCATCATCAGCCAACAGCAGCCCCCCGTGCGAAAGCACGGTGTCGCACCCAGCGACGTTGCCGCTCGGCTCCCCGATGACCGGCCACCCGATCGCGTCGGCGAGCTCGTCGATCATCCCGATGGCCTCCGCATCGTCGTGATCACCGACGACGATGACCCCGCGCGCCGGAACAACTGGATCGCCGAGCAGGGTCTCGAGGAGATGGTCCAGCGGGGTACTCATCCCCGCCACCATGCGCGAGTCAGCTGTCCAGGGCCGGCCGTCGCTGCGTCCCTCGAGCACGAGGTCGCTTCCTGCCGAGCCGAGATTTGCGGCGTTCTCTGGCACGAGCGGCTCCGAGAAAGGGACGTTCAAGTGAACCGGCCCAGGTCGCATTCCGTCTGTGGCCGACGCAACTGCCCGGGCGATCGTCGAACGCCAATAGCGATTGGCCGCCACCGAATCACGCGCAGGATCGAGCATCGCCATCTCGTGAAAGGCTCGAACGGAAGGGCCGAAAATCTTCAACTGATCGATCGCCTGATTCGCCCCGATATCGCGAAGGGCGGGTGGACGATCGGCGGTGAGTGCGATGAGCGGCACATTTGAGAGGTCGGCCTCGATGATCGCCGGGTGAAGGTTTACCGCCGCCGTCCCCGATGTCGTGAGGACCACAGCGGGGATCCCACTCACCTTGCCAAGCCCGAGGGCAAGGAATCCGGCGGTGCGCTCGTCAAGCCGAACGTGCAGGACGATCTCGCCCCTCGCCTCGGCCTCCGCGAAGGCGATCGCGAGGGCCGCCGATCGGGATCCCGGGGCGACAACGACGTCGGAGACCCCGCATCGAATGAGCTCATCAACCATCACCTTCGCCTGCGCGGTCGACGTATTCACGGGCTCACCCTTTCACGTCGGTCACGCTGATGCCCCGATGATCTCGGTCCATCGCTGCTCGGATTCTGCGTACCACGCTGCGGTCAGTCGTTGGCGCCACCATGCAGCACGCTCATCCGACACCCGATCACGGGCCTGCAGAAGGGATGCCAGGTCGGGTGCCACCCGGCGAACAGTGAGCATGCCGTCGACGGGTGGCTCCGGTGAGCTCACGAGGTCCTCCTCGAAGAGGGCGCCAGTGCCGAGCCCGCATGCGATCTCCAGACCGAGGATCCCTGCGAGGTTGACGGCAACTGCCAGTCCGACCGATGTGTCGAGCGAGCTGCTCACCACCACGGGGACCGGGAGCGCCTCAACAATCCGAAGGCAGGCCTCGATCCCACCGAGCGGGGCCGGTTTCACGATCGCGAAATCGGCCATTCGGCTGATGAGGTCAGCCTGTCTCGCCAGTGCCTGGGCATCGTCGCTCGTGCGCAGCGTCTCATCGACGGCGATCGGCACGGAACATGACCCGCGTACCTCAATGATCTGCTCAACCTCGCGGCATGGCTGCTCGACATATTCCAGCCCGTACTCAGCCAGGCGACGCAGTGACGCCTTCGCCGTCGCGACGTCCCACGCACCATTCGCATCAATCCGGATTCGTCCAATCCCGCGGCCGAGACTGGTGTCCAGAGCATCTCGGACGCTCGCGACCCGCGCCTCATCGTCAGCGAGTGCGCCACCCACCTTCACCTTGATCGTGCTGCACCCATGATCGTTGATCGCCTGCCTGGTGAGGAGCGCGGCGACATCTGGAGACACAGCGGGCACGATGGCATTAACCCGCACCGCGGATCTGCGACTGACCGGCCAGGATCCAAACGCAGCCTCGAGTGCGCAGTCAAGCCATCGCGACGCGGCTTTGTCGACGTAATCGTCAAATGGAGCGAACTCCCCCCATCCAGATGGACCCTTGATGAGCAGCCCCTCGCGGACGTCGACACCACGGAATGTTCGCCGGAGTCGGACGGCGAACGGCACCGCGGCGTTGAGCACCCGCCTCAGCGCGGGATCACTCACGACAGGTCGCTACGGTCGCTTCGGGAACTGGCCGAAGTCCGGCTGACGCTTCTCCTTGTAGGCATCGCGACCCTCCTGCGCCTCTTCGGACATGTAGAACAGCAGCGTGGCGTCGCCGGCGAGCTGCTGGATCCCAGCGAGGCCATCGTCGGCAGCGTTATGGGAGGCCTTGAGCATCCGAAGTGCCATCGGGGAAAGGGCAAGCATCTCGCGCGCCCAGTTCACTGTCTCGACCTCGAGATCCTCGATCGGCACAACGGCATTCACCAGGCCCCAGTCAAATGCCTGCTCCGCGCCGTACTGACGGCACAGGTACCAGACCTCGCGCGACCGCTTTAGGCCGACGGTGCGAGCGAGGAGGCCCGAGCCGTAGCCACCGTCGAATGAGCCCACCTTCGGACCCGTCTGGCCAAATCGCGCGTTATCAGCGGCAATCGATAGGTCACATACGACATGCAGGACGTGCCCTCCGCCCATCGCATATCCCGCAATCATCGCGATGATCGGCTTGGGTGTGCGCCGGATCTGAATCTGTAGGTCTAGGACGTTGAGTCGGCCGATGCCACGCTCAGCAATCGCATCATCACCGATGTACCCGTCATTCCCCCGGATCATCTGATCGCCGCCCGAGCAGAACGCCCAGTCGCCCTGCCCCGTGAGAATGATGACGCCGACACTGTCGTCGTCTCGCGCCCGATTGAGGGCGTCCTGCAATTCGAACAGGGTCTGCGGCCGGAAAGCATTGCGCTTCTCAGGACGGTTGATCGTGATCTTCGCAATGCCCGCATCAGCGCCGGTCGATCGCTCATAGCGGATATCGCGGAACTCACCCAGAATCTCCCATTCGCATCCCGGGATCATCGATGAATGCGCGGGGTTCTCGATCGCCGGCGAGCCCTCCGGAACGACGGGAGGTAGGGGGTATCGGGTTCGAGTGTCCATGCGATGAACGCTACCGCGAGTACGGTTGATGTGATGCGCCCACTTCGTCGTACGCCCGTGCCCCCCGGACCCTTCGGAGTCAGTGCGCTCATCGACGCGGTCGCCTCGGCCCTTGACGGCAGCGGCCCCGCGGTCGCACCGGTGCCCACGACGTCCGTGACGATCTCAAGCGACTACGTCGCAGGCATTATGCGAGCGTTGCGCCCTGATGATCCCAACGCACCGCTTGAGTCTGACGAGGTCGCGGTGGTCCTCGCCACGTCGGGGTCGACGGGCCACCCTCGCGGCGTCCTCCTCACCGCCAAGGCCCTTGAAGCGCTCACCGATTCAGTGAACGGAGCCGGACTCGCACCACAGTGGATCGCCGCCCTCCCCCTCTCGTCGATGGGCGGCTTCAATGTCCTCCTTCGCGGCCTAGCAGCGGGCCGGGCGCCAATCCCGATCTCGAGCCTCGGCGGCGCCGCACCCTTCACCCCCCTCGACTTCGGGCTCGCTGTGCACGCCGCTGCCGTGCAATCCTCGGATATCCGGGTCTCGCTCGTGGCCGCGCAAGTGCGCCGGTTGCTCTTGGACGAGGCTGGAATCGAGGCACTCAAGGGCTGCAGCCAGATCCTCGTCGGGGCAGGCCCTCTCCCGTCCAGCCTCCAGGAAACCGCTCAGTCCCTCGGCATTCGCCTGACCCGCACCTACGGAGCGACCGAGACAGCCGGCGGATGCGTGTACGACGGTGAGCCGCTGGCCGGGGTCGGCATCGACACCCTCGCTACAGGCGAGGTGATCATCAATGGGCCGATGCTAGCCCTCGGCTATCGCTTGGATCGCGCGCTCACCGAGGCGCGGTTCACCGAGTCGGGATACCGCACCGGAGACCTCGGAAGCATCGACTCGGGAAGGCTCACGCTCCACGGACGCATCGATGACGTCGTCATCGTGAACGGGGTGAACGTCGCCCTCGGCGCAGTGGAAAAGGTGATCGACGCCTGCCCCGACGTCGAGTCAGGAATTGCTCTCGCCCTACCCCTCGGCGAGGACGAGATCGAGATCGTGGCCATCGTGATCGCGAATGGGGCCGCTGCCGGGCTTCGGCAACAGATCAACGAGGCGGTGAAGGGGGCGCTCGGCCGGCCGGCCGTGCCGCGTAGGGTCGCGGTCGTGCCCGACTTCCCACAACTGCCCAATCGCAAGATCGACCGGGCGTCACTACGCGCCCTCGCCACCGAGCCGGGACGGTTGACGTGGCTTCCCTAAGCCAATGGGTCGGCGGCGCGCGCCCACGCACCCTCCCGACAGCAATCTCGTCAGTGGCCGTCGGCACAGGACTCGCGGTCAACGCCGAGGCGTTCATTCCCCTCCGCGCGCTGCTCGCCCTGCTCGTCGCGGTCGCCCTGCAGATCGGCGTCAATTACGCGAACGACTACAGCGACGGCATCAAGGGCACCGACGAGGCCCGGGTCGGCCCGGTTCGACTCGTCGGCCAGCGGCTGGCGTCCCCTGCATCCGTCCGCCTTGCGGCGCTTTGCTCGTTCGCCGTAGCCGCCGCACTCGGGACAATCCTCGTCGCCATCGTCGGCCAATGGTGGCTGCTGCTCATTGGGGTGGCCTGCGTGGCTGCCGCGTGGCTCTATACCGGGGGCCCAAGGCCCTACGGCTACCACGGCCTCGGAGAGGTCTTCGTCCTCGTGTTCTTCGGCATCGTCCCCGTCGTCGGCACACTCTACGTGCAGTCGCTCACCGTGACGGTTCCCTCTGTCGTAGCGTCGGTCGGGGTTGGCCTACTCGCCTGCGCTGTCCTCGTCACGAACAACCTCCGGGACATTCCCACCGATCTCGCCTCCGGCAAACGAACCCTCGCGGTACGCCTCGGCGACGCTCGCACGAGGGGTCTGTACCTTGCGCTCATCGCCGGCACGGCCACCACCACGATCACCGTGGCGGCACTCATCTCCTGGTGGCTACTCATCGTGCTCATCGCCCTCGGCCTCGCCATCGGTCCGGTGACACTGGTGCGCGGGGGCGCCACCGGCCCCGCGCTCGTCCCTGCGCTGAAAGGGACCGGGCTTCTCGTGCTTGGGTACGGCCTAGCGCTCGCCGCCGGGCTTTGTCTCGTCTAGCGCGTCGCCGTCCTCAGCCCTCGTGGAGGCGTCGATTCGGTCGTTCAGTCGCGTGAAGAATCCGCTGACACCGACGCTCACGGCGTCGCGCTGTCGGTTGAGGGCGAAGATGCTGATCGCCCCGGATACGAGGATCGCCAACGACAGGGACCACAGTCCCCGAAGCGGGGTCAGGAGTGACAGCAGCAGCCACACCCCCGCGAAGATAAGGATCCGCAGCGCCGTGTAGGCGAGGAAGGCAATCCAGCGGGGCTTATCCGGTGTCATCCCCCCACGGTACCGGCCGGGTGTTCGGACGCGCGGGCTGGTGCGGTCACGTTACTGTGGTCTCCTTGGAGGTGGCTGATGCTGCGCGTGCTCGGGATTCTGATACTCATCGCACTGTACGTTTCGTTCATTGTCGATGTCGTGCGCACGCCTCGCGCGAGTGCTCGGGCGCTGCCAAAACTGCTCTGGCTCGTCATTGTGATCGTGCTCCCGATCCTCGGGGGGATCCTGTGGTTCTTCTTCGGCCGAACCAGGCCGGCGCCCGGGTCACGCTGGGGGCGGCGGAAGGGTCCAGTAGCCCCGGACGATGACCCCCGGTTCCTCAAGCAGTTGGACGAGGACGCTTGGCGCCGGCGAATGCGCGAACGCCGCGGCGAAACCTAGCCCCACCCCCACCCCGGTCATTTCATCCAGATTCCGGCTCAACTGACCACAAAACTGGTCAGTTGAAGGCGATTTGGTCATCTCATCCAAGCTGGACCTGTGGATAACTGTTTGGTATTCCTAGAGTTTTCCGGCAACCTGCCGATATGACAATCAATCTTTCTGACTCCTTACACGCAGCACGTGAGGAACTTCATACGCGGGCTGCACCCCAAGGCGGCGCCTTCCGTCGCTCAGATTTGGCTGCTTGGGGTGTCGATGATGCAACGCTGCGTGCCCTCATCCGTCGTCGCGTTGCTATCCGGCTACGCCATGGGATTTACACCGATGTTTCGTGGCTCGATGCGGCCCATGCCGATGTGACCCGGATGCACCTTCTCAATCTATCGGCGGCTGTCCTCAGCCTCGACTACCCCGCGTATGCATTCGGTCAGTCGGCCGCCGTACTCCTCGGTCTCCCCTTGCCGCACCGGGCGCCGGTGAATCTTTCGCTCATCAGGCCCCTGCGAAGCGACCTACGGGCCCTGCGCCGTCCGAGCACCCATCGCCTCATTCTCCCGAACCTCATCGTCACCACCCACTCACTCGACCGTGCCACCACCGGGACTACGGACGGTATTCCGGTGGTCGGGCGCCACTTGGCCGCCATATCGACGGCGGCGCAACTGCCACTCGATTGGGCCGTGGGCGTCCTCGATTCAGTGCTATGGGGTGAACCCGGTGCCGCTGGGTCACTTTATGAGACGCTCGATGACTGGCCGTTGATGCGCGGATCCGGAGTGGTGCGCCGAGCCCTCGCTCTCGCCCGACCCGGTGCACAGACGATCCTTGAATCGTTGTCGCGCGTGCGGCTGTGCCGAGCAGGGCTGCCCGAGCCGCAATTGCAGGTGCCGATGTACGACGCCCAGGGTCTCATCGGCATCGTCGACATGTGGTGGGAAAGCCTCGGCGTTGTTGGCGAGGCCGACGGTGCGGTGAAGTACGACGACCGACAGGTGCTCTACCAGGAGAAAATCCGCGAAGATCGGATCCGGGCGAAAGGGCTGCGCTTCGTCCGCTGGGGCTGGGAGGACACGAAGTTGCGTATGGATTGGGTCGCCGAGCAGATCCGTAGCGCGGCACGTCGTTCAGCCTGACCTCACCTCGGGCTCGCTAGGCGGGATGAAGTAACCAAAATCATCGTCAAATGACCGGATTTCTTGTCATTTGAGCCGGAATCTGGATGAAATGACCGGGAGGAGGGTTGGGGTGGGTGGGTGGGGTTAGGAGACGCCTGCGTAGGAGTGGAGGCTGTTGACGAAGAAGTTCACCCCGAAATAGTTGATAAGGAACGCCAGCCAGCCGATGATCGCGATCCAGGAGGCTTTGCTCCCCCGCCATCCATTCGTCGACCGAGCATGTAGGTACGCCGCGAAGATGACCCACGTGATGAATGCCCAGGTCTCCTTCGGATCCCAGCCCCAGTAGCGTCCCCAGGCATTCTCGGCCCAGATCGCGCCGGCCACGACAGCGAACGTCCACAAGGGAAAGCTAAAGGCAACCACCCGATTTGTGAACGACTCAAGCCGCTCAACGCTCGGCACCCGGGCGAGCACCCCATCGGAGCTCCCCGTGCGCGCCACCGCGCGCCTCTCTAGCCCACCCTTGAGCAGGCCCATCCCAGCAGCCGCGGCAGCAATGGTGAAGGCCCCAGAGCAGATGACCGCCGCCGACACGTGGATGACGAGCCAGTAGGACTTCAGGGCCGGAACGAGCTGCGCTGCCTCGGTGTACAGGACGGTGACCGCCATGCCGAGTGTGAGGAGCACCGGAATGACGATGAACAGACCGAGCCACCGGACATCGGTTCGCAGCGACAGGAACAGGAACACCGCGAGGGTAGCAAGGGCGGCAGAAATCGAGAACTCGTACATGTTGCCCCACGGCACCCGACCAGCCCACAGACCACGCATGACGACGCCCGCAAGGAGCAGTGCGAACGACAGCCAGGTGAGCGACATCGCGATGTTCGCCGACCTGCGGCCCGCCTCTGGCTGCTCACCGGGGTCAGACGGGCGCGTGAGTACTGCGACGGAGCCCTCGCCCTCCCTCACGCCGACACTTGCTGCCACCGCCGTCACCCGACGTCGTCCGGCAGCGAACGACACCGCGAAGGCGACCATGGCGAACGTGAGGGTAATCATGGCTGCATAGATGGCCGCATTGCTCGCCTGCGCTAGTGCCGCTGTGGTCACGAGTGCTCCTTCGGTGTCGCCTCCGCGCGCGAGATCTCGCGAACGAGGGCGTCAATGTCGTCGGTCAGTGCTCCGAGATCAATGTCGTCAAGGCTGGAAGACCGGGTAAGTCCGGCCACCTGAACAACGGTAGTCGCCCCGGCCGGGTCGAGCACCTTGACCCAGATTCGTCGCCTCCGGACGAACAGCGACAACATGAGGCCGGTGATCGCGAGGATGGACGAGATCAGCGCACCCTCCTTCCCCGGGTCATACGCGATCTGGAATGAGGCCCAGCGGTCGAAGCCGGTGAACATGACCGAGCCGGATCCGTCCTGCCAGTCCCAGATCTGGCCTGGACGCAGGGTTCCGAGACCAATTTGAGTCATGGATTCGGAGTCGAGTCGATACACACTCTGCGGCATCCCAGTGTCGAGTCCCAAATCACCGGTCCACGCGGAGAGGAACACTGCCGGATTATCAGGGCCCGGGAACACCGACTGCCCACCCTTGATCTTGTCAATGGATGCCGTCGGAAGGAACAGCCCCCGTAGGCCCAATTGCGGCTCGGAATCCGGGATCTTCACCACCCCCGTCGAGGTGAAGTTGCCGTCCTGAGGAAGGAAGACGACTGCGTCATTGAACACCACCGTGCCACGGGCGTCCTTCACGACGAAGTGCGGCGCATACCCGTGCCCGACGAGGAAGACCTTCGCGCGGTCGACTTCAAGGGGGGCGTTCACCTCGATGACGGACTGCTGTTGCGAGGCCGCAGGGTCATCGCGGTACGTGACCTTCGCCTCGAAGTACTTCGGGGCCCCACGCTGCGAGCCCTCACGCTCGAAGTCGACATCGAATGAGTCCAAGGTGAACGAGAAGGGGGTGAGACTCTCCGAATCGACGAGGCGCCCGCCGCCCCACGCGTCGTATTGGGTCACCGTGTTCGCAAACCCCCCGCCCTCCTTCACGATGACGTTGCCCTTCCAGCCAAACAGTCCCCCGACAGCGACGGACGCCAGGATGAGCAGGAGCGCGACGTGAAACACAAGGTTGCCAGTCTCGCGGAGGTAGCCCTTCTCCGCTGCGACCCATTGCGCCCCATGAGTGGTGCCCGCCGGGCCGGACACCACTCGCCAGCGATGACGGCGCAGGTATTCGGTCGCACCGGCGAGAACCTCGGCGGGAGCCGCGTTCACGTCCAGCGTGACGGTTCCCCCGAGGCGATCGAGGTTGCGGGGGGCCGATGGCGGCGGCGCCAGCATGGCGCGCCAATGCTGGCGTGCCCGAGGGATGACGCATCCGATGAGTGAGATAAACAGCAGCAGGTAGACCGCGGCAAACCAGGGCGCGGCGAAGACGTCGAAGAAGCCGAGCGACTGCAGAAGCCTTCCAATCGAAGGGGAGCCGGCGATCCACTCCTTCACCTTGAGCGGGTCATTGCCCTGCTGGGGCAGGATCGAACCGGGGATGCTCGCGATCGCGAGAAGGAACAGCAGGATCAGTGCCGTCTTCATGCTCGTGAGTTGCCGCCAAGCCCAGCGGGCGAACCCAAGTCCGCCGAGAGGCGGCAGGGGTGCAACAGGCTCCTGGCCCGCGCTCACAGTGCCGTCTCGAATCCGGGCAGGGTGACCCGAAGCCAGATGGTGAACGATGTCCAAGCGCCCGTGACGAGCAGGAGGCCAACGATGATGAGCATGGCACCTCCGATTCGCATCACCCACTCATAATTGCGCTTCACCCAGCCGAGTGCACCCGCAGTTCGGCTGAACGCCACCGCAAGTGCCACGAACGGGAGCCCCAGACCAAAGCAGTAGGCCATTGAGAGCGCTGCACCGCGGGCGGCGCTCGCCTCAGTAAAGGCCAATGACTGCACGGCGGTGAGCGTGGGACCGATGCAGGGAGACCATCCGAGACCGAACAAGATGCCGAGCAGCGGTGCCCCGGCGACCCCCCACGTCGGCGCGCGGTGCAGACGCCACTCGCGCTGCATACCCGGGATAACGCCCATAAACACGAGGCCCATGATGATGACGACGACGCCGAGCACTCGATTGATCGGTTCCTGGTACTGCAAGAGGAGTGATCCGACGCTGCCAAACGCCAGACCGTACGAGACGAAAACGATGCTGAAACCAAGAACGAACAGCAGGCTGCCAGCCAGCACTCGTCCACGTCGGCCGGTGGGGTCGGCGAGTTCAGCCCCCGTGAGTCCGGTGACATATGAGACGTAGCCGGGCGCGAGCGGAAGCACACAGGGAGAGAGGAAGGCAACGATGCCGGCCGCGAAGGCGATCACGAGGGCCACGGCGAGCGAACCACTCGTCACCGTTTCAACGATCATCCGGCTGGCTCTCCGGCAACTGCTTCAATGACCCCGCGCAGGGATGATTCAGACGCCGCGCCGAGCACCCGGGCAGCCACCCTGCCGGATCGATCGATGACGAGGGTTGAGGGGATCGCGCGTGGCGGTAGTGAGTCACGAAAGCCGAGTTGTAGGACCCCATCGCGGTCAATGACGTTCGGATACCCGATACCGAATCGCTCGACGAAACTGCGCGCCGAGGTATCGGAGTCGCGGGTGTTGAGCCCGATGAATACGACCCCCTGATCGGAAAACTCCTGCGAGAGTCGCTCCAGACTCGGAGCCTCCGACCTGCACGGCGCGCACCATGATGCCCAGACATTCACGACAACAACGTCGCCGGCGAAGTCTTCGCTCGACAGATCCTCTCCGGCCAGGGTCACACCGGTGAGGATTGGCGCGGGCACACGCTCGGTGGGATCGAGAAGGACAATCGAACCGTCGCCCGCGACGAAGGAGGTGCCGGACTCCCCGCTCGGCGACCCGGCTCCGCAGCCGCTGACGAGGAGGAGTGCACCGACGGCCAAGACTGCCGGCAGGATGCGAGCACGCATCAGAGTCCGCTCAAGCCCCCGCAACCTTGCTGGCCCTGCCCAGCAGGTCGCGAGACGGCTCGGTATAGGTGATCGCAACGAGCGCGTCTTCGTCGAATGTGAGAGACGTGAGCGAGGCGAGGGAGCACTGCCGGCTACGCGGGTCGTGCCAAAGCCGCCGCTTCTCGGCGGCGAGACGGGCTATCCAGATCGGCAACTGGTGGCTGACGAGGACGGCCTCGTGACCGCGGGCGAGCCCACGGGCACTATCAATGGCGGCGCCCATTCGGGCGGCCACCTCGTCATACGGCTCACCCCAGGAGGGACGAAGGGGATTCCAGAGGTGGCGCCAGGTGCGCGGTTGCTTAAGAACGCCATCACCGACGCTCACCTTTTGGCCCTCGAAGATGTTGTCAGCCTCGATGATGAGGGGTTCTGTCTCAATCGCCAGCCCATGCACCCCCGCAATAGGGTTCGCCGTCTGCTGGGCACGCTCCATCGGAGATGCGATGACGTGCGTCACATCATGATCGCGCAGAGCGTCTGCTGCGCGCTGCGCCATCTCGTGGCCGAGGTCTGACAGCACGTATCCGGGCAGACGCCCATAGAGAACACCCTCCGGGTTGTACACCTCACCATGTCGAAGGAGATGGACGACCGTGCGCGACGGCTCAGCCATGACTATCAGGTCACCTTCCGACGAGCCGCCGTCCGGCGCCGACTCGGGCGCCAACTGCCCTCGCCTGCCTCAAGCGCTGCGATGCGCAGTGATTCACCGTGCAGCGCCAGCGCCTCGACGAGTGCGGGCATGGTGCTGTTCTCGGCAAGGACATCGACTCGCAGACCGTGCTCCTCCGCAGTCTTGGCGGTCTGCGGGCCGATGCAGGCCACGATGGTCGAGTGGTGCGGCTTACCTGCGATACCGACGAGATTGCGGACCGTGCTGCTCGAGGTGAACATGACGGCGTCAAAGCCACCAGTCTTGATGGCCTCTCTGGTCTCGGCGGCCGGCGGTGCTGCCCGAACGGTGCGATAAGCGGTGACATCCTCGACCTCCCAGCCGAGTTCGGCGAGCCCAGCGGCGAGTGTGTCGGTGGCGATATCGGCACGGGGGAGGAACACCCGATTGATGGGGTCGGTGAGGGAGTCGTAGACGGGCCAGTCGTCAAGGAGCGCGGACGTCGTCTGGTCGCCATTTGGCATGAGGTCAGGACGCACGCCAAACTCAATGAGCGACGCAATCGTGCTCTCACCGACCGCGGCGACCTTCAGCCCGGCGAATGAACGGGCGTCAAGGCCGTACTCGCTCAACTTCTCGCGGATGGCACGCACCGCGTTCACCGAGGTGAAGCCGATCCACTCATAGCGTCCTGAGACGAGGCCATGAATGGCGCGGTCGATCTGCTGCGGGGTGCGCGGGGGCTCAACGGAGATCGTCGCCACCTCCATGGGAACGGCACCATGCCGGCGAAGGAGTGACAGGATCGGTCCGGCCTGGTCCTGGGTGCGCGGGATGAGGACGCGCCAGCCGAAGAGGGCCTTCACCTCGAACCAGTCAAGTTTCTCGCGCTGGCTTACGACGTCGCCGACCACGACGATGCCGTGCCCGGCCTGCTTGGAGCCCTTCGTTATCGCGCCGATGTCGCCAAGTGTCCCGGCAAGGGTGCGCTGATCGACCGTCGTTCCCCGTCGGGTGATGGCGATGGGAGTTTTCGCCTCCGCGCCGACCGCGATGAGGCGACTGGCAATCTCGGCTGCGCGGTCTGCCCCGTTGAGGAAGACAACGGTGACCCGTGGGTGAACGAGATCCTCCCAGACGAGCTCGGTGTCGTGCGCATCGACGACCCGGAACTGCCGAGTGCGACCGCCGGTGAGACCGAAGCCTGCGTAGGCGGGAATTCCGGTGACATCGCTCACGCCGGGCGCTACCTCGAAGGGGACCTTTGCCTTGCGCAGTGCTGCCGCCTCGTGCAGCAGGGTGCCATCGACGACTGGGTCGCCAGCGATGAGGCGCACGACATCCTTACCCTCGCGTGCCGCCTCGACGACGAGTTTCACTCGATCGGCATGGTCCAGCGGAATACCGTCTGTGCTGACCGCGGGGATGATCTGCGCATCTGCGCGCCGGTAGGTCTCGGCGATGGCGACAACATCCACGTCGGAAACAATGACGTCGGCCTCGCCGAGAAGGGCGACCGCACGCAGGGTGAGCAGGTCCGGATCACCCGGGCCCGCCGCGACCAGCGAGACCGGACCGAGGGTCACCTTGCGACGTGCCTTCGGGTTCCCTGGGGTGGTGCCTGTGGTCACGGGTGCCTCTCCTGAACTGGGTGCTGCGGTGTGAGTCTCATTGGCTGTGCTCTCGAGGGTCATTCGGTGCTCACTTCGTGCATCGCTCTCGGGTGGGTATTGGCGAGGCAGCGGTTGCCGACACCCGGTGATGCGGCGATCAGGCCCGGCGATACCGTGGTGTTTCTATCCGAGGTGGGGGTCCTCAACATGTGGTCGAAAACGGGCAACCGGACCCCGGTGGCGTCGGGGTTACGCCGACCCACATCATGGGTTTGGGTCTTGCCGAAGGTTCGGCGGGACAGCGACACGGTGCTCCAGGGAAGTTCTGGCCCGCACACTTCGCCTGCCGGAACCGGCGTTGCATGAGGCTGGGAACGACCAAACTGTGGTTGGCCGCGAGGTAAAGATTAGGCACTTGATCGCCAAGGCACAAACTTAATCGGACGATTCACTCCGATTATCGGACAATGCCCTCCGTAAACGACGCGGATCCACCCGCCAGTAGTCATGAATGCGACCGTCAATGAGAACAACCGGGATCTTCTCCCAGTACTCGTCATAGAGCCCCGGGTCATCAAGAATCGACAGTTCCTGCCACCCAATGCCGAGTTCGTCGCACACATTGGAGACCTGCTCGCGGGCCTCATGGCACAGATGACAGTCCTGTTTCCCGACCAGAGTTACCCGGGTATTCACTGCTCTCCGTAGACCTCGCGCAGGCGGCCCTTGGCAATCTTTCCGGTGGATGAGTGCGGGAGTGCGTCAACGACGCGGATGCTCGACGGGCACTTGAATCGGGCCAATCGCGTGGCACAGTGCGCGGCAATCTCCTCACGCGAGGGCCCAGACCCCTCACTCGTCACGACGATAGCCGAGACCGCCTCGCCAGTGGCATCGTCGGGTACGCCGACCACCGCCACCTCGATGACCCCGGCCAGCGACTCGATCGCGAGTTCGATCTCGCGCGGGTAGACATTGAATCCACTCACCAAGATGACCTCTCGACGCCGGTCGACGAGATATAGGTCACCCTCCGCGTCGACGTAGGCGACGTCGCCCGAACGGAACCAACCATCGGAATCCGGCCCGCCGAGGCCGGCCGGCCAGTAGCCCGTGAAAACCGAGGCTCCACGGACCCAGACCTCGCCCGGGTCACCGTCATCGACCTCCTGCCCACTGTCATCGACGAGCCGGACCTGCAAACCCGGCAGCGGCCGTCCCACCGAACCGGCCTTGGCGACGCCGGTCACCAGGGTTGTCGAGACCACGGGAGCCGTCTCGGTCATGCCATAGCCCTCGAAGATCGTCTTTCCGGTGAGTGCGGCGAAGGCATCGAAGACGGCGACGGGTAGCGGTGAGCCGCCACTGGAGAGCAGCCGGATGGATTGACATGCCTCTCGGGCCGCCGGCACCCGGGACCACGCCTGATACATCGCCGGCGCCCCAGCTACCGTCGTGACTCCCGCGTTGGCGATCAGGCGAAGGGACTCCACCGGATCAAAACGGTCGACGATCACACAGGTGGCGCCGGCCGAGACCGCTAGGCCGAGCCCGGTGTTCAAGCCGTATACGTGAAACAGTGGAAGGACGAGCAGGACGGTGTCGGACTCCAGCACGGCGGGGGGGCCCTCAAGCGACCTGAGCATGTCAATGTTCGCGAGCAGCGCTGCGTGAGAGAGCATCGCGCCCTTCGGTCGACCGCTCGTTCCGGCCGTGAACAACAGGAGGGCGAGGCCATTGGGAGCTACCGACTCGTCACCCGGCGCAATGGGCTGGGATGTAAGAAGACGGCGCCACAAAGCGGACGACACATCGACCACCTCACAGGAGGCGATCGCCTCGACGGCGCCTGATCCCACCGCAACGGTCGTCTCATCGACGAACACGAGACGAGCACCAGAATCGGTGAGGAGCACCGCTACCTCCGCCACGGTATACGCCGGGTTCAACGCGACCACGACGAGCCCGGCGCGTAAAATCGCGAAGTAGCCAACGACGAATTCGATCGAATTCCCGAGCAGCAGGGCCACTCGATCCCCCGGATGCAGACCCTGCTCGCGCAGGCCGCCAGCGACATGATCGACCGCTTCATCAAGCTCCGACCAGGTGAGCCGGCGTGCGCCATCGATGAGGGCTGCACGATCCGGGGTGACGCCTGCCGGGCCGCGCAGCAGCGATGCCAGGTTCGTCCGCTCGCTCATGCTCCCTACTCTGGCATATCGATGCCAAGACCTCGGTACGCTCCATCCGTGGCGAGCAGGCGGGTTCCGAATGCACCTGACCTGCTCGCGTCCTATCGCAAGGCCGGACAGGCCTCCGCCGACGCTGCGGGCGAGGCGATCGGCGGACACATCGCGGGAGCCACCGCTGCCTTCTTCGACGTGGACAACACGATCATGCGAGGTGCGAGCATCTTCCACCTCGCCGTCGGGCTGGCCCGTCGTCACTACTTCAGCGGCCACGAGGTCTGGGGCTTCGGCGTCAAGCAGTTGCGCTTCGTCCTCAGTGGCGCCGAAAACCTGGAGGACATGGCATCGGCCACGACGGCCGCTCTCTCGTTCGTTGAAGGTCGACGCGTCGATGAGTTGCTCGCGCTCGGCGAGGAGATCTTCGACGACAGCATGGTCGACAAGCTCATCCCCGGATCCCTCGCACTCGCACAAGGTCACCTCGATGCCGGGCAGGAGGTCTGGCTCGTCACCGCCACACCGGTCGAGGTCGCCCGGCTCCTCGCGCGCCGACTCGGACTCACGGGCGCACTCGGGACCGTCTCGGAAATCGAGGATGGCAAGTACACTGGCCGACTCGTTGGGCCGCCGCTCCACGGCCTGGCCAAGGCTGAGGCTGTGCACGCCCTCGCCGCCCGAGAGGGCCTCGACCTCAGCCAATGCTGGGCCTACTCCGACTCGGCAAATGACATTCCGATGCTGTCAGCAGTTGGCCATCCCGTCGCAGTGAACCCAGATGCCACCCTGCGCGCGCATGCCCGCGACAACGACTGGAAGATCCGAGACTTCCGGCGTAGGGAACAGGTGAAGCGCGTTGCGCTCCCAGCCCTATCCGGCGCCTCCGGACTAGCCGCGGGCCTCGCTGTCGGCTATGCGATCGGACGCGCTCGAAGGAGTTGAGCCGCCATCATCCGAATACCGATGGGCGCTTCATGAGGAGGCGGTAAAGCGCCTGCTGGATCTGCTCACGTACCTGATCTGTGAGATTGAACACGAGCATTGGGTCGTCAGCAGCGCCCTCAGGATAGTCCTCGGTGTGGATCGGGTCGCCGAACTCGATGTACCACTTACTCGGCAGCGGCACCATCCCAAGGGGTCCCATCAGCGGGAACGTCGGGGTGATCGGGAAATACGGCAACCCGAGTAGGCGGGCAAGGGTCTTGGCGTTGGAGATCATTGGGTAGATCTCCTCTGCACCAACGATCGCTGTCGGAACGATCGGGGTTTTCGTCCGAAGAGCCGCGGCAACGAAGCCGCCCCTTCCGAAACGCTGGAGCTTGTAACGCTCGCTGAACGGCTTGCCGATGCCCTTGAAGCCCTCCGGCCAGACGCCGACGATCTCACCCCGCTCGAGGAGCCGCTCAGCGTCGGGGGTGCAGGCGAGTGTGTGACCCGCCTTGCGTGCGATCTCGCCGAGGAACGGCGTCTGGAAAACCAGGTTCGCGCCGAGCATGCGTAGGTGCCGGTGCGCCGGATGGTCATCGAGCAACGCCACCTGGGTCATCACCGAGTCGAAGGCCACCGTGCCAGAGTGATTCGCCACGACCAAGGCGCCCGAATCGGCCGGGATGTTCTCCAGCCCAGAAGTCTCGACCCGAAACCATGACCGATAGAGCGGGCGAACAAGGGCCATGAAGACGTGCTCGGTGAGATCGGGGTCGAACCCGAAATCATCGATCGCGTAGTCACCACTGCGACGTCGTTGAACGAATTCCCACGCCTCCTCCGCGAACGCGCGAAGGCTTTCCGGTAACGACGCGAGCTCTCCTTCGAACCGCTGCTCGGGGAGCCGAACTACCGCAGACAACGGTTGGGGCCCGGTGTTGCCAACGAGTCGCGCTGCCTTGGAAGGGGACAGTCTGCCGCTGTCGCCCATGTTGATGACCTGGGCGTCAGGCAACGTCGGCCAGCTCCTCATCGCGCGCGAGGAACTCCTCAAAGGCGGCGTGAGTGGTGTAGGCCGGAGTGAACGTGAAGGTTCGCTCGACGAGTGAGGTGTCAAGAACCCTTCCGTAGGTGATGAACCGGACCTGCTCGTAGGAGAAGTCCAGCAGCCCGGCTCTCGAGAGGCTTCGACCAACCGGCGTCAGCAGGAACTCAGGCAGCGCCACCCGGGGACGACCGGTGAGCCTGATCGCCTGCGACAGCGTGAGTGCACCGGCGCCCGCAACGTTGAAGATGCCCACTTGACGATCGTGAACGGCTCGGCGCAGGATCTCGAGTCCATCGTCAACATGAACGAACTGCAGTCGAGCATCGAACCCGAGAACCGTAGGGATCACGGGAAGGGAAAAATACGCCGTCATCGCCGTATCAATTGCCGACCCAATGAAATTCGCGAAGCGAAAGGTCGAGACTGTGACGTCGGGTCGGCGCCGGGCGAAACCCCGTACGTAGCCCTCGACCTCGGAGCAGTCCTTTGGCCAGCCGGCCGTCGGCGCGTGCTTGGGCTCCATGTCCTCGGTGAACATCGCAGGATCCTTCGCCCCGCATCCGTAAACCCCAGAGGTAGATTTCACGATAAGGCCTTCGAGCGACGGTGTCCGCTGGCAGGCCGCGAGCAATTGCATGGTCCCGATGACGTTGATTTCCTTCATCGTGCTCCGGCCACCGGCCTGCTTCGGGGTCGCGATGACCCCCATATGCACAACAGTGTCGACCTTCGCCTCACCCATGACCTTGGCAATCACCGGGTTGCGAATATCAGCCCGAATGAAGTCGATGCCGGGTATCGGCGCTATCGGAGGAACGACATCGACACCGATCACCCGATCAACGCCCTTGTCGCCAGCGAGGTTCTCCGCGATTCGGCTACCGAGAGACCGGGAGACTCCCGTCACCAAGACGATGCGACCCATGTTGCTCCCTCACAGCAGCCCCTTCTGCTCGAAGGGTTGTCAGCTACTTCTTGTTGCGGCGCTGGACTCGCGTGCGTCGAAGCAGCTTGCGGTGCTTCTTCTTAGCCATCCGCTTGCGCCGCTTCTTGATGACTGAGCCCATTAATGAATCCTCGCGTTGGTTGGTGGCAGCGGCATCACCGCTGAGCACGACAAAAAGTGCACGATGCGAGGAGGAGCCTACCGCCGACCGCCGCTAGGCCGTTGACCCGGTGTCGTCGATCTCCCGCACATCGGGGTTTGAGCCGCCTTCAGGCGGTCTCGACGAAGGAGTCACGCAGGTAGTCGTGCACAGCCTGCTCAGGCACTCGAAAGGATCGTCCAACTCGTACGGCAGGCAATTCGCCGCCATGGACGAGGCGATACACCGTCATCTTCGATACGCGCATCACGGCGGCCACCTCGGCAACCGTCAGGAAACGTACCTCGGAGAAGGCCCGATCAGGGGTCGTTGACATCTCACACCGAACTTCCTGCTCAACGACCGCACCGGCTTCCCCTCCGGTGAGCAACAGTTGTCGAACGCATTGCAGAATAGTGGCCAACGGGGCTGCTGGGGAAGTTGGTTTGCCATATTGCGGGCGACCCTTGAGGAATTATGTCCAGCCAGCGGGCTCGGCGAGGAGGCCCCACGACGGGAAGCACGCCTCGCGGGTGGCGAGGATTGCCGCATCGACCGGATCCCGAGGGTCGAACCCATCGTCGAACGGCTTGGGCCACGGGTGTCGCCCATCAGTCATCTGGTCCGGCGCGAAGCGGCCGAGCACCGACGCCACGTAGTCGGTGAAGGCCGGCGGCATTGGTGTTTCCGGATTGATCGCATGTCCTGTCGCCTCGGCGATGAGGTGAGTCCACGCACGCGGGACGACGTCGACCCACTCGTACCCGCCACCGCCGACCGCGAGCCACCGGCCGGCGGCATAACGGTGGGCCCACCGGTGGAGCGCCTCGTAGCTCATTCGCTGCCCATCGATGGTCATCGTGAGGTTGGCCAGCGGGTCATCGACATGGGAATCGACGCCCTGCTGAGTGACGAGCACCTGCGGTCCGAAGGCTCCGAGCAGATCGGGCACGACGCTGTGCAGGGCGCGCAGGAAGCCCTGGTCACCGGTGCCGGCGGGGAGCGCCACGTTCACTGCTGTCCCGATGGCCCCCCGTCCGCCTACCTCCGTGGGCCACCCGGTTCCGGGGAACAAGGTGGCCGGGCTCTCGTGGATGGAGATCGTCATCACCCGCGGGTCGTCCCAGAAGATTGCCTGCACGCCGTCGCCATGATGGACGTCAACGTCGACATAGGCGACCCGCTCGACGCCCTGCTCGAGGAGCCAGGCGATCGCCACCCCGATGTCGTTGTACACGCAAAAGCCTGACGCAGAACCCGGCATCGCGTGGTGGAGTCCGCCTGCGAGGTTGACCGCATGCTCAACCCGGCCCTCAAGGACCCCGCGGGCGCCGGTGAGTGTGGCTCCAACGACCCGGAGGGCAGCATCGTGCATGCCGGTGAATGCCGGAGTGTCGGCGGTTCCGAGCCCCCGGCTCCGATCAGCGTGACCGGGGTCATCGGACGCTCGCTGGACCGCCTCGACATAGCCGGGCTCGTGAACGCGCAGGAGGTCGCCAAGTTCGGCGAACGGAACCGGGGTGAGCATTTCGACGTTGGCGTGCTCAAGTAATCCGAATTCGGTCGCGAGACGCATCGCGAGCTCCACCCGAATGGGCGCGAGAGGATGCCCGGGACCGAAGTCGTACGCCCGAAGCCGCTCGTCCCACACAATTCCTACCCGCTCGCTCACGGGTCAGGCCTCGGCGAGTTCACGGCTACGGTCACGGGCCGCCTCAAGGGCCCCCCGCACGATCGTCTGCACCCCACTTGAGTCGAGAACCGCGATCGCCGCCGCCGTGGTACCCCCCGACGAGGTGACCTTCGCGCGAAGTGCGGCCGGCTCCTCATCGCTCGCCTCGAGCAGTCGGGCGGCCCCGAGCAACGTGTGGACGACCGAGGTGCGGGCCGTGTCGGAGGGCATCCCGAGTTCGATGGCCCCCGCCATCATCGCCTCCGCGAGGTAAAACAGGTATGCGGGGCCACTGCCGGAGACTGCCGTGACAGCGTCCTGCAGACTCTCGGGGACCTCAACGACGACTCCCACAGATGTCAGGAGCAAGCGAGCCCGTTCGAGCGCCTCTGCGCCGCAATGGCTGCCTCCACTGATCCCGGTGACCCCGCTCTCGATCCTTGCCGGCGTATTCGGCATCGCCCGGACGATGTTCGCGAGGGGCATAGCGGCCTCGAGCAACCCGGTCATGATGCCCGCTGCGATCGAGATGACGAGGGCACCGGGCTCAACGCTCGGTGCGATGTCGGCGACCAGGCCCCGGACGTCCTGCGGTTTCACCACCAGGATGATGACCTCGGCGCCAGCGCACGCTTCGACGGCATCCTCGATGAACACGCCGAACCGATCCGCGAGTTCCGCGGCGCGCTCGGCTCGCTTCTCCGCCACGACGATGACCGGCCTCGGAGTCAGTCGCCGCTGGAATCCATCGATAAGGGCCTCACCCATGACGCCACCACCGAGCACTGCAATCCGGGTCATCCGAACACCTCCAAGTCTCACGCGCCAGGCAGGAGCGCCCGAACGACCGACGTCAACGCGCTTGGTCGTTCGGCAAAGCCTCCCACAAGTCGACCGAACCACTCGGGACCAAACGGCACGCACACGCGCACGCTCTCGCCCGAGTCGACGAGCCGTTGTTGGAGATACTCGGCTCGGCCGAGGTACATGGCGAACTCGTACTGCCCCGCTCCACGGCCGTACCGGACCGCCAGCGCCTCGATGATCTCGACCAGGCGCGGGTCATGGGTCGCGAACGAGGGCCACACCTCGTCGCCGCGAGCAAGGAGTGCCTTCGCGCAGCGCACATAGGACTTGTCCACCTCAATGTCGTGCTCAAATCGTCCGGCGTCAGTGAGCGCCGGGCCAGAGCCCGTCTTGGACAGTCGCACGCGCCCGGAGACAACGGCACAGTCCCGCTCGGTGCGCCGCAGCAACGATTGCACCCCGATGCCTACCTCGCGTCCAATTGCCCGCTGGCGCTGAACCACTGCGATCGTGGCATCAATCTCGCCCGGGGCACTTGATGCCACGAGGACCGACACACCGGAGTCACGCGCGACCGCGCACACCTCGTTCAAGGCCTCCGGTCCCCGCGCAACCATGAGGAGTTGGGCTGGCACGAGAACCTCGGCGATTGAGCCGAGCCCAGATGATCCCAGTAGCCCGATCACCGTTTCGTAGTCTGCGATGACACTGTCAATATCGGCCGACGATTCCGCGCCCCAGTGCCGCTCAAGGCTGACGAAGCGGCCCGAGTCTGCGAGATCGTGCACCGATGCCATGACATCCGCGGGTGCCTCGCCCCCCGCGACGCGCTGGACGAGGCCGCGCCCGATACCCGTGCTCGCGAGGAGGGGGCCGACCCGGTCGTTGCTCGCGATTCCGGAGACAACGCTTCGGACACTGCTCATGCGTCGACCCTAATGCCCGGGCGCGAGATGGAGGCGCGCGAACTCAAGTGCCTCCACAAGGTCGATTTCACGGTCATCGCGCGTGAGCGCCCCGCGGGTGCTCACCTCGACAACCACGGTCTGGTCAAACCCAGTGCGCGCGAGATGCTGCAGAAGTTCAGCGGCCGGCTGCTCCCCCCGCCCGGGGATGAGGTGCTCATCGCGCGCCGAGCCGGTGCCATCGGCGAGGTGCACGTGGCGGAGTCGACCTGCGAGGTCAGCGGCCATCTGCATGGCATCGCTCCGGGAGACCGATGTATGGGAAAGATCGAGGGTTACGTATGGATAGTCCTCATCTCGGACGTCCCAGCCGGGCGCGTAGGCGGGGATCTCCTGGCTCCCCGCGCGCCACGGGAACATGTTCTCGACCGCGAACTCGACGGCAGTCTCGTTCGCCATTGCCGCGAGTCCTGCGACGAATCCCTTGGCATATGAGCGCTGCCACCGAAACGGCGGGTGAACAACCACGGTCGAGGCCCCGAGCCGCTCGGCCGCCTCTTTCGCTCGAACGAGCTTGCCCCACGGATCGGTGCCCCAGACCCGCTGGGTGACGAGAAGGCAGGGAGCGTGGATCGACAGGATTGGCGTTTGATAATGGTCGACCAGTGCGCGCAGGGCCTGGGGATCCTGGCTCACCGCATCGGTGCCGACCATGACCTCGACGCCGTCGTAACCGAGGCGGGCCGATATCTCGAAGGCGGCGGCCGTGCCCTCTGGGTAAACCGACGATGTCGACAAGCCGACGCAGGGCTTCATGCCCGACGCCATCGATCCGTGACGATGACCGCCACCCAAACGAGCAGAGCTCCGACGAACCCGACCCCTACCGCCACGAGGCTGTAGCGCTCGGCGCCAAGGGACAGCGCGAACCAGTTCGATAGGAAGGGGATGTAGAGCACGCATAGGAACATGACAATCATGAGGGCCACAATGCCGAGCCTGATGGCGTTGAGCGGCCGGGCGCTTTGGAGGAGCACCGCCGTCGTGACGATGAAGAGCGTGACGGTCGCGGATGACATGGCACTCGAGATCGGTTCGCCGACCCGCAGGGCGATGCCATAGCTCGAGAATGCGCAGGCCGCCGCGATGGCTCCCGCAGGCGCCGCGAACAGCAGGACCCGCCTGAAGAATCCCGGGCGGAACCGCTCAGTGTTCGGCATGAGC
>CAMDKQ010000015.1 GCA_945901095.1 Bifidobacterium breve
TTGCGTGGCGGCGAGTTCGTCACTATGCCGAAGACGGGCCTCGGTGCGCGCGAGGATCTCGCGTTCGCTGTCGGGTGCTCCGAGGAGCAGGTCGAGCGCGGCTTCGACCCAGCCATCGGCTGGCAGGGGTGTCTGGAACTCGGGGGACCAAAGGCGGTCGTACGTGATTGCGGCAGCCTCGGGCAGGTCCTCGCGGCCAAGGATGAGATCACGGCGAGCCTCAGGCCCCATCGCACCGGTCACGGTGAGGTAGGGAAAGGCGAGAAGCCAGCCGGCTCGCAGGGCCCCGCGCGACCAATTGGGCTGGGCTTCGAGGTAGCGCTTGAGGGCGTAGACACCGTTCCGGGCTTGAAGAATCGGGTGGATCTGCCGGCTCCCGGAGGCGTCACTCTGCCGCCATTCCCCCTGGGTGAACGTCACATGGCCGCCCTTCACCTCGATCACCGCGGCGCCGCAATCGGGCATGAGGATGAGCAGGTCGATCTCGACCTCGCCGTGTGTGGGGTCGGTGAATCTCACGCCGTGAAGCAGTACGTCGCCGTCGCGCAACTGGGACCTGAGTGCCTCCCAGACGACCTGCTCCGACTCGTCCTCGAAATTCGGATGCTCAGGAATGAGCAGTGCTGGCATGTCCCTCCGTTCGATCGTGCGTCGTGCGGCGCTGCTCACCTGTTGAGGCACCCTGCTTCGGTACGGTAGGCCATGCGGGCGCCTTCCGTGACCGTTCCGCGGTTGGATGGCCGCAGACGATTGCCCGCGATGATGGTGGTCGAAAGGGGCGGTGGTGGTGAACAGGCAACTCACTAATGCGCTCGTCTTGGCGGCTGAACGCAAATGGACCGGCGCCGTACTCGTTCGTGATAAGAAGACCGGGTCAGAGGCCTCCGTCTACGTCTACGTCGGTGGGATCTACTCGGTCGAACTCGACGATTACCAGCCCGGCTTCCTCTCCCGTCTCATCGCGGCGGGCCATATCGACGCTGCGCGACTGGCGTCGGTGCGTCCGAGTCTGGATCGCGACTCCGCGGACCTCATGGTTGGGCGCATCGTCGTGGACTGCGGCTGGATCTCGGTCGACAGACTTGCCGAGTACCACCGTGAGTACCTGCTCGCCGCCCTCGGCGCGGTCCTGAATTGCCGGTCCCTGAAGGTGCGTGAGTCGAAGAATGAGATCACGTCTCGATGGTGCATCCTTCCCGCGAGGATCGAAGAACTTGTCGCCGAGACCGAGATCCGCAAGATCCAACTCGACCGCGCTTCAGCGGCGCTTGCTGGCGAAGGTCACGCGGGTTCCTGTGTCCTGCGCCCGATGGGCAGCGCGGCGTCCGTGTCGAACGGTTCGCCAGAACTCGATGCCTTCATGAGGGCGACCGATGGCGTGCGCTCCGTCGATGAGATCGCAGCGATGTGTGGCTTCACACGGGCCGAAGCCGTGTTCCATGCATCAGTGCTCACGACGGCGGGGGTTGTTGTGCTCGCCGCAATGCCAGAGCCGCCGAAGGAGGCGCCGGTGCTGCGGGTTCCGGAGGAGTTTGGCGTGCTGACGGCTCGCCCAGGGCTTGTAAATGTCGACGCCCCGCGGCGTCTGGCACTGGCGCCGCAACCGCTGCAACCGCTGCAACCGGCAGAGCAGGCTGAGGTGGCGCCGCCGCGCCGGGTTCCTCGACGATCAGGTGCCTGGGCGGAGACCGTTCCACTCGGTCGGCCCAAAACTCCTCGGCGCGACCTCACGACCGAGGTGATCGCTAGGCCGGCGGCTCGGCCGAGCGAGCCTTAGAGAATTCCGAGGGTTTACCGAACCAATCACGAGGAGCAGTTGGGCCCTACCGGTGCGGCCCTTCGAGTGATCTGCGTTCGCGGATATCCTGTCCAAGTGAGGCATACTCGAACCAGCCCCGTTGGTTCACCTCCGATGAATAACTTCCTTTATGAAAGGTCAACCAATGGACGACGGCAACTTCCTGTGGACCATGCTCATCATCTTCTTCATGGTCTTCTACTTCATGCTCCTCTTCATGATCCTGCTCGACATCTTCCGCGATCACAAGATGAGCGCCTGGGTCAAGCTGCTCTGGATCATCGCCCTGCTCTTCTTCCACTTCATCACCATCTTCATCTACATCATCTTCCGCGGTAGGGGAATGGCCGAGCGGCAGCAGGCGTCTGCAGTGGAGAACCAGGAAGCGCGTCAGGCGTACATCCAGTCGATGGCCGGGACGAACCCGACCGAGCAGATCGCATCGGCGAAGGCACTCCTTGACGCAGGCACCATCACGCAGGCCGAGTTCGACAACCTCAAGACGAAGGCACTTGCCTAACCGTTCATCAACAAGACCGAGGGGTCGAGTGCTGTGCAATTCACAGGACTCGACCCCTCGGTGTACGCACTGAACCCACGTTTAGCCAGTTACCGCACCCTGATCCGGAACTTCCTCGATCGCGGCGGCCCGGTGAGGATGAACTCGCGCCGCCAGAATGCCTCGGGGCTCAGGACGGGTTGTACGGGTTGGGGCGAGCGTGATGCCTGGCTCGAAGAACCAGTCTCTCGACCGGCCCAGAGCAATGATCGAGGTGCTCGATCGGTCGAATCACCGGAGCGATCGTCGCTCATGGCGTCTCCTGGTGGGCGGAAAGCCAGCAGTTGGCCTGACCGACGAACTCCTCGAGGTCGCTGCAGTCGGCGAGCCGATCACTGGCTGCTGCCTGTTCAAGTCGCACGCCGCTGATGGCACCACTGGCGGCGCGCAGCAGTCGGATGACTCGCACCTCATCGACCACGTGCCGCCTCCTCGAGAAAGTCACGGTGGGACCGTTCGAATCGATACTTCTCGTCGGAGTAGACCTTTCGAGTCTGCGACTCGCAACGAACTCGGTCGACAGGATTGTCATCGAAGAGAAGTTTGCCATCGAGAGCGATACACCTAGCAATCTCGAGCGGTGCGTCGCTCAAGACGAGCAGGTCAATCACCGGCGCAACATCGACCTCGAAGGATGCAGGGACGGGGTTGACGAAGTAGGCCGCAACGTCGAAGTCCGAATTGGGCCGCGCATTGTCCGACACTTGACTGCCATGGAGGTAGGCGAACTCGGCGCCGCAGGCACGTAATTTCTTCACGGCGCGGTTGATGACCGAGGCATCCATGGAGTGATGATGGCACGGTTTCGCGGGTGAGTCAGGTGCTGCCCTCGTACGCTGTTGCCTCAGGGTGGCAGGCCCGATGTTGCGATTGTCTCGTCGATGGGAAACGATGGCGTCAATGCGTGACGGAGCAACTCATCTGCGAATAGGAGTGAACATGCCAAGGATCGTGAAGCTGATCATCGGGGCACTGCTCATGGCCATCGGCGTGGTGTGGTTCTTCCAGGGCATTGGCTCTCTCGCCGGAAGTCCAATGACGGGCGTGAGCTTCTGGGCCTTTGCAGGCGTTGTCGTGTTCGTGGTCGGGCTCTTCGCTCTACTGCGCGGGTTGAAGGGACATCCGACGTCTCAGGACGGCTGAACGTCACACCCTCAGGGTCGCGCTGATCGCGGGCGTGACGATTTCAGGTTGCGGGACCCGACCATGTGGAACGAGCGTCCAATGTCCATGGCGTCCAAGATCGATAAGTCTCCGCAGCAAGGCGGTCCAGGGTGTGAACTCCTACTGTGAGTGCATAGTCGAGACCGGGGGTTATCCGCCGGTTGAGGTCGGACTGAAGTTCTTTGCGTGCGGCCTCGATGGCTGGTAACGTGAAATTGGTGCTTGTTTCGTCACACAGCCCAACAGTCTGAGCGCTCGCAGCGGTGATGACGAGCTGCAGGGGGATGAGTTGCTCCCCTGGCCCGATGTACCAGTCATCTGCCGTGAGCACGAGCATTTGTGATCTTGAGCGCCCATCCACCTGTGCCCGCCCGGCCTTGGCGAGCCGGCTGATGCGATGGCCGCAGGGCTGAAGGACATGTGCGTCGACATGGTCAGGATGGGGGGCTTTGGCAAACCGTCGGCCCACCCACTCCCTGAATCGAAGCCGCAGTGGCGCTGTCAGTGGCTCAGCGCGACGATACGCCGGGGCGAGAAGCGCCTGCTTCTCGACGCTGGTGACGAACCGCGCGTTGGCCACGCCCGCTGTTCCACCTGGCAGGCTGATGTGGGCATGCTCCGGGAAGGGGAACTCACGTGCTGAATATGGTCCGCTCCGGAGTGACTGCCATTCGATGATGGGCATTGCCTCGAGGGGGCATACGACGATGCAGGGCTCGACCTCGGGTGAACGCGCGATGTCGCAGTCCTGGCTGAGGACGACGTACCAGCCAAGATCGGTCACGAGAGTGAGTGACCATGGCTGGTCTGCGTCGGCCATAGCTTGAGGATCGGCAAATTTCAGGGTCGGTGATGGACCTTGCCCGACGACACTCGTCGCCCCGAGGTTGATGAGGTCCCCCTGACGGAGTTGATCAAGCCGCTCAGCGAGAAACCGATGTTGCTCCTCGCTCAACAAGTCGTGGGTCAAGGCGCCTGTCCTCTCATGCCAGAGCGACTGCGCAGCGGGTGCTTTGCTGGAACTGCTTGCGAAGGGCGGCTGGCACTCCCCATGGGTTCCCATCGCCCGTACCGTCATCCCTCTGTCTGCTGGCTTGGGATTCGTTGCTGTGGGCGGTGATGGCTCTGCTCAGCGTGGAAGATGTCGAGTCAGCGGATTCTGGTCCCAGTCCGATGCCGCCCGCGAGGCTTGGCCGAGTCAAGGATCGTTCGGCGCTCAGGTCCGTGAGAGCGCGCAGTACTTCTGCTAGGTCGTACCGGTATCTGCCGCCCGGCGTGGGCTTCGACGGGATTCGCTCAGACCTCGCGTAGCGCTGAATCGCAGCGGCGGAAAGGCAAACGCCAGTATCTGCAAGTCTCAGTGCCACCTGTCCGCTCGTCAGGGTGTAGGCCATCATGGTCTCCTTACTCGATATGCATAAAGTGCACGTTATGCACGTTATGCACGTTATGCACGTTAACAGGTTTGCCGCTCCCGAGAGTCTGGGTGATGAGCACATCGATCGCGGACTCAACCTCGCTCAACCTGTGGACAGGACACGAATGCCTTGATCCATGATTCGGCTGTGGTGAGATTGGGACGTTAACGTGGGGTCACGATGGAAGACTGAGCCAGCGATCGGGGGGTGTGCATGTCGGGCTGGGCGTCACCATTTCTCGAGATTCCTCCGCAGGACTGGATCGGGGAGAACGAATCGGCCTTCGCTATCCGTG
Organism: Bifidobacterium breve; assembly: GCA_945901095.1. GTDB lineage: Bacteria > Actinomycetota > Actinomycetes > S36-B12 > S36-B12 > WLND01. The sequence continues at coordinate 5,235 of CAMDKQ010000015.1, forward strand.
ATCGATTCCCGGTCTCACCGGGCCACGCACTCGTCATCACGAAGCGTCTGGTGCCCGACTGGTGGGGTGCCTCCACCCAGGAGCAGGCCGACCTCATGGCCCTCGTCGAGATCGTCAAGGGCAATCTCGAGCAGATGACTCCGAGGCCCGACGGATTCAACGTCGGGTTCAATGCGGGGGAGGCGGCTGGCCAGACCGTGCCACACCTGCATGTGCACGTCATTCCGCGCCATTACGGCGACGTCCTTGATCCCCGGGGCGGCGTACGCCACGTCATACCGGGCAAGGGCAACTATCTGGTGCGTCCAGCATCGGCACTGTTCGATGGTCCTTCGAGGCCGCTCGGCCCCTCGCTTGCCGATGCATTGGAGGACGGAGGGATCGATCGCATTGATATCGCGGTCAGTTTTGTCATGCTCTCAGGGCTCGAGCGGCTCGCGGTCGAGATCCGCGCCGCGATCAGCCGCCCGAGCATGAGACTTCGCCTGCTCACAACGAACTACCTCGGCATCACCGAGCGAGGCGCTTTGGAGCGACTCCTCGTAGACATGGCGCAGTTCCCACGGGCGCTGGCAGTTCGGGTCTTCGACGCGCGGTCGGTGAGCTTCCATCCGAAGGCTTACATATTCGGCAGTTCGGTCGGGCAGCACAGTGGGTTTGGCTTCGTCGGCAGCGCGAATCTGAGCCGCAATGGTATCGGGGCCGGAGTCGAGTGGACGCTGCGGACAGACTCGCCGGACGAGGTCGAAAACCTCCGTACTCGTTTTGAGGGCCTGTGGTCTGACGTCCACTCGCTTCCGCTTACACGTGAGTTGCTCGATGAATATCAGGAGGCACCCAAGGTCCGCTGGCCGAGCGAACGTCACCCGGACAGTAGCCTGGGGCAGGCTGCGGCCTTCGCCAATGAGCCAACGGAGATTCAGTCAGAGGCGCTGGCAGCACTCGAGCAATCTCGGGCATCGGGATTCCACTCAGGCATGGTCGTGCTCGCTACCGGACTCGGCAAGACCTGGCTCTCAGCCTTCGATGCCGGACGCCCGCAGTACCGGCGAGTGCTCTTCCTCGCCCATCGTGAAGAGATTCTGCGGCAGTCGATCGCCGTCTTCCGGCGCGTCCTGCCGCTGCGAACCCATGGCCTGCTGACGTCCACCACGGATGAGTCATCGGCTGACGTCGTGTTCGCGAGCGTCCAGACCTTCGTGAACCGCATGGGTGACCTCGCACCCGACGCCTTCGACTATGTGATCGTTGATGAGTTCCACCACGCGACAGCCCAGACATATCGCCGCATTCTTGGCTACCTCGAACCGGACTTTCTGCTGGGGCTCACGGCCACTCCCGAGCGCACCGATGGCGCTGACCTGTTGGCGCTGTGCGACGACAACGTGGTGATCGAGGTGAACCTTGCGGAGGGCATAACGCGAGGCGCCCTTGTTCCATTCGAGTACCTCGGAGTGCCTGACACGATCGACTTCGAACCCATCCCGTGGCGCAACGGCAAGTTCGACCCGACGGCTCTGGAGGCAGCCGCCTTGACCCGAGATCGCGCCGAGTCGGCACTGCGTGAGTGGGAGCAGGGTGCGGGTGACCGAACGCTGGCCTTCTGCGTGTCGGTGCGGCATGCGGAGTTCATGGCGGACTTCTTCCGCCAGCGCGGGGTCCTCGCTGAAGCAGTCCACGCATCACCTGGCAGCGCCCCTCGGCACCAGACCCTCGATGCCCTCGCGAGGGGTGACATCAAGGTCGTGTTCAGCGTCGACCTCCTTAATGAGGGTGTTGACGTCCCGACGATCGACACCGTGCTCATGCTGCGACCGACGTCATCGGCGATCCTGTTCTTACAGCAACTTGGCCGGGGCCTGCGTCTGTCACCGGGCAAGGAGGTGCTGACCGTCATCGATTTCGTCGGCAATCATCGGAGTTTCCTGCTGAAGCCGCGATGGCTGCTCCAGCTCACCGGCCGCAGGCTGAGCGACTCCGAACTGCAGGGAGCCCTTACCTCAGGCACCTTCGAACTGCCGCCGGGCTGCTCGGTCGAATACCGCCTTGAGGCGCGGGCGATGCTCGAGAACCTGTTGAGCAGGGTCGCGAGACCCAATGCGTTCGTGGAGTTCCTCTCGGATGTCGTGGCCGAGACGGGGGAGCGGCCCTCGGCGGTGCAGGCCTACCGGGCGGGCTTCAACCCGGCGAGTCTGAACACCCGCGGCGGCTGGTTTGCGGTCCTGGAGTCAGAGGGGTTGTTGACTGACGTGGAGGTGTCGGTTCTTCGAGCGCACGAGCAGACACTGAAGGCCGTTGCAGTGGAACCGATGACGAAGTCGTACAAGATGGTGACCCTTCGAGCCATGACGATGGCCGGGGCTCTGGGCGAGGGGATGGCTGTCAGCAAGCTCGCTGCCATCTGCCATCGAATCATCGCCAGGGACCCGCGGCTTCTCCTTGACGCGACGAGTGACTCCATGCCGAACCCATCCATGCTGGACCATGCAAGCTGGCTCGCCTACTGGCGTAAGTGGCCCATCGCCGCACTCCTCGGTGAGTTGAAAGGCGGGGGCCGGAGCTCATTTATGCTGAGCGACGACACCTTCGTCCTCGCTGAGCCCGTGGCAGAGGAGCAGCGCGGCCACGTCGACCGGATGATCGGCGAACTCGTGGACTGGCGGCTCGCGAGGTATCTCGAGACGAAGACCCCGCGAGCTCAGGGTGTGGCAGTGGCGAAGGTTGCCCACAACGGTCGCACGCCGATCCTGTTCCTTGACCGCGACAAGAACCCGGAATTGCCGCAGGGCAAGGGGGTGAGGCTCCTCGTCGATGACCGGGTCTACCAGGCAGATTTCGTGAAGATCGCCATCAATGTCGCGAGGCTGGACGCGTCGGGGCCGAATGCGCTTCCCGACCTCCTTTGGTCGTGGTTCGGTCCTGACGCAGGGATCTCCGGGACGGCGCACCGAGTTGCGATCACCCTTGATGCTGGCGGTGAGTGGCACATGAGCCGGATGCCTGATGCCCCGGAGTCGAACACCGGATTCGTTGAGGCCACCGTGAGAGAGGGTTGACGGGCCGCGCGCCTTGGTAGGTAAGTCCCTGAGAGTTTTGCTTGTGGGAAAAGTCCTTGTTCTGCCCACCATCACAGGTATAGTGGGACGATGAAGTCGCCCGCCGTGGGATTGAACACCTACAAGGTGCACCTTGATGAGCGCAGGCGGCCAACGCTCCCTCCTGCTCTGCTCGCGGAAGCTGGAATTGCGCCCGGTGCTCACGAGATGATTGCGTGGGTTGATAGCCGCGGACGCTTGGTCCTCGAGGACCCCCTCGCCCTCCTGTCGTCCCTCCAAGACGAGGTGGCCGACGGCAAGGCGCGCATGAGCGTGGGCGGCGAACTCGTCGATCACCTCCTCGCTGAGCGGGCAAGCGACCGGAGCCTGCCGTAGCGGTGTCCCCCCATCAGCAGTTGCCTGGTGGTGATCTCGTCGTGGACGCCTCGCTTTTGGTCGGCATCGTCGATAGGAATGCGCATGCGCAGTCGTTCACAGGCGTCCTGGGAAGGTCCTTCATAACCTCGGTGAATTTCGGCGAGGTCCTGTACAAGCTCAAGGAGCTGGCAGGCGCTGACCCGATCCGAGTCGAACGGGCGTTGACCGCGTCGGGGGTGAGGGTGGTGGCATTCGAAATGGCCGAGGCGCGGCACTTTCCTGATCTCAAGCGAATCGACCTGCGTAGCAGGGATGCTCAGCGCGCGCAGGGTGTCAAGCCTGGGCAGGTGAAGTCACTCTCGCTGGCTGATATATCTTGCCTGGCCTACGCGGTTGAGCACCGCTTACCCGTGCTGACCGGAGACTCACACTGGTGCGAACTTGGCCAGCATGGCCTGGATGTTGCCGTATTTGACTTTCGCGATGCGAACCTCATGCTGTGACGTCGTGGCGCGGATTGGCCCAGGGCGCGTTGCTCTCCACTTCGACATCGTCCTGAACCAAACCCGTAGCTACGTCGTCGTTGAACTCGGCGTCGAGAACTGTCGGATTCAGTGCTTGGCGGGCGCGGTTCCTCGCACCTCGTCCGCGGCGAACCGCTCGCCTGCGGCCTCGATCTTCGCCACCGCAGCAGCATGGAGGTCGATTCCGAGCACGTCGGCGAGGCGCACGAGATAGAGAAGGACGTCCGACATCTCTTCAGCGACCCGCGACTTGAGCGGGTCTTCCTGGGCAAGGTCACTTGCATCGGTGGCGGGCAGCCACTGGAACAGTTCGCTGAGCTCGCCGACTTCACCAACGATGGCCAAGAGAAGCGACTTCGGGTCGTGGAACTGCTCCCAGTCGCGCTCGTTGGTGAAGGCGCGCATGCGATGACGAAGGTCCTCGAGATCTGACACGTCCCGACTATGCCACCCCGGGCACATCCCTGTCGCAAGGTCCGTCGTACGGCTAGAGTTCAGCACGCGGCCCGACAGGCCTCCCGCTGGCTTCGTTGCCACCCAGGGACATGCCCCCACCCGCACGAATCCATTCGTGCTGCCCGGGGGTCTTCTACGTGGTGCTGCTTCGCCAGTCGACGGCTGGTCTACAGTCGTTGTTCGAGTCGAACAGCGCGATTGAGCAGATGATGGCCCGCATGCTGGCGACAACGGGCAGGCGACCGAGCGAGGGTGAGGCGCGCTCGTGGCGCGCGTCGCTCCCGATGCTCACCGCGGATCTCATGTCCGCGGGCTTCGAGAATATCGAGATCCTCGTGGAGCACCAGTTGCCGTTGACGAGCAAGCGTATTGACGCGGTGCTCGCCGGACAGCACCCGAAGACCGGCCTGCCCTCGTACGTCCTCATTGAGCTCAAGCAGTGGAGCCGGGCCGAGATGTACGAGGACGACGTAAGCCTCGTCATGATCGACGCTTACGGGCCGCGACCGCTGCTGCATCCGATGGATCAGGTCGCGAGCTACCGCGACTATCTCCTCGACTTCCTGCCGGGCCTCGATAACCGGCAGGAGGCCGTCGTAGGTGTCGCGTACCTGCACAACGCGACCGAGAGCGGAGTGTTGGCCTTGCGGGGCACGCGTGAATCCAGCGTCGTCCGAATGTTCACTGGCGAGCGAAAGTCCGATTTCCTCGACTTCCTGCGGACGAGACTCGATGCGGACGTTTCTGGCGCGCACGCGGCAGACCAACTGCTCGGGATGCCGGCCGCGCCCAGCAGGCAACTGCTTACCGTTGCGGCGCAGTCGATTCGAGACCGAGAGCAGTTCGTGCTCCTCGATGAGCAGCGTCTTGCCTTCGACATCGTCGTGCATGAGGTGGAGCGGGCTCGGGCGGCCGACTCCAAGACTGTCGTCATCATCACCGGTGGCCCGGGGAGCGGCAAGAGCGTGATCGCGCTGTCACTGCTGGGCGAACTGGCGCGCCAAGGCCGCACGGTGCTCCACGCGACCGGGTCGAGGTCGTTCACCCAGACGCTGCGCATGGTTGCGGGCAAGGGGTCGACACGAGTGAAGAGCATGTTCAAGTACTTCAACTCGTTCATGGAGGCCGAGCGCAACGGGCTTGACGTCCTCATCCTCGACGAGGCGCACCGCATCCGTGAGACGTCCGTCAATCGCTACACGAAAGCGGAATTCCGAAAAGGGCGACCACAGATCGACGAGCTCATGGCCGCTGCCCGCGTGCCGGTGTTCCTTCTCGACGAGTATCAGGTGGTGCGGCCCGGGGAACTTGGGACCGTGGCTGAGATTGAGGAGTTTGCGGCCACGCTGGGCCTGCGGGTGCAGAAAGTCGCGCTCGACGAGCAGTTCCGGTGCGGGGGGAGTGCCGCATACATGAACTGGGTGCAGCGCCTGCTCGGACTGGCGCCGGGCGGGCCCGTGGCGTGGACGGGCGACGATCACTTCACGGTCGAGGCGGTCGAGTCAATGCAGGAGTTGGAGCGACGGCTCGAGGAGAAGCGCGATGCCGGCTTCGGTGCCCGCATGACCGCGGGGTACTGCTGGCCGTGGAGTGATCCGGGGCCCGACGGGTCACTCGTCGAAGACGTGACGATCGGCTCATGGTCGCGGCCGTGGAACCTCAAGGGAGACCGCTCAGTGGGCGGGGCCCCGCCGGCGGCGCTGTGGGCGAGTGATCCGGCGGGCTTCGGCCAGGTTGGCTGCGTGTATACCGCGCAGGGGTTCGAGTACGACTGGAATGGCGTGATGTTCGGCCCTGACCTCGTGTGGCGGACCGACCGTTGGGTGGCGGTGCGCTCAGCGAACCGTGACCCGGACTTCAGGAACACGAAGGCGGTGGGCGACGATGAGTTCGAGCGCTTGGTGCTCAACGTCTACAAGGTGCTCCTCACGAGAGGGATGGTGGGCACGCTCATCATGTCGGTCGACAATGAGACCCTGCGAATGCTCCAATCCCTCACCTCCCCCTCGTCACCTAACCCAGAATCTTCACCTGGCCCGGAATCTTCACCTGGCCCGGAATCTGGGCGAGATGAATGATTATCGGGTGAATCGAGGTGTCATCGTTCATCTGGCCCAGAATCTGGGTCAAACGATTGGATCGATGGGCGTCCGGTACTGGGCCGACCCGCGAACTCGTTTCCTTCCCGCGCGCGACGACTCAGATGACATTCGGCAGGCTCGGGGTCAATCGCAAGGTCACCTTTGACGATGGCGTGCAGACTGCGTCGATCACCGGTGCCCTCGGTTGGCTCAGCAGCGGCAAGGAGGGTAAGCGCGACGTCCTGCGCGGGCTTGGCAGCACTGACTTCTGAATCGACCGACGGGTCTATCCGTCGATCCACTGTCGCTGCCTCCCAATAAGCTCAAACGAAGCCCCCGGACGGGGCCGTAACGGGGGAGGGGTGCATGGGCGACGAGGCCGAACCCGCGGGCCTGGTTCCTGGGCTCTACGACACGCTCATCACCGGCGGACTTGAGCAGGGCATCACTGCTGCGATCCTTGCCGGCCAGCACATCGACCGCTCGACCCTCGATCCTGCGGAGGAGCCCTTTCGCCTTGCCGGGTATCTCGCGGGCCTGCTTGAGGAGCGACTGGCGGGGGCCGACGACGGTCAGCGAATCGACATCGCAAACGACATCATTGACTTCGTCGACGCTCGACTTGCGCACCGCGATCGGCCAGAGACCACCGATGATCACGTGACAGGGCGCGGTGAGCCGATCCTCCAACTCGTCCAGTCCAGCGGAGCGAGTGGCCTCGCGTCGCGGACGATTCGGCGACCCGAGGTGCCGCTTGGTCAATCAGACCTGCTCATCAACGGCCGCGGCGAGCCGAACCTCATTCGCTCGCTCGCGAGTGAGATCGACTCGGCCGACACCATTCGAATCATCGTGAGTTTCATCAAGTGGAGCGGCCTCGTCCTCATCCTGCCCGATATCGAACGGGCAATCCGGCGTGGAGCGCACGTGCAAGTACTCACCACGACCTACCTCGCGGCGAGCGATCAGCGGGCGATCACGGCACTCGTGAAGGCAGGTGCCGAAGTCCGCATCAGCTACGACGGCCGTGGCACTCGGTTGCACGCCAAAGCTTGGCTGTTCCATCGCTGTACGGGCTTTCATACCGGCTACATCGGCTCATCAAACATGTCTGTTCAGGCGATGAGCGAGGGCATGGAGTGGAACGTGCGGCTGTCGAGCAGGGAGACACCGCACCTCATCAGCAAGTTTCGCGCGACCTTCGACGCCTACTGGCAGGACCCGGCCCATGGGTTCGAGCCGTACGACCCGGCTGCCCGACCAGGCGATGTCGAGCGGCTGCGCATTGCCCTGCAGTTGAACGCCATGGACTCCGCCCGGCCGGTCGAGGAGCTTTTGCTTTTTGACCTGAACCCGTATCCGTTTCAGCAGGAGATGCTCGATGACCTGCGGCGCGAACGCGAGGTTTACCACCGATACCGCAATCTGGTTGTCGCTGCGACTGGCACGGGCAAGACACTCGTGGCTGCATTCGACTATCGGCGATTGGCCGAGGAGCGCAGGTGGTCGAGCAGTCCGGGTCACTACCCGAGGTTGCTGTTCGTCGCACACCGCAAGGAGATCCTCACCCAATCGCTCGGGGTTTTCCGGCAGGTACTCAAGGACGCCTCGTTCGGCGAGTTGCTTGTAGACGGGCATGAGCCGGTTATGGGTGATCACGTGTTCGCGTCGATCCAGTCCCTCTCGGCATCGAGTCGTCTGGTCGGGGTGGCCGCTGACTACTACGACATCGTCATCGTCGACGAATTCCATCATGCCGGAGCCTTTTCGTACCAACGACTCCTCGACTATCTGCGGCCCAAGATCATGCTCGGACTCACCGCGACCCCGGAGCGTCCCGACGGCATCGACGTCACCCAATGGTTCGACGGCCGCATTGCCACGGAGTTGAGGCTCTGGGACGCCCTTGAGCGCAACCTCCTTGTGCCATTCCACTATTTCGCTGTCGGGAGCGAAGACCTCGACTTCAGCAGGGCCCGCTGGAACGCCGGTCGGTACAACGCTGATGATCTCGATGAGGTCCTCACCGGCAATGACGTCATCATGAATTGGGTCCTGCGCGAGATCGCCCACGTGGTGACGGATCCCCTGACGATGAAGGCGCTTGTCTTCGCAGGCGGGGTGCGCCACGCGCGCTTCCTTGCCCTTCGGCTTAACGAGGCCGGCATTCGGTCGATCGCACTTGACGGGCAAACGCCGAAGCCGGTTCGAGCCGAGGCGATTCGAGACCTTCGCACGGGTGCCATCCAGGCCATCGTCTCGGTCGATATTTTCAACGAAGGCGTCGACATCCCCGAGGTCGATACGGTCGTCATGCTGCGCCCGACCGAGTCGGGCACAGTGTTTCTCCAGCAGTTAGGGCGAGGCTTGCGTAAGACATCCGCCAAGTCGTTCCTCACGGTGCTCGACTTCGTTGGGATGCAGCGCAAGGAGTTTCGCTACGACATCCGGTTTCGTGCGATCACCGGTATCGGCCGCCGCCGACTTGAGCAGGCGATTACCCAGGGCTTCCCCTACCTGCCGTCGGGGGCGTTTATCCGGATGGATGAGGTTGCTTCGCGGCTTGTCCTCGAGAACATCAAGGCCGCACTCCCATCCTCGAAGGCCGCCATCGCAGCGGATATTCGCGAGCATGCTGGTCGCAGTAGTGCCATCGAGTATCGGCTCACAAACTATCTGGCAGATTCGGGCTTAGACCTCGCAGATATCTACGGCTCGACCGGACGCAACTGGACCGATCTCGTCCGCATGGCCGGGCTAGCGACGGTGCCGTCCACCGACGGCGAGTCGAAGTTGCTGAAGCGGGTTGCATCGATGCTCCACGTCGACGATCAGCCTCGGCTCGATGTCTACCGCCGGTTCATCAGCGATCCTGACTACGTGCAGTCGATTCCCGATCTCAGCGCCACGGAACAGCGCCTGGCACTCATGCTTTATCACGCCATCTGGACGAAGATTGGTCACGGATCAGTCATCGATGGTCTGTTGGCTGCCCATGCCTGCGGGGCCTTCCGGGAGGAACTTCTCCAAGCGTGGGAGGTGGCGGCCGACAGCTTCGCCCATGTCACGACGCCGATTGATGCGCGGGTTCCAGACCTTCCCCTGAGCATCCACGCTCGCTACAGCCGCGCGGAGATGCTCACCGCGGTAGGTGAGGGGAGCATGGTCAAGTCGCCGTACGACAATCGTGAGGGGGTCGTGCATGCCAGAGCGATTGATGCTGACGTGTTCAATATGACCTGGCAGAAGGTTGAGGGCCGGTACTCACCTCACACCATGTACCGTGATTACGCCATTTCCGACCGCCTCATCCACTGGCAATCGCAGCACGCCGACCGAGAGGGGTCCGCGAAGATCCAGCGGTACATCCGGCATGCTGCGGAGGGGCACCGCATACTCCTGTTTGCGCGCGAGAGTCCGGACTGGGAGTTCGGAACCAGGCCCTATCTGTTCCTGGGCTCAGCGCAGTATGTGTCGCACCAGGGTGAGCGTCCGGTGTCGTTCGTGTGGCGGCTGGACGAACCGTTGCCGGCTGACTTCACCCTCGCCTCGCAGTTGCTCGCGGGCTAGCAGGCTTGCTGCTCACCGGCGCGGGCGGTCAGCAGTCCAAGTTGGATCAGGTCATTGGCCTGAAGGCCCGGCCAACCGTGCACAATCTGTTGCCATTGAATGGGAATTGCCGATGCTCCCCACCTTGCCCCGAGGAGCCCGCCGGCGATGGCGGCAACGGTGTCGGTGTCGTCGCCGGCGCGTACGGCGGCATCGAGAGCCCGGGCGAGATGTTGGGCGGGGAAGGAGTCGCTCGCCGGATCACCAATCGGGACCGAGGTCCTGGTGATGGCCGACCAGGCAGCCTGAAGGGCCGCCACAACCCAGCCGTTGTGCGGGATCTCGTGAGGGGCCACCGACTCGGCGTGGTCCATTCGCTCGGACCAGACTCGGGCCCGGTCTGCGGGCAGTGCCGCGACCGCGAGCCTCAGGCCCTCGAGATTGCCATGAATCACCGCGTGGGCGATGGCATCGCACCAAAGGGCGCACGCCTCGCCAGCCTCATCATCACCGTGGGTCAGTTGGCTGATGGCGCGGGCGGCCTGCCCCCGTGCATCGGGTTCGTGCAGGTAGGCAAGGGCGACCGGCGCTGTTCTCATGAGGGATCCGTTGCCAGTGCGGCCTGTCCTGGCGAAGTGCTCGCGTGCCCTGGTTGCGGCGGCATCGCTCGTTGGGTCGCCTGCGATCGAGCGGAGGACGGCCCCTGTCTGGATGCCGACATCCGGTGCATCCTTGGCCCAGTTGACAAAGCGCACCGTGATGGCGTCGAGTGCCGTGGATGATCGGAGGTCGACGCCGGTGGATGCTGTTTCAGCGATCGCGACCGCCATCGAGGTGTCGTCAGTCCATTCACCGGGTGCCCACCGGAATCCACCACCGCCGACCATGTCGACAGGCTCACCATGGATCCGGGGTGGCTGGAACTCGTAGCCGGCCCCGAGTGCGTCACCGCAGGCGAGGCCGAGGATCACCCCGGCGGCGCGGTCGGTTTGAACAGAGGAGAGCAATGGCGCGCTGGGTTTGGTGCGAGTCATGAGACCTCCACGAGTGGGTGGCGACGATTGAACGCAGTGAGGTGGACCCAGGAATCATCAAGGGCAACGCCTCTGAGGGCTGCGTATTGAGTGTCGAGGACGAAAGTGTCTCCGGATCCGGCATCGAGTGCGGGTGAGTGGTGCGTGTGCCGGCCGTCGAGACGCTCGACGAGGCGTCTTGCCCGCCGACCTGGGGTCAGCTCGGACGGGCCGCCGCTTGCAAGTGCATCGAGCATGAGTGCGGCGAGGAGGTCAGGGAGACCTGCAGTGAGGCATGCATGCGAGGGGAAGATCTCGAGGAGCACCGGCTGGCCGGCAAGGCCGACGATGACCCCGCGCTGGCCATCAAGGACCGGGGTCTTTGGACGGTCATTCGATGAGTGGAGTCGGTCGAGATGATCGACGAAAGACGATGTCCGCGAAGCCCCCATCGAGCGATCGTAGGCCGAGACCTCGCTCCACACGCGACCCTGACGCACATGGTTGTCGTGTGAGCGCATAGCTGCGCGGACGTTGCCTGAGGCGCGTCGCGCATGGCGGGTATGAACCCTGCGTTCACCGCTCCACCTGCCTGCTTCGACGCAGACGACCGGGGCAACCATGGTGCTGCCCGGTTTGAGGATGAGGTCGTGCTGCAGTGCCCGGTGCTGCCAGCCGCCTTCAAGCAGTTCGCCCTCGACGAGCAGCGCGGTGGTCGAGCCGGTGTTCTTGACGATGAGCTCGCCGACCACGGGGCTGCCTTCGCGTTCGACTGCCTCGATCTGGGCGCCGACGCCCATTGACACGCTGGTGACCTCCGGTTCGCTTGACCAGACGGGAAACACTGTCAGCGGACCTACCTGCGTACCGCGTCCGACGTGCAGTTCTGGTACCTGTTTCGTCCTCGTCATCAGGTGCTCCTTGTTTTCGGCGGATCCGGGAATCGCAGAGGGATCAATTAGATCAAAATTGCGCTAATAAGGAAAACAATAGCGCACCCGTCCGACAGAATGGCCTGGTGGATCAGAAGCAGGTGTTTACTGACGTCGACGGTCGTGCGCTGGCCGACTTTCCGCGACCATCAGTCGCGGTCGATACCGCCCTCATGACCGTGATCCCCGCTACTCACGACACCTTGGCGCGTCTAGGCGTCTTGCTCGTTCGTCGACCGCCGCAATCGGTCGGCGCGGCTGCGGGTTGGGCGCTGCCGGGCACGTTCCTCCATGAGGGGGAGACCCTCGCCGAAGCCGTGCGTCGATCCCTTGAAGTGAAGGCAGGGGTGACGGGTCGGGAGCCGCAGCAGCTCCATGTTTTCGACGACCCTGCGCGAGATGATCGCGGCTGGGTGCTGTCGGTTGCCCACCTCGATGTTCTGTCGTTCGTTGACCTAGAACTCCTGCGAAAACCGGCTAACTCACGCATCGTGGCGCTCCCCTCGCGACTGCGCTTGCCATACGATCACCTCGCAATCATCGATCTCGCAACCGAGCGACTGCGGCGGGAGTATCGAGCGCACCCGGACCCACGCCGACTGCTGCACGAGTCCTTCACGATTGCCGACCTGCGCGCCGTGCACGAGGCAGTGGCTGGCCGCGAACTCCAGAAGGACACGTTCCGCCGGCTCATGATCGACGAACTCGAGTCGCTCCCGGCTGCCGCAGAGGGACGACGAGGGAGGCCAGCGCAACTATTTGGTCGGAGTGCACGGCACGCTGAGTAGGCGGCCTATTCCACGGCCCGGCTGATACTGTGCGCGCCATGGATTTCACTACTGTCAATTGGTTCGCCGTTGTGGCGAGCACGATTGCAGCATTCGTTGTTGGCTCAATCTGGTTCGGGCCGAAGACGTTCTACCCGATCTGGTGGAAGGCAATCGGCCGGTCACCGGAGGACAAGCCGGGGGGCTCTAGTTCGATGGCCGTGACATTCGGGCTCATCGGTGTTGCTGCGTTCGTCCAGGCAGTCGTCCTTGCCCTCATCATCGGCGTGCTCCGCGACAGCGGCACCGAGGTTGGCCTCGTGCTCGGCGCCGTGACAGGCCTCATCGTTGGGGTCGGGTTCTCGGCCACCACGTCGCTGGGCCATCGCCTCATGGGTGGTCAGGGTTTCGTCGTGTGGGCAATCGAAGTCGGTGGCGATATCGCGGCGCTCGTCGTGATGGGCGGAATCCTTGGAGTCTGGCAATAGTTTCTCCTCGCCGACGAGGGAGGATTTCTTGGCCACATGAGGCACCCTGCTGGCATCCGTAGTCAGATCACGACGGTGACGCCTGGGTGTCTGCGCGAGTGGGCCGGATGAACGAATCCGTGGGTTTCGGAGCGCGATTCGTTCATCGCACCCGGATTCTGGGCCAGATGAATGATGGGGGAGTGTCAGACCTTGGTGGGAGAGTTCTTCTGTCGTGAGCCTCCTTGGTGTGGCTTGCAGACACGGGGTCGATTTCATCGGCCTTCAGTGGCTGGTGGAGCGCTCCTTTCGGGGGGCAGTAGCGCTCCGCCAGTCCGCCGTCATGGATCCCAGCGCCGGTACTTCATCGGTTTCATGCTTCTCATTGGCCACCCTTAGGCTTGGACTATGGCCCTCATTGAATCGATCATCGCCCGCGAAATCCTCGACTCACGTGGCAATCCCACGGTCGAGGTCGAGATCCTGCTCGACGACGACACCGTTGCGCGGGCTGCCGTGCCCTCCGGTGCCTCGACTGGCGCATTCGAGGCCTCCGAGCGTCGCGATGGCGAGGCCCGCTACGGAGGCAAGGGAGTTCTCCAGGCCTGCGCGGCGGTCGAGGACGACATCGCCCCCGAGATCATTGGCATGGACGCCACCGACCAACGGCTCATCGACCAGGTGATGATCGATCTCGACGGAACACCGAACAAGGCGAGTCTGGGCGCGAATGCGATCCTCGGTGTCTCGCTTGCGGTTGCGAAAGCCGCTGCGCTCTCGTGTGAACTTCCACTGTTCCGCTACCTAGGTGGACCCAACGCACACCTGCTTCCCGTTCCGATGATGAACATCCTCAACGGTGGCGCCCACGCCGATACCGGCGTCGACATCCAAGAGTTCATGATTGCGCCGATCGGCGCGACAACCTTCACCGAGGCGCTGCAGCAGGGTACCGAGGTGTATCACTCGCTGAAGTCTGTTCTAAAGAAGCAGGGTCTCTCGACCGGGCTGGGCGACGAGGGCGGCTTCGCGCCTGCGCTGGCAAGCAACCGCGCAGCGCTCGAACTCATCGCGACGGCGATCGGCGCGACTGGGTTGCGCCTTGGTTCCGACATTGCGCTCGCTCTTGATGTCGCCTCGACCGAGTTCTACGCCGACGGGTCGTACTCCTTTGAAGGTGCATCCCGCTCCTCGGAGTGGATGACCGCCTATTACGAGTCCCTCCTTGCAGATTTCCCGCTCGTGTCGATCGAGGACCCGATGTCGGAGGACGACTGGGCCGGCTGGATCCACCTGACGAGCAGCCTTGGCGACCGCGTTCAGATTGTCGGCGATGACCTGTTCGTCACGAACCCGACCCGCCTGCAGCGCGGTATCGACGAGAGCGCCGCGAATGCCCTCCTCGTCAAGGTGAACCAGATCGGCTCCCTAACCGAGACCCTTGATGCCGTGAGCCTCGCGACCCGGAACGGCTTTGCATCGATGATGTCGCACCGCTCCGGCGAGACCGAGGACACCACGATCGCCGATCTCGCCGTGGCAACGAACTGCGGTCAGATCAAGACCGGGGCTCCGGCGCGCTCCGAGCGCGTGGCGAAGTACAACCAGTTGCTTCGGATCGAGGAGGAGCTCGACGATGCCGCCCGCTACGCAGGCGCATCGGCGTTCCCGCGTTTCGGTCGCTCGTCCGGCTGACCGTTCATGGGACGATCGATGGTGTGAGTGAGACCCCGCTGCTGATCACGCCGAGGCGTGGGGGCTCACATACCGGTCGGGCAGCGATGGTCACGGTTGTCGCGGCGATCTTGGTGGCGACCTTGGCGGTCCCCGTACGCGCTTGGTTGGATCAGCGTGAAGAGATCGCCAAACTGGAAGCGGAGGTGGCTTCCGGGCAAACGCTTGTCGAGGAGTTACGCATAGAGAAGCTGCGTTGGGCCGATCCGGCGTTCATTGCTGTGCAGGCTCGTCGTCGGCTGCACTTCGTACGGCCAGGTGAGATCGGCTACACCACCATCGGGACGGAGGATCTCCCCGAGGAACTGGCCGTGGCCGAGGTAAAGGAGATTGCCCCGCAGTTGTGGTACGAGCGGCTCTGGAAGTCGATAGCGGAGGCGGACGGAACCCTCGACCAAGGCAAGAAGAAGAAGGGCGCACCCGCAGGTGACAAGGCCGTGACGAATGTAGAGGATGGCCAGTGACGGACGCAGCACTGTCCCTGACCGACGTCGCGTGCGTGGAGCGACAACTGGGCCGTGCGCCGCGTGCGATGGTGGCGGTTTCCCACCGGTGCGCATGCGGCGCCCCCGATGTCGTCCGGACTCTCCCCCGCCTCCCCGACGGAACCCCGTTCCCTACAACCTTCTACCTCACCTGCCCCAGGGTCAATGGAGCCATTGGCACGCTTGAGGCAAGTGGGCTCATGCGCGACATGGAGTCCAGGCTCGCCACCGACGACGGCCTTGCAGCCGCCTATGGGGTCGCGCATGAGGCCTATCTTGCCGATCGAGGCATCCTCGGCGACGTCTCTGAGATTGAGGGCATCAGTGCTGGTGGCATGCCGAACCGGGTGAAGTGCCTGCATGTCCTTGCAGCCCATGCCCTCGCGCGTGGCCCGGGGGTGAACCCGCTCGGTGACGAGGTGGTCGCGGCGCTCGGTTCTTGGTGGGTCACGAATCCCTGCTCCGTTTCACCGGAGGACGAAGCGACGTGACGCGGGTGGCGGCGATCGACTGCGGCACCAACTCGATCAGGCTCCTCATCGCTGACGTCGATCGGGCGACGGGCAAATTGAGCGACCTCGTTCGCACCATGCGGGTCGTGCGCCTCGGTGAAGGAATCGATAGCACCGGCGAGTTCTCGCAGGGGGCGCTCACGAGAACCTATGCGGCGTGCGATGAGTACGCCGCTCTGCTGTCGGAGTACAGCAATCCGCCCCTGCGGATCGTCGCCACCTCGGCGACCCGCGATGCCGGCAATCGGGCCGAATTCGTCGCTGGGGTGAAGTCCAGGCTTGGGGTTGAACCTGATGTCATCCCTGGCGCAGAGGAGGCGGAACTCTCATTTCTCGGCGCAGTTCGGGGCCTGCCGCAGGGGCTTTTAACGGAACCCGTCCTGGTTGTCGACATTGGCGGCGGGTCGACTGAGTTCGTGCTGGGCGATGGACTCCCGAGCCACAGCATCAGCGTGAACATCGGATGCGTCCGCATGACCGAGCGACACTTGCATTCAGATCCACCGAGCACCCAGGAGATCGACCTGGTGGAAGCCGACCTTGCCGACGCCCTCGCGACGGTCGCGAGCACGGTTCCGGTGGGGGAGGCGCGCACCCTCGTCGGAGTCGCGGGGTCGGTTACAACGGTCGCTGCGATGGCGCTCGACCTCGCGGAGTATGACCCGGCGCGCCTGCATGGTGCTGTCGTGACCCGTGACGAGGTGGAGCGCGTTACAGGGCTACTGCTCGCCATGACAAGGGAGCAGCGGGCAAAGCTGCCCTTCATGCACGAGGGACGGGTCGATGTCATCGCCGGCGGAGCGATGGTGCTCCGGGCGCTCATGCGGGCCTTCGATCAGCAGGAGGTCATCGCGAGCGAGACCGACATCCTCGACGGCATCGTGTACAGGCTGGCCTCGCTGAGCGCCTAGCAACACCCTTGACTCACAATGTAAGCGATTGTGGAAGGCGGGGGAGCCTGTCTACACTCCCGAGAATGGGCATCACGATTCGCGACGTCGCCCAAGCAGCTGGCGTCTCGACAGCGACCGTTTCCCGGGCGCTGCGCGGACTGCCGAATGTTGACGAGCAGACCAGACTGCGCGTGCAGCGAATCGCGGGCGATCTCGACTACGTGATATCGCCAAGCGCATCTAGGCTCGCAAGCGGCCGGACCGGCAGCGTCGCGGTCATCACCCCGTACATCGCACGGTGGTTCTTCTCAACCGTCATATCTGGGATCGAGTCAGTGCTCCAGAGCGCGGGCATGGATCTGCTCCTCATGAGCGTCTCAAATCCTGACGCCCAACTCAGGCAGCCGCCTGCACCGAGGCTCAGACGACGGGTCGATGGAGTACTCGTTATCGCGGTACCGCCGAGCGAACCGGAACTACGCGAGGTGATCAACCTCGGCATGCCAACCAGTCTCATCGGGGTCTCGTTGGACGGTGTGCCAAGCGTGACGATCGACGACGTTCTCGCCGCCCGCATTGCGACCCAGCACCTCGTCGATCTCGGCCACCGGCGCATCGGCATCATCGGGGGGTCAGCATCGAACTCCCCGTCCACGGCGGATCAGGATCGTCAGCGAGGCTTTCGCGAGGTCATGTGGGAGGCGGGCTTGGAGGTCGATCCGAATTTGGAATCAACCGGGCACTTCACGGTCGCCGGCGGCGAGCAGGCGATGACGTCGCTCCTCACCCAACGCAACCGACCCACCGCGGTCTTCGCGATGTCCGATGAGATGGCCTTCGGTGCGATGCGTTCGCTCCGCAGCCACGGATTGGTGGCCGGCACAGACATCTCCCTCATCGGCGTCGATGGCCACGACATGTCCGAACTCCTGGATCTGACGACTGTTGCCCAGCCGGTCGTCGAGCTCGGTCGGATGGCCGCAGAGACCCTGCTCGAACAGATCACGGCAGGGACGGTGGCGGCGGCAGTGCCGTCATGCCAACTGCCGACCCGTCTCTTCGTTCGCGGATCGACGGCTGCTGCGACCGGGTGACCTGACTCCATCGTGGCCGAAGGTGCTTTGGATCGGGCTGTAGTGGTGCACACTTGGCCGATGGAACGCATCTCGATCGATATCCGCGGCGAAGCTGTCCCGGCCCTGATCTCGCGTCCGGCCGCTGGTGGCGGTCCCGGGGTTATCGTCGTTCAGGAGTGGTGGGGCCTTGTCCCACATATTCGCGACGTCCTCCAGCGATTCACCGACGAGGGCTTCGTTGCAATGGCCGTCGACCACTATCGGGGAGTCGAGACGACGGAACCTGACGAGGCGCAAAAGCTCATGCTCGGCCTCGATATCGGGCGTGTTGCCGATGATCTTGCGTATGCAGCCCGAACCCTCGCGGAGGTTCCCGAGGTCGAGGGGGACGGGATCGCGGTCGTTGGCTTCTGCATGGGAGGGGGCCTCGCGCTCCTCGCCCCGACGGTGAGCGCTGACGTCTGCTGCTCTGTCGCGTTCTACCCGGCCATGCCGTGGCCCGACTTCGCGCCCGACTGGTCGAGGTACGCAGGCAAGTCTGCGCTCATCCACAAGGCCGAGTCGGATGAATCCTGGGCCGGTCCCGCGATCGCTACCTATGCGGAAGCCATCACGGAGCACGGTGGAGCGGCCACGGTCATCGAGTACCCGGGCTCGGTTCACGCATTCTTCAATGACGACCGACCTGAGGTCTTTCAGGAGGCGAATGCAGCGGCGGCCTGGCGACGCACCATTGACCACATTCGTGGGTGCCAGTCCCTGGGGGACTGACCTTCGAGGCACCTAGGGTTGGTATCGCGCCCCCGTAGTCCAACTGGCAGAGACACCCGGCTTAAACCCGGCACAGTATGGGTTCAAATCCCATCGGGGGCACCAAAGTGCCGGTTGGGATTGTCGAAATGCAGTCGGTCGGTTAACGTGTTTCTATGCAGTCAAATAACCCCGTCCTTGCCCGCTACGAAAAGAAGCCCGGCGAGGCCGGCTTCGCCTTTGACGAAGGCCGCACGGCCTATGCGTCAGCCAGCGGTGCGACCCCTGTCGCAACCGCTCCAGTCGGTGCCCCGCCAGCAGATACGAACGCTGAATTCCAGGCGATCACGGCCGCAGGTGGCGTCCGACTAACGATCAACGACGTCATCGTCAAGACGATGATGATGTTCGTGATCGTCGTTGTCTTCGCGATCCTTGGCTGGAACCTGGTCGATGCAGCCCCGATCATCATCCTGCCTGCGCTCATCGTGGCGACCGTCCTCGGCTTCGTCAACGCCCTCAAGAAGCGCGTGTCGCCGCCACTCATGATCCTCTACGCAGTCTTCGAGGGCGTGTTCCTCGGTGCAATCA
Source organism: Bifidobacterium breve (assembly GCA_945901095.1). Taxonomy (GTDB): domain Bacteria; phylum Actinomycetota; class Actinomycetes; order S36-B12; family S36-B12; genus WLND01. Next base: position 24,478 of record CAMDKQ010000015.1, read on the forward strand.
GCAATATCTTCGACCAGTACGCGCAATCATCTGACTACAACGGCATCGTTCTCCAGGCGGTCGTCGCGACGATGACCACCTTCGCCGTCATGCTCACGCTCTACCTCACGGGCGTTGTGAAGGTCACGAAGAAGTTCCAAAGCATCCTGATGGTTGCAGCGGTCTCCTACCTCGTGCTCGGCCTCGCATCATTCATCGCCTCCATGTTCGGCGTCGGTGGTGGCTGGGGCTTCTACGGAGTCGGCATGATGGGCATGCTCATCTGCGTGTTTGGCGTCCTCATCGCGGCCTTCTTCCTCATGCTCGACTTCGAGGCCATCAAGCAGGGAATCGCGCTCGGTGCGCCGGAGCGAGAGTCATGGAGGATGGCGTTCGGCCTGCTCGTCACCCTCGTGTGGATCTACCTTGAGTTCCTACGGCTGATCGCGATCTTCAGCCGCAACTAGTACGGATCCGTCGCAATGCGGCGGACGAACGCACCCTGAATCCCGATGAGCGAGCCACTCGAGGCCCCGCAATCGGGATTGGGGGTGCGTTTGTCGTCGTTGGACGCGAGCCCGCGCCGCGCTGCCCCCGCTGGACTTCGGGTCAGGGAAGCGCGCGGCGCAGCTCAGCGAGGATGTCGGTGGCCTGCGCGTAGTCGACGACACCGGGTTGAAGCGACGCGAAGTCATGGCCGATGACCGCAAGTTGGTCGCCCGCGGCGTGGTCCCCGAGGCGGGGCAGGAGAGCGGGTGCGCGGTCACCTGCCCCAATGGCCAATGAGAGTAGGCGCTCGCATGCCCCGAAGGCGAGCTCCGCGCTGGCGGAGAGCCTGGTGACTGGCATGCCTCGGAGTCGGTCGACGACCCGGCCTAGTTCCCTGTCGAACTCGGCGGCGCCGTCATCCATGGTCGCTCTTCGTGCGAAGAAAGTCTCGGATCCGGTCCCTGGCCCGGTCGCGGATTTCGGGACCGTGTGTGAAGGCGGCGATCCCGTACTCGAGGTCGGCGAGGCGGGCCGCCGTTGCCTTGCTCTGCGCATACGACGTGCAGAACCCCGCGAGCGGCCAGGTGCGCCGGGAGGCGATGTTGAAGATCGAGTCACCGGTGATGAGGACGCCGCTTGACGCATGCAGGAGTGACACGTGGCCCGGCGTGTGCCCGGGCGTGTGGACGACACGCATGCCCCCGGCGACCGGGATGATGTCGCCGTCCTTGAGTTCAGTAGCAACCGGTACGGCACTGAAGTCGCTCTGAGGCAGTCGCTCGAAGACGCGCCCGCTTGTCGTGCTCGTATCCCGACGCGGGGGTGAACCCTGCCGAAGGTAGGCGGCGTCAGCCTCATGGGATTCGACGCCAGCAAGACCTGTGGCGTTCAGCATCCCGCGCGCTCCGCCGGCGTGGTCAGGGTGCGCGTGGGTGAGGATTATTCGCGTGACGTCGTAGGGGTGCTTGCCGATGTGGGCGAGGCCAGCGACGATCCGAGCAGGCGCGCGCTTGAGCCCGCAGTCGACGAGCGTGACCGATCCGTCGGAATCGGTGAAGGCGAAGGAGTTGATGAAGTCGCCGAGAGTGGGGATGCGAACAACTCCGGGGGCGAGCAAGACGGCAGGGTTCCCCATGGAGTGAGCCTACGAGGTCGTAGGGTCGGACCGTGGACATACATAATTCCGTGACCGACCTCATCGGCAATACTCCGCTCGTCCGCATCCAGGCGGTGACGCGGGGTGTGGTGCCTGATCCGGGTCCCCTGCTCGTCGCCAAGGTCGAGTACTTCAATCCGGGGGGCTCGGTCAAGGATCGAATCGCGTCGCGGATGATCGACGCGGCGGAGGCTGACGGCTCACTCAAGCCGGGCGGGACCATCGTCGAGCCGACGAGCGGCAACACCGGCGTCGGGCTTGCGCTCGTCGCCCAGCAGCGCGGCTATCGCTGCGTTTTCGTGTGCCCCGACAAGGTGAGCGAGGATAAGCGCAATGT
>CAMDKQ010000016.1 GCA_945901095.1 Bifidobacterium breve
TGCGGTGCGGTGCGGTGCGGTGCGGTGCGGTGCGGTGCGGTGCGGTGCGGTGCGGTGCGGTGCGCGGCCTCACGCGCGGCCTCGCCGGCGGGGACCGCGGCCGAGGGCCTCGTTGATGCGGCCCACCATGATGGCCGGCTGGATAACGGCGTCGAACCAGTTCCAGCGAATGACGTCCCAACCGGCGCGCTAGAGGCACACCTGCCGGCGCTTCTCAGCGATCAAATCGTCACGGCTCGCATACTTCGCCTCACCATCGGCCTCCCCGATGACCTTGGCGTCTGTCCAGAGAAAATCCGCCCAGTAGGTCTTGCCGTCATCACCAGTCACTGGCACTCCACAGCGTGGCGGGAGTACGTGACCCCGGTGCATCTGCCATCGCGAGAGGGATTCGAGGTGCGATTCGGACGCCGGCTCAGCAAACGGGAGGAGTCGTGACAGCCCAACAACCCCTCGTCGCCCGCTCATCTGGCCCAGAATCTGGGCGAGATGAGCGACTGCGGCGGCGCGCGCCACTGTCGATTGAGTTGCCTGGCGCACGTCGACGCCGCGATTGGCCTCTGAGATGAGCCGGCGGAGTCCGACGTCAAGGATGGCGATGGCCTGTGGTGGCCTCAACTGCAGGGCCAGGTCCAAGACCGTCCGCCCGGCCGAGGTCCCCGGCATTCCAAGTGAGTGTGCTCGCTGATCATCGGGCACGATCCCGGAGTACATGCGTAGTCGAGGCTGGCGGCGTCCGACGCCGGGCTGGGTGATCTCTACGATCGGGACGCGACCGAGTTGGGAGTCGAGGTAGGTGCCCACCGGGCTGTCGTTCCACGGCAGTTGCAGGAGCAGCGCTGCGGATCGATGGCTGGCGATTGCCGATGGATGCCTGAGTAGGGCCGATTCGAGCGCGAGGAAATGCCGGCCGGATTCGTCCGACTCGAGCCAAACCTGCCGAGGCAGCAGGGTACCGGGCCGCAAGGTGACAAGGCTGCCGGCCGCAAGCGCCGCGCGTACCTGACCCTCGGTGAGCCCGTGTGTAAACGCGGCGCCGCGCGTGACGGGTGCAAAGGAGCCTAGGCGGGTGATTGCCTGCGACGTCGAGGCAATACGTCGGGGATCGGGCATGTGGGAATCATGCCTGCCACACGCCACTCCCAACAAAACCTTTGTCCACAGGCTCCGAAAACCCACACCTGCTCATTACTGTCGTGAAATCCGCCAAATTGGCGAAAATCATGACAGTAACGCGCACGTTCAGCAGGGGCAGGGGCAGGGGCCGGGGCAGGGGCAGGGGCGGTGCAGCGGGCGGGGGTGTCGGGTTAGCCGCCTAGGCCCGCGTCGACAAATCCCTCGCGCTTGTGGGCGCCGTCGCAGAAGGGCTTGTTCGCTGAGTGGCCGCAACGGCACAGGTAGGCCTTGCTGGTCTCGCGCAGAACTGTTCCGTCGGCGGAGATGATCTCGACCGGCCCGGAGACCTCGAGGGGCCCATCGGCGCCGACGGTGATGGTGACGGACTCGCTACTTGCTTGACTCGTTGATTCGCTCATGTGCGCATTGTGCCGCCCAGCGAGGGCTCCTGCACTTGCGGGGCGGGTGAGCCTGACCCAGCGCTAGAGCGCGCCCCTCTTTGTGAGCCAATTGAAGGACCAGTAGCCCGGCAGGGTCGGCAGCCAGAAGGTCACAAGCCGGTAGAGGAGCACGGCCGATACGGCCACGCCGCCGTCGAGGCCTGCTGCAGTGAGGCCGGCGGAAAGTGCCGCCTCGACCGCGCCGAGTCCGCCGGGGGTTGGTGCAGCCTGACCGATGGTGGCTCCGGCGAGGTACACGACCGCGATGACGGCGATGCTCAATTCGCCCCCGAAGGCGTGAACGCAAGCGATGAGGACGCCGATGTAGGCGAGGTTGAGGATGAGGATGCCGCCAATGCCCTCAAGCAACTTATACGGTCGCTGTGCCAGCGTGACAAGCCTGGGCACCACCTCCCGCAGGGTTGGACGCACGCGGTCGGTGATGAGGCGACGGATCGTGGGAACGGCGAGCAGGGAGAGAGCGATCACGGCTACTGCGGCGATGGCGATGACGACGAGGCGGGGGGGATCAAAGGTGAAATCGTGCTGGGTCCCGGCGGCGATACCAAAGGCGAAGAGCAGGAGGATGTGGAAGACGAAGGCCATAACCTGCGACACCCCGACTGAGGCAGCTGCGAGCGCGGGGTGGAGGCCGGCCCGCTGGAGAAAGCGCATGTTGATTGCGACGGCACCGAGGGTTGGTGGCGAGACCAAGGTCGCGAAGTCGCCTGCGAGTTGCGCCAGGATCGTTCGATGGAGCCTGAGCCGTTCTGGAACGAAGCCCGAGAGCGACCACGCCGCGCCCACGTAGGTAATGAGGCTGAGGACAAGGGCGGCAAGGACCCACCAGCCGTTCGCGGAGGTGATGAGCGTCGCAAGGTCGACCTGGGCAAGTTGGGAGAGCAGGACGTAGCCGGCGATGGACCCCACAACGATCATGACGAGCGTGCGGAGCTTCACGCGTTCGAGGCGAATCTGCTCGACGGGCTCACCCGGCCGGCTCTCGAGCAGGACATCCCTCAGGTTCACCATGAGTTGCTTGTTCTTGCGCATGGCTCGACGAGTGGCCGAGGAGAGAGCAACCGACTGAAGGGTGGGCAAGGCGCGCAATAGGCCGCTCTCGCCGAGGACCCGCTGCCCGGACGCTACCGACCGCTCGACGCCCACAATGAGGGCGAGCGTGCACAGCATCTCGGCGAGATCGATGCGCATCGAAACGTCGCCAGCGGCAACGGTTCCCCCGTCGTATCCGATGATCTGCACCCCGCCGCCGGCGGCCCTGATGAGGTGATCGGCCGAGAGTCGCCGGTGGCTGATCTGATGGTCGTGAAGGATCTTCACGGCACGCCATGCATCATCGAGATCGGTGTCGGTGAGATCGGTGGCATCTGAGAAGACCGTGCCCTCGACGTACTCGAAGGCTAGGAGACTGGAATCGGGACCAACCTCTGATGCGAGAAGTAGTCGCGGCATCGGGGCTCCCGCGGCCGCTCCTGCATAGGACATGAGTGCCGTATGGTCAAGCGACCGTCGCATATTGAATGCGCCCCCGCCTGTCTCACTTCGTAGGCGCAATGCGGTCCAGAACGAACTGACGAGGCCCGCGCCCTCAAGGTCGCGGTCGAGCACAGCGACGCGCATCTGTTGGCCCGAGGATGTGACCGCTCGATAGCGACGGCCTTGACTCGTGGTGACTTCTGCGGAAAAAGTTGCGATGGTGAACCCGCCGCGGGCGAGGGCAGCGACAATCTCCGCTGAGCTTGGCCGGGTGGTTGGGGTGCCGAGCACATAACGGCAGATGAGCCCGATGGCCCAGCCGATTGATAGCGATACACCGACGCCCGCGAGCGCGATCCCTGAGTTGATGAACGTCACCGTGACGAGCGAGCCGACCACCAGAAGGCTGAGGACGTTCCAGGGTCGCCTGCCCACGAGTCGCGCCACCGTGATGAAGGCGATCAGGCCGCCGAGAATCGGCGCCGTGGCCATGCTGCCACTGCTCGCTGATCCGGCGAGGGCTGCGAGGAGTCGGGGGGAGTCGACAAGGGATATGACGTTTGTGGCAATGGTGAGGACGACGATCGTAACGAGGAGCGCGACTAGGGCGTCGAAGAGCTGTCGAATCCGGCGGCGGGCCACGAGGGCGATCGACGCGGCGATTGGCAGCCCGAGGGTGCCGATGCCTCCGATGATGTTCAGGGCTAGGACGATGAGGCTTGGAAGAAGCTGTGCACCGGTGGAGAGGTCATTGCCGATGCCTGCGGTCGTGCTCGTCGCGAACCAGGCGATGAGGACGATGCCCGCGGTGAGAATGATCGACGCGGTAAACCGAGCGAGATCGAGTGGGCGACGAACACGCCGAGGGAACTCGTCGGCACCTAGGAGTGCGTCGGGCACGAGAACAGGGGAACGGGCGGCTGCCTCGAACCCAGATCCACTCTCCTCGGAGGTCACCGGAGCATCTTGTCAGACGTTGCTGGTACTCATGTCCTATGCAAACACGGGGAGCGTCCATGTCGTTTCGGCTCGACGCGTCGCCGCTGCCATCCGCTGCGGCGCCGGGGCTCGATGAAGAGCAACAGCGGGTCGTCGATCATCGGGTCGGACCCCTCCTCGTGCTTGCCGGACCCGGCACCGGGAAGACCACGACCATAGTCGAGGCCATCGCAGCGCGGATCAATGATCCGGTTCATCCGCTCCCGGCATCGTCCGTCCTCGCATTGACCTTTGGAAAGCGCGCCGCTGGAGAGTTGCGCGATCGGATTGTCACCCGTCTCGGGGGCGGCCTGTTACCGACCGTCGCGACCTTCCACGCGTTTGCCTATGGCCTCACACTGCAAAATGGCACGCAGGAGGAATACCGGGAGCCGCCCAGACTGCTCTCCGGCGCTGAGGAGGATGTCCGGATTCGCGACCTCCTGCTCGGGGCGGTCGAGGATGGCGCTGTCGTCTGGCCGGAGGACCTATCAGGGGCATTGCATACGCTCGGCCTAGCGAATGAGGTGCGGGCGGTTCTTGCTCGAGCGAAGGAGCTCGGACTCGAGCCGCTCCAACTGCAGCGCATCGGGGCCAAGTCGGGTCGGCCCGCGTGGGAGGCCCTCGGCATCCTCGCCCGGCAGGAGAGCGAGGTCATGGTCCTCGAGAATGTTGTGGACTATGCAGAACTCCTCCATCGCGCGGTGATCTGGGCCAGGTCACCGCAGGGCCGCCTCGCGCTGCATGGCCAGTTCCGGGCGGTGTTCGTCGATGAATACCAGGACACCGACCCGCTGCAGGTGGCCTTGCTCGAGGCCCTCGTGGGTCCGCGGACGTCGATCGTCGTGGTTGGCGATCCAGATCAGTCGATCTACGCGTTCCGTGGGGCTGACGTCACCGGGATCTTCGACTTCCCCCACAGGTTCCCCGCCGCGGGCGGTGTGCCCGCTCCCACTGTTGTACTACGCCGGACGAGGCGATTCGGCCCAGAAATCAGCGAAGCGGCATCCCGGGTCATCGGAAAGCGGCCCCTGCGCCAACTCGAACCCGCGACCGCCCATGCGCATCGCAACCCGGTGTGTGATCCGTCATGCGAGGGAGAGGTCGTCGTTGGCTGCTTCGACAGCGAATCGACACGCGCGGCGCACGTTGCTCAGCAGGTTCAGCACGCCCACCTGAGGGAGGGACGTGCCTGGTCGAAGATGGCGGTCATCGTCCGGTCCTCCCAATCGATTCCCCTCGTGCAGCGGGCGATGACCCAAGCGGGGGTCCCAGCCGCCGTTGCCGCCGATGAGATACCTCTGAGGCTCGAACCGGCGGTGGCCGTTCTCCTGAGCGCGCTCGAGGTCGCCTGCGATCCGGGCCAAATGAGCGCCGCGGCGGCGATTGACCTCCTGCGGCCTCCACTCGGCGACCTCGACTCATGGCAACTCAGACGACTGGGCAGACTCCTACGCAACCAGGCTCGCGAAACGGACCCATCGGTCACGCCCGTTTCCTCGGATGAACTCATCCGAGACCTTCTGCGGGGCACTCTCACGGTCGAGCGTGACGACCAGGATTCAGGTTTGTTTGCGAGTGTTGATCGCATACGACTGCTCATCAAATCTGCGAGCGGGCAGGTTGCGCGAGGCGCTTCACCCGCTGAGGTGCTGTGGACCCTGTGGTCAGGACGGGTCGGCGGGGCGACCCTTCACAGCTGGTCTGAACGACTCCGCCAAGCAGCGTTGGGAGGTTCGTCCTCGGCCCATCACAACATCGATGCCGTGCTCGCCCTGTTCGAGACGGCCGAACGCTCCTCGGCGCGATTTCGCGGGTTCGTCGGCATGAAGAATCTGCTGATCTCCCTTCGTGACCAGCAGATTCCGGCGGAGCCGATCGCCGAGCGATCGGTAGGCATCGACGCGGTTCGCATCACCACCGCCCACCGAGCCAAGGGCTTGGAGTGGGATGCCTGCTGGATCGTTGGGGCGGAGGAGGGTGTCTGGCCGGACCTGCGCACCCGAGGGTCGGTACTCGAACCCGACAGACTCACCCGGGTCGGCGTGGGTGAATCTGTTCGACCTGCTGACCTGCTCGCTGAAGAGCGCCGACTCTTCTTTGTGGCGCTTACCCGGGCCCGGCGTCGAGTCACCGTTGCCAGCCTCGCCTCAGACTCCGGTGGTGGTCTCCAGCCGAGTCGGTTCGTCGACGACCTATGCATCGAGCCGGATCGAGTCCATGGCCGGCCGGCGTTCGCTGCGTCGACCCATGGACTCGTGGCCCACCTGCGAGTCGTGGCAGCAGACCCGCGTTCCTCGGAGGGCCTGCGCAGCGCCGCGATCGAGAGGCTGGCGCGACTCGCGAGCGCGACTGGCGACCATGGGGAGCCACTGGTGCGGGTGGCCGACCCCGACCACTGGTGGGGGATACGCGACGAAACTGTGAACGAGCGGCCTATGCGCCCATCAGATACGCCGATCGCGCTCTCGGGCAGCGGGCTTGAGTCGATCCTCACCTGTCCGCTGAAGTGGTTTCTTGAGCATGATGCCCATGCCGATGTCCCGCGGCCATCATCGACCAAGTTCGGCAGTGTCATTCACGCGGTCGCCGACTACGTGGCCAAGGGCGAGGTTTCCGCCGACCTCGAGAGCATGGACGCCCTCGTCGACCGAGTGTGGCGCGATCTTCGGTTCGAGGCAACGTGGCAGTCGGCGAGTGAGCGGGCCGAGGCCCGGGACGCGTTGTCGCGATTTCTCGTGTACCACCTGCGTGGTGATCGTGTCCTCCTTGGGACCGAGCGTGAGTACCGAGCCGAGATCTCCGTGCCCACATCGGGAGGTGGATCAGAGACCGTGCGATTGCGGGGGTTCCTAGACCGCATCGAGCAGGACAGCCTAGGTCGCACGGTCGCGATCGACCTGAAGAACATCCGCAAGCCCGCTTCCGACACCACCCTGCCGTCGCATGCACAACTCGGCGTGTACCAACTTCTTCTCCGAGAGAACGGTGCGCAGGTCGGTGGCGCTGCCCTCGTGCAGTTGCGTGTGCCGGCCGCCGCGGGTGCTTCAGATCCGAAGGTGCAGTTCCAAGAGCCGCTCGGTTCCGAATCCCCGACCTGGGTCGAGATTGAGTTGGGTGAGGCGGCAGAACTCCTCCGGGGTGAGGGATTCGTCGCGAAGCCCAACTCGGGATGCCGATTCTGCGCGTACCAACTCGTGTGTCCGTCCCAGCGTCAGGGCGAGCAGGTGGTGGTGTGATGGGCGCCGGGCAGCAGATCAGTCGGGCTGATCTGGATCGAGCGATCGGCTTCCAGTTGAGCGATGAGCAGTGGGACGTCGTGTCGGCCCCACTCGAGCCTGCGGTTGTCGTGGCTGGCGCAGGCTCGGGCAAGACCACTTCGATGGCGGTGCGGATCGCGTGGCTGGTCGGCAGCGGAATGGCGCGACCGGATTCGGTCATCGGTCTCACCTTCACGACAAAGGCGGCGGCGCAACTTCTCGGATCAATGCGTACTGGAATGCGCAGCCTTGAGCGGGCCGGGCTCATGCCTGACCCGTTGGCTCGCATCTCCGATATTGACCTCTCTGGACCAATGGCGGAAGGGGAGGACGAGGAGGAGCTGCAGGGGGAGCCGCAGGTGCTCACCTACAACGCTTTCGCGGCGCGACTCCTAAGCGAGCATTGCATTCGCCTAGGCCGTGAACCGGGAGCGCAGATCCTGGGCGCCGGTGCTCGCCACCAGCTTGCATACCGAGTTGTGTGCCGAACCTCGTTGCCGCTCGCTGGCCTTGGCGCATCTCCGATTTCTCTGACGAGCGATGTTCTCGCACTTGACGATCAATTGAGCGAGCTCGACATTGACCCATCTGCGGTCGTTGACTTCGACGACGACCTCATTGCTGAGCTCGATGCACATGGGTCGCTGCAAAAGATTGGGGTCAGCATGCGGGCGACGGCGCGTGCGAGGCGCGTGCTCGCGATGCTCGTCACAGAATGGCGCGCGGAGAAGCAATCCCGTGATCTCCTTGACTTCACTGACCAGACGAGACTGGGCCTTGAGATCGTTCGCGGGTTTCCTGAGGTCGCCGCGGCGGTCCGCGCGAGGCACGGGGTGGTGCTCCTCGACGAGTACCAAGACACCTCGATCGCCCAGCGGCACCTGCTCCAAGCCCTCTTCAGCGATGGGCATCCGGTGACCGCCGTGGGTGATCCGTGTCAGGCGATCTATGGCTGGCGCGGGGCGAGCGTTGATAACATCGAGCGGTTCCCGGAGCACTTTCCAGCCATGCGTTCGGGAGTGGCTGAGTCCTCCGCTCGCTATGCACTGACGTTCAACCGCAGATCGGGTCCGAGCATCCTCGATGTCGCGAATGATCTCTCGCGCGGCCTGCGCAGCCGCCATGCGGGCCTTGATCGACTCAAGGCGGGCGACGTGGATATCAAGGGGACCGGCGACGTTCGAGTGGGACTCTTCGAGACAGCCGCAGCAGAAAAGGAATGGGTGGTTGATCAGATTGCCGGCTGGCGGTCGCGGGTGGAGTCATCGTTCACCGATGATCAGTGGAGCGACATCGCCATTCTGGCAGCGACGGGCAAGGATCTCGCAGAGTTTGATCGCCTCCTCCGTGCGGCGGGTGTTCCGACTCAGCTTTACGGGGCGGCAGGTCTTATGCGACAACCGGTCGTCGTCGAGCTGCGAAGCATGCTGGAGATTCTGCACAACCCCATCGCGAATCCAGAGATGGTTCGACTGCTGGCCGGACCGCGTCTGCGTCTGGGTATGCGTGATGTCGCGGCATTGGGTGCACGCGCCGCGGAACTCGCTGGGGGTGGCCACCGATTCGAAACCGACGACGTCGAGGATGCCCTTGACGAGGCGGTGGCGGGTGCCGACCCGGTTGAGGCGGTCTCGCTGAGCGATGCCCTATTCGATCTCGGCAACCCGGACCGCTACTCACCCGATGCTTTGCGGCGCCTCACCGAATTCGCCGATGAGATCCGGGAACTGCGGCGCCACCTTGGGGAGCCGATGACCGAGCTAATCGCGCGGATCGGTCGGGTCACCGGCCTGGACGTGGAGTGCACGTTGGCGGCTGAGGCAGAGCAGCAGCAGTATGCGTGGTCATCATTCCTAGATCTTGCGGCCGACTTCACCGATTTCGATGGGACCTCGTCCCTCGGGGCCTTCCTTGGCCGGTTGCGCGATGCTGAGCGATTTGACGTCGAACTTCCCCTCGACCTCGCGGTGCTGGGGAATGCTGTCCAACTCATGACCATCCACAAGGCAAAGGGCCTTGAGTTCCCGCACGTCTTCGTGCCATCGGTCGCGCGGTCAGCTTTCCCTGGGGCCCCCGCGCGCTCGGAGTGGCCGACATCCGCGGCGAGTGTGCCCTGGGCCTTGCGGGCTGACACCAATGACGAACTCGACTCCTTTCCGAACCCGGAGGAGTCGCCGCGGGACAAGGACCACAAGGCGTACAAGGCGCTTCTTGCGGATCTGAAGATGGCTGATGATGAACGACTCGCCTACGTGGCCCTCACTCGGGCGGAGCGCACGCTTATTGTCACGGGGCATTGGTGGGGGCCGACCCAGTCAACGCTGCGCGGCCCCGAGCCGTACCTCTCGGTGATCAGGGAGACCGTCCTGGACGGCATGGGCACGGTCGTGGCCTGGCACCCGAGGCCCGATGATGACGCGATGAATCCCGCGGCCGGCGCAGCCGACATTGAGTTCTGCTGGCCCGCACCGATTGAATCAGCCGGTGCGATCGCTGCCATCGCGAACCGGGTGCGAAGTGCGATGGCGGGCGCCGAACGTGAACTTGTGCCCGCAGGGCTGTCGGCCGCGGATATCTCCACCATCGAGCAGTGGGACGCTGATGCGGCGTCGCTCCTTGCCGAGGAGGCGCGCCGTCATCGTGAGCAGGTTGTCGTCCCGCTCCCGAACTCGCTTTCGGCCAGTGCCCTCATCCGAGCGTTACGGGACCCGGAGGGTCTGGCAATCGATCTTGCTCGGCCAATGCCCCGTGAGCCTGCCCCGGCTGCCCGCCGAGGAACTGCCTTTCACGCCTGGGTCGAAAGTCGCTACGGCCAGCAATCACTCCTCGACCCAGATGACCTGCCTGGTGCGGGCGATGATGGAATCACGAGCGATGAGCAACTCACCGCATTGAAGGTCGCATTCGAGTTGTCGGTTTTTGCAGGACTATCGCCGGTCGCAATTGAGGAACCGTTCGCACTCGTCCTCGGCGGACGGGTGGTTCGAGGGCGTATCGATGCGGTCTTCGAACGAAATGGCCGCTACGACGTCATTGACTGGAAGACCGGCGGTACGGGCGGGACTGATCCGTATCAATTGGCGATCTACTGCCTCGCCTGGTCCCAACTAAAGAACGTGCCGATCAGTGATGTCGATGCTGGGTTCTTCATGGTGTCCACGGGAGAACTCATTCGACCAGAGGCAGACTTAGATCTCGAAGCCCTTGCCCGAGGCCTCAGTTTCTAGGGTATTGGGGGTGCTGTTCGCGATGCTGTGAAGGGCTCTGGACTAAGGCGATGGGGATTGGTTCGGCAGGTTGACCGGCTCTGGACCGCTCCTTGTGCGCTCGGCGATGGCCTCGCCGGCCTCCTCTGTCGGCGTTCGTCGGACCCCAGCGAGACCGCGCATCCACTCGCGCGCGGGCTCCTCGACGAATCGCCACATGAGCCACGCAATCACGAGGGCACCAGCGACGAGCAGGAGGAGCCCCGCGGCGTATAGGAATCCACCATCGATACCGGCGGCGCGCATGCCGGCTCGCCAGAGCCCGAACACCACGAGGTGTGTCATGTAGAGGGAGTAAGAGATGAAGCCGCCGAGGACGAGGGTCTTCGTGGCGAGGCCGCGCGACACCCGGCCGCGGGCGAGGGCGAGTGCCCCGAGCCAGGCGATGAGGAACGGCACGAGGAGCAGGTGGAAGTAGGGGGGCATCGGCTCCGCGTCACCCGATGCATTCAGGTTGACAGGTGGTTGGGCGATCGCGAGGTGTGCGAGAAGTACCGCACCCGATATGACGGCGAGGGGGAGCAGCCAAGAGAGGGCATTGGCCGCTTGAAGTGTTCGTCGACTCGGATCGTCGGAGCCTTCGGGAAGCAGGCGTCGAATGATGAGGTACGTGACGGCACCGGCGGTGAACTCGGTGAGGATTCGGATCGTTGAACCCCAGTTGTCTGTGTAATACGAATCAGTTCGCGACAGGCCGTAGCCGATGAGAGGAGCGATGCAGGCGATCCACAAGGCGATGAGCGCAGGGAGGCCAAGTCGCTTATTGCAGCGCCAGATCACGAGGATGAGGATCGGGAAGATGAGATAGGCCAGCCACTCCATGGAGAGCGACCACGCCACGAAATTCCAACCCCGCTGAGGCTGGGGCCCCCACTCCTGAATGAGGAGGAGGTTGCGGACGAAGTCCAGCGGATTCAGCCAGTCGCGATCGAGTGCGTCGCCAGTGATCTTGGCCTGGGCGAACAAGGCGACGCCGGCAACGACGAGCATCACGAGATGGACGGGGTAGACGCGCGCGAGACGCAGCCACCAGAAATTCAGGGTCTCGCGGAGACGTGCGCGCTGCCCCATGCGGCTCAGGTAGGTATGGGTGAGGATGAATCCGGAGAGTGCGAAGAACAGGTCAACGCCGAGGCGCCCGACGTTGAGGACGTCGGGCAGGACGGGAATATCGAGGAGTCCGACCCTGTCGAGGGGGCCTTGTAGGTGGTAGAGGAGTACCCACGCGGCCGCAACGAATCGGACTCCGGTCAACTGCCGAATGAACACGTTCACGTGGGCATCGTGTCACGCAATTACTCTTGCTATGTGACGAACCCCCGGCTCCTTGATGACCTACTCCTGTCACGTGCGGCAATTGAGCGCGCGGCGCACCTGCGCGCCGACCCAGATTGGCAACGCTCGCGCACGGCCGACCCTCGCTCGCTCGTCGTCTGGGTTGAGGGCAGCGCGACTGCGGTCGCGTCTGGTGCGGGAGCGCCGGCCCTTCATCTCACGCCAGTCACGGAACTCGATGACCCGTCAGGGCTGTCCTTTCTCGGTGTCGGCCTCGATGACCGCGCCTACTTTGCTGCGCATCCGGTGGGGCGTGAGCATGCGGCGCTTCCGACAGACATCGAATGGTCGTCACTGCGAACAATTGGTGGCGGACTCTCGGATCTCGATGCCGGCCTGACGGTGACCGCTGTAGCGCTTGACAACTGGCGGGCGCGTACCCGTTGGTGCTCGGCGTGCGGAAGCGCGCTCGTGATTCGAAATGCTGGCTGGTCCCTGGGCTGTGAGGCCGACGGCATCGAACACTTTCCGCGGACGGACCCTGCCGTGATTGTTCTCGTGCGCGATGAAGATGACCGAGCGCTGCTCGGCCGCCACGTGAACTGGCCTGTAGGCCGAATGTCGACATTTGCCGGATTCGTCGAGGCCGGTGAGTCGGCGGAGGCTGCGGTTCGCAGGGAGTTGACGGAGGAGACGGGTGTGGTGATCGGTCCGGAGCCCGACGACATCGAGTACCTCGGGAGCCAGCCGTGGCCATTCCCGTGCTCCCTCATGCTCGGCTACCACGCGCGGGCCTCCCAGACGGAGATCAAGGTGGATGGCGACGAGATCGCTGAAGCCCACTGGTATTCGAGGGCAGAGCTCCTCGAGGCTTGCGAGAGCGGTGAGGTGACGCTGCCCTCACCAGTGTCAATCTCGCGCAAGCTCATCGAGCGTTGGTACAACGCGGAGCGCAAGTATGGCGAAGGGCTGCCCGGCGAGTGGTGACGCCAATCGGCGATTGAGCGGTCAGGTGAGGCCGAGCTTGGCTTTGACCTGTCCGATCGAAGGGTTGGTGGCTGCGCTGCCATCGTCGAACACGAGGGTCGGCACGGTCTGGTTCCCGCCATTGACGGCCTCGACGAGCGCTGCGGCCTCGGGATCGTGCTCGATGTCTATCTCCTCGAAGGCAATGCCCTCGCGGGTCATTTGCGCCTTGAGTCGCTGGCAGTAGCCGCACCACACGGTCGTGTACATCTTCATGGGCATTGACGCTACCGTGCCCTAGTGACGACCCCTTCAGCCGAGGTGATTCTCGAGCAACTCGACGATGAGCAACGGGCGGTTGCAACCGCGCTCACCGGCCCGGTCGTTGTGCTCGCGGGTGCAGGGACGGGGAAGACACGGGCAATCACCCACCGGATCGCCCACGCAGTAGCGACCGGCGAGCACGAGGCGAGGCGGTCCTTAGCGGTGACGTTCACCGCGCGGGCTGCGGGTGAGATGCGGTCGCGGCTGCGAACCCTGGGCGTGACCGATGTTGCCGTCCGCACCTTCCATGCCGCAGCCCTCCGGCAACTGCGTTACTTCTGGCCCCGACTCTCGAGCGACCCCTTCCCCCAACTGCTGCCGAGCAAGATTCGGCTCATCGGCGAGGCGGCGGCATCGTGCGGGGTATCGGTGAGCGCACCGGTACTGCGGGATCTGTCAGCCGACATCGAGTGGGCGAAGGTTTCGCAGTTGACCCCTGCTGGAATCCTCACCGGCGCGCACATGACACGGCGTGACTGGTCGATCGAGGTGCGCGATGTGTCGCGCATCTATGCCGCCTACGACGACCTGAAAACTCGGCGGGGCAGACTCGACTTCGAGGATGTGCTGCTCGTGACGGTTGGGGCGTTGCAGTCGCGGCCGGACATCGCTGACGAGGTCCGCAAGGCTTATCGCTGGTTCACGGTCGATGAGTTTCAGGATGTCAATCCGCTGCAGCATCGACTCCTCGACCTCTGGCGCGGCGATCGTGACGATGTCTGCGTCGTCGGCGACGTCAGCCAGACAATTTATTCCTTCACCGGGGCGACGTCGACCTACCTCCTTGGCTTTCCGAAGGCCTTTCCGGGTGCCACCGAGGTGCGCCTTGTCAACTGCTACCGATGCAGCGGTCCGATCGTGGATCTCGCGAACTCTGTCGTGGCCCAGGCGCCGACGAAGGCAACATTGCGGCTTCAGGCGGTCACCCCTCAGGGCGGCACGCCGACCGTCGAGGCATTCATGGACGACGTGAATGAGGCAGAGCAGGTGGCTGCACGGGTTCGTGGGTATCTCGACCGCGGCGTGTCGGCCCGCGATATCGCGGTGTTGTTCCGAATCAACGCGCAATCTGCCGAGCTCGAGGCGGCCATGTCGGCGAGGGGGATTCCGGTGGTCATGCGCGGTACCGAGCGCTTCTTCGATCGTCCGGAAATTCGCGAGGCGATCACCAGGCTGCGGGGTGCTGCGCGTGCAGGTGAGGCGACCGGTCCGATCGGGGAGGAGGTGAGGAACGTGCTGCGGGCTGCGGGGTGGAGCGAGGAACTGCCTAGGGGCGGTGGGGCCGTCCGGGAGCGCTGGGAGTCGCTTTCCGCCCTCGTCAGTCTTGCTGACGAGCATGCCGGCATGGACGTTGCTGGGCTCATTGCCGAACTCGACCAGCGATCCGAGTCGCAGCACGCGCCAACGGCTGATGCTGTGACCTTGGCATCGCTGCACTCGGCGAAGGGCCTCGAGTGGGACACCGTATTCATCATCGGCTGCAGTGAGCGACTCCTTCCGTACGTCCAGGGGTCGAGCAGCGAGCCCGTTGATGTCGACGAGGAGCGCCGGTTGTTCTACGTCGGCATCACGCGCGCCAAGCGCAACCTGCATGTGTCGTGGGCGAGGTCACGGGAGCCTGGAGGCCGGGCTTCACGTTCGGCGAGTCGGTTCCTCGTGGCAGCTGATGCGAAGGGGTTGAGCGGCTCGCTTGGAGCAACTATCACCCGCGGGACGAGACCGGCAATGACGGAGCAGCGTCGCAAGGGCCCCGCAAAGTGCCGGGTCTGCGGCAAGGGGCTCGTCACGGCGCCCGAACGAACGCTCGGCCGGTGTCGAACCTGCCCGAGTGACTTCAGCATTGAGCGGTGGGAGTCGCTGAAGCGATGGCGACTGAGCCAGGCGAAGGTTCGCGAGGTGCCGGCGTACCTCGTCTTCACAGATGCGACCCTCATGGCCATCGTTGAGCGAGGGCCGTCGACGATCGAGGAGCTCGAGGAGATTCCCGGTGTTGGGCCCGCAAAGATCGAGGCCTATGGCAGTGCGGTTCTTGGGATCCTGAAGGTGACCTGACGTAGCAAGCGGCCGGTGTGGCTACCGAATCTCTACGAATCCCGGGGCCCATTGCTCAAGCTCGGATCGCATCGGCACGGTGGCGCCAAGCTGACACAGCACGCCGATCGTGCCGAGCCAGACTCGGTGAATGAGGGCGTAGGAGGGCGGCAGGTTCAGCTTGAGCCCGACGGTGAAATCGGGGTTGCGGATGTCGTTGAGCCGGGTGAACTGCCCGCGCATCCAGTCGCGGGAGAAGGTGAAGGTCTCTTGCCGTGCTGGTTCGACAAAGGGGTCGAGGTAGGACAGGACCTGCTCGGGGTCGATCTCGATGTGCGGACGGACGAAGCCCTCGGTGCGCAGGCCTTCGAGCACGGTATCCGCGTCGCCCGACTGGGCCAGGCGCAGTAGGGTCCCCATGGCGAGGGGGAGGCCGTCGGGCAGGTGTGCCACCGCTCCGAAGTCGAGCACGCACAGGCGTCCGTCCGGCGTCATGCGGAAGTTGCCGGGATGCGGATCGGCGTGCAGGAGACCGGCTCGCGCAGGACCGCACAGGAGGAACCGCTCGAGGAGGGTTCCTGCGAGATCCCGCTGTCCTTGCGTTCCCTCGTTGATGATCACCGACAGTGGAGTGCCATCGACCCACTCGGTGATGATGACGTGCGGAGCAGCGGCGAGAACGTGTGGAATGAGGAAGTCGGGATCGCCCTCGAAGGCAGCTGCGTAAGTCCGCTGGTTCTGCGACTCGCGAAGGTAGTCGAGTTCCTCGGCGACACGGTCACGCAGCTCGTCGATGAGTGGCTTGATCTCGATACCGGGAATCCACGCGGCAAACATCTTGCCCATTCGGGCGAGTTGGTTGAGGTCGGCCATGAGTGCCTTGTCGGCGCCCGGGTACTGGACCTTGACGGCCACGACCCGACCGTCGTGCCATGTTGCCTTATGGACTTGTCCGATGGACGCGGCTGCCGCCGGTACGTCGTTGAACTCGGCGAACCTCGACCGCCAATCGTCGCCGAGCTCCTCGCTGAGGATCTTGTGGATGCTTGAGGCGGCGAGGGGAGGGGCGGCGTCCTGCAGTCTGGTGAGGGTGGCCCGGTAGGGGGCGGCGAACTCCTCGGGCAGGGCCGCCTCGAAGACACTGAGCGCCTGTCCTACCTTCATGGCGCCGCCCTTGAGCTCGCCGAGAACCTTGAACATCTGCTCGGCTGTGCGCTGCTGAAGTTCGGCTGTCACGGCCTCGGCGGACTTGCCGCCGACTCGCTTGCCGAAACCGAGGGCGGTCCGGCCGGCGTATGACACGGGGAGGGCAGCCATCTTGACGCCACGGGTGAGGGCATTGCGCGGGAGATCGACCACGTGATCATTGTTACGTGTTTGTCATGACGCCGCTCGGCCTGCGTCCGGCCAGCGGCATCCGCAGAGCGGATGCGGGGGCCGCGGCACCCGGCGCTGCTCCCCGGCGGGGAGTCGGATCTCGATTGCGAGGTTGGCCCAGCGATCGACAGCGGTGGGGTCATCGGCCCACTGCCGGATGAGCAGGGCTGCTGACGTCGCGACGAGGCGGGTGAGGAGACGATCGCGTGGCTGGACGGGCAGTCGCTTGATGGCACTGGCGATCTGCAGTGAGACTGCCGGCCAGTGAGGGTCTGCGTCACCGGCGTGCAGGTGGCAGCAGCGCAGGCAGCCGGTTGCCCCGGGGACGACGAGTGGTCCGACGATGCCGGTGTTTCCGTAGAGGCCGGTGGCGAGGTGGGGATGCTCATGGGCGGGGGTGTCGATGTCGTCGACGACCCTGGGATGGCTGCTGTTGGCCAGCACGTGAATATCGGCGGATGCGGCGTCATGTGGAACGAGGCTGAGTCCGCTCAGGGCTACTGCGGACGCGATCTCTTGGGCGAGTGGCCCGGTTCCGACGACGCTGACGAGGAGGGCGTTCCGGCGGTCCATCAGGTCATTTGCCTGCAGTGAGTCTCGGAGGGTCAGGGCCGCCGCGGCGCGATCTGACCAGGCCTTCTCGCGGTCGACGAGGGCCAGCCAGCGCCAGTGGTTCGGCATTGCAGCCGCATCGTCGAGTGCGCCGGCGCGTGTGGCAACTCGCAAGGCTCGGCATGCCTCGTCATACGTCACCGCGGAGAGCTCGTCCCCACGAGGTCGTGCGGCTTGCTCGGCTGAGATGAACTCAGCGTCGATCTGCTCCCAGGTTCGCAGGCCGTCAAGCCGGATGAGCCAACGGGCCAACCCGGGGGTCATGCGATCAAGGAGTGGCGCATCCTCGCCAGCGCCGAACTGGACTCGGTCGATGCCGCGCCAGACGAGGGGGCAGTCGCGACGAAGTTCGGGCCGTTCGATACCGGGAGCATGCTCGGCAAGGCTGGGGTTCGTGGTCATGGTCGATAGTGGCCCACCAGGCCTGTGGATAGCAGGTGGCAATGCACAGGCGAGTTGGGGTATACGCGTCAGGCGCAGGTGCGCAGGATCATGGTGATGAGGGCTCGAGTGCAGGTGATGACCTCGTCGATGGGCACGTACTCGTCCGGTGCGTGGGCGCGGGCGGCGTCACCCGGTCCGTACTGCACTGTGGGGATTCCGCCGAGGCCGCTCAGGAGTCGCAGGTCCGAACCGTAGGGGCCGCCGTAGATGAGCGGGTCTGAGCCGGTGAGTTCGCGGTGGATGTCCCCGAGTTCGGTGATGACGGGATGGGCGAGGTCGGTCCGGCCGGACGCGAACTGCCCGCCCCACCACTGCACCTCGACCGGGTGGTCACGCAGCCAGGGATCACGTGAGCATGCGGCGGCGACGGCCTGCTCGAGTCGCGACCGGGCATCGTCGATGCTCTCGTCGAGGGCGACGCCGAGGCGGCCCTCCGCGGTGAGGAGATCGGGGACGGTGGAGGCCCAGTCGCCAGCGTGGACCGTTCCGATCGATATCGGGTAGGCGAGTGGCCAGCGTGCCATGAGTGGGTCGACCTCGGCGTTTCGCTCGGCCTCGTAGACCTCGATCGCCTGCATGACCGGGATGAACTTCTCGATCGCGCTTACCCCCTCGGTGCGGCGGGATGCATGGGTGGCAGCGCCGCGGACGATGAGTCGGAAGGTGAGTGCGCCTCCGTTGGCGGGAATGAGGTCAAGGCTCGTGGGCTCAGGAACGATGCACATGTCGGCGCTGACGCCGTGCCGAAGGAGGGCGAAGGTCCCGAGTCCGCCGTCCTCCTCGCCGACGACTGGAGCGATGATGACGTCACCACGAAGGCTGATGCCGCTGGCGGCGATGGCGCGGACCGCGGCCCAGCCGGCGACGAGGCCCGCCTTCATGTCGCACGCGCCACGTCCGACGATGACGTCGACACCATCGCGTTGCTCTAGGCGTGGGGTGAACGGGTCGGCTGACCATGCTCCCCGATCGCCTGGGGGCACGACATCGGTGTGACCGTTGATGAGCAGCGATTGGCCGCCGCCGGTACCCGCAAGAGTGGCGGTGACCCCGACAGCTTGTGCTCGGGCGACCTCCATGCCGGGGAACGACTGGTCGGCGGTGAGTTGTTCGAGATCGATGTCCCATTCGTCGACGACAAGACCCTCTGACCGCCATTCCTTGGCGAGGTGGCGCTGAATGTCGACTTCGGCTGCTGTTCCACCGAGGGATGGCATGGACAGGAGGGTGTCGAGGTCGGCGAGCAGGCGGTTGGTATCGGGGTCGATAGTGGGGTACGTCACGATCGATCATTCTCGCGTACCCGGTCTCATTGAGCGAAACTTGGGTGAAATGTCGAAAATGTCCGAAATTTCGACCAAAATGCGACGCGCCACGCCCGCGCATGGGGATTGCGACCCCGGAAGTGCCCTATCGTGAGGGCGACCCGTTTCGGCGGGCGAGGTGGTATCAGCCACCGGCCGCGGTTTCCGCGGCGTGACCCAGTAAGTCAGGAGGGCCCCATGGCCGAGGAAAGCTATACCGGCGAGGCGTACTGCGTGAAGTGCAAGGCCAAGCGTGAGTTCACTGGCCACGTCGAGGAGACGAACGGCCGTCGTTTCGCCAAGGGCATCTGCCCGACATGCGGAACCAAGGTCACCCGGATTCTGGGCAAGGCCTAACAGCGCGAGACGCAATGGGTTCGCGCTGGCAAGACCAGCCACGCTGACAGCGAACAGGCGGGACACCCTCATGGGTGTCCCGCCTTCGTTTGTCGGGCTACCGTTGACTCATGAGTGATATTCCCTTTGGATTCGGTTTCGGCTCGGGAAACGACGGCCCGAGTAACAACGGCCCGAACAGCGGTGGGGCTGGGCAAAACCCATTCGACATGAACTCCATCGGCGCGGCGCTCCAGCAGCTCGGTGCATTTCTCCAGAACGCCGGCACGTCAGGGGAGACCGGGCCGGTGAACTGGCAGATGGTGCGTGACATCGCCCGCCAACAGCTGGCTAATCCTGACAGCGGCGGCGACCCGGCCGTCGCTGATGCCCAGTTGCGCGCGGTTGTCGAGGCGGTGCACCTTGCTGATGTGTGGCTCGACGAGGCCACGGTGCTTCCTGCGACGTCGGGCACCCCACTCGCCTGGAGCCGATCCGAATGGCTCGAGCAGACCCTGCCGATGTGGCAGCACTATGTCGAGCCGATCGCCGTTCACATGCAGCAGGTTGTGGGCGGAGCGATGCCAAAGCCCTCCGATCTGGGGAGCCTGGATTCCGAGGCGCTCAATGCAGCCTTGCCCGAGCAGTTCCGTGCCATGTTCCCCGGCGGGGTACCTGCCGAGATGATGTCGATGCTCCAGCCGATGCTCGGGATGGCTCAGCAACTCGGTGCAGCGGCTTTCAGCATGCAGCTCGGCCAGGCCCTCGCCGCGCTGGCGAAGGAGGTGGTCGGAGCTGGCGATATTGGCATCCCGCTGCTGCCCTCCGCGACATGCGCACTGCTCCCACGCAACGTCGACGAGCTTGGCGCTGGCATCGGGGTGGATTCGAACGATGTGCGTCTGTACCTCGCCCTGCGCGAGTCGGCACATCAGCGGCTCTTCGCGCACGTGCCGTGGTTGCGGGCGCGCATGATCGGTGCGATCGAGGAGTACGCGCGCGGCGTCCGCGTCGATCCCCAGCGCCTCCAGGAGGTCATGGGGGATGTCGACCTGTCGAATCCGCAGGCCCTTCAGGAGCTCATGTCCTCAGGTCTCCTGCAGCCCCAGGACACCGAGGAGCAACGGGCGGCCATCGCGCGGCTCGAGACCCTCCTAGCGCTCGTCGAGGGATGGGTTGACGATGTCGTCTCGGTTGCGGCTGGCGAGCGTCTCCCGACGGCCCGGGCTCTTCAGGAGACGATGCGACGTAGACGCGCGGCGGGAGGCCCGGCCGAGCGGACCTTCAGCTCCCTCGTCGGGATGGATCTGCGCCCGCGCGCCCTGCGGGAGGCGGCGACACTTTTCGCGGCTGTGCGTGCGTCTGGGGGCATCGAGGCCCGCGATGCCCTGTGGGCGCACCCTGACATGCTCCCAGCCGCGGACGATCTCATCGATCCCCTCGGTTTTATCGAGCGATCGAGTGGACCGCTTGACCTCGGGACAGCAGATGAGGGCTGACGCAACTGCGGCGATCGAAGCATGGCTACCCCCGGACGAGGGTCAGGCTCGGCTTCGCCGGGAGTACTTGCAATTCCTCGCGGAGCACGACAACGCCATGTGGCGCGCGTGCCGGATCGGTCACCTGACGGCGAGTGCGCTCGTCATGGATGAGCATCGGGAGCGGGTCCTGCTCACCCTTCATCCGAAGGTGGGTCGTTGGCTGCAACTCGGCGGCCACTGCGAGCTAAATGACCCGTCTCTTCGCGAGGCGGCACGGCGTGAGGCGATCGAGGAGAGCGGCATAGCCGACGTGCTCATCAGCACGGCCCCGATTCGGCTCGACCGCCACCTAGTGCCATGCGCCGGCGCGATGAGCGAGCACCTCGACGTCCAGTACCTCGCAACCGTCAGGGCCGATGCGTGTGAGGTCATGAGCGATGAGTCAGATGATCTGCGGTGGTTTCCACTGACGGGGCTTCCGGCGGATCTCGACGGGAGCGTTCGGGCGCTCTTTGAGGCGGCGATGAGCCCGCTTGGCTCGGGAGGCCAGATCCCCGTTTCGTGAAGGGTGCGTCCGAAGCACCTACCCGCGGGTAGGAGCGGTTTTGTCGCAGAAATTTCTTCTGTCCACAAGGGATCTCGGGCGTTCTCCCCTAGCAGCATTGCTTTCCCCCAGTGTCATCCACAGGACCGTGCACCGCTCATCCCCACCCTGAAGGACTCAATCCACAGCCTTTCCCCAGCGTCGTCAACACCGGGAGATGCGACAAATGGGTCATTCGTTGACGTGGGCTGGGGAGGACCGTATGTTGCCCAATGACGAAGCCCCCGGGATAACAGGCTTTCGCTCGCTTGGGGAAGGCGAACGGAAGCTCAGAGACCCGGGGGCCTCGGCTTAGTCGGGGCGAGTGGCGCCGGTAATCGGCGGGGCGGACCCGGCATATCGATTGCGGGGTTACCCTTAACCCGTGTCCGCACTCATCTGGTGGCTGTTCCCCATCTCCGCGACCGTGATCGCGGTGCTCTGGGCCACCCTCCGTGCGCGACCAGAGAAGCCCACCGAGGCCACCAAGGGGATGGCGAACCTTCGACGATTGGCCGATGCGATGGAGCGGCCGATGCCACAGGAGCCTGGCGCACCTCGGCGCCGCAACGCGCCCCGGGAAAACGAGTGACCGAACCATCCGACCAGCGAAGCGTGACATCGCGGGGACGAGTACTCATCGTCAGCGCATCAAGCCTGCTGGTCCTGCTTGCCATCGCCTTCCTGCTCCCGGTTCCCTTCGTGAAGATGGCGCCCGGGCCCACCTTCAATGTGATCGGGACCATCGATGACAAGCCCGTCATCTCTATCGAAGGCACGACGACCTACCCGACGACCGGCAGCCTTGAGATGACCACCGTGATGGAGTCGGGCGGTCCGCGCGGTGGGTTGACGTTTGTCGATGCATTGGCATCATGGTTCAACCCGGCTGACGCAGTGCTGCCACGCGAACTCATCTACCCCGACGAGGTCTCTGGCGAGGAGGTCAAGCGGCGTCAGGCGGTGATGTTCAGCACCTCGGAATCCGATGCAGTCGGAGCGGCCCTCAATTACCTAAAGATGCCAGTGAATAAAGAACTTGTTGTCACCACGGTGTACGGGGAATCGCCGTCCGATGGCATTTTTGAGCCGACGGACCACATCCTTTCCATCGATGGGGTGAAGGTTGACCAGGCCCAACAGGTCGTCGAGACGATTCGTTCGAACCCGATCGGGACGAGTTTTGAATTCGAGGTCGTCCGGCGCGTAGACGCCAAGGATGAGACGAAACGACTCACCGTGACCTCGATTGCCAATCCTGATGATGAGTTGCTCCCGCTCATCGGAATTGGGGTGGGCATCTTCTACGCCCCCGACTTCAACATCGACTTCACCCTCGAGGACGTCGGCGGACCGAGCGCAGGGCTGATGTTCACCCTCGGCCTCATCGACAAGTTGAGCCCACAGGACCTCGCCAAGGGCCGCACGATCGCGGGAACCGGAACGATTACGCCTGAGGGTGAGATCGGGCCGATCGGCGGTATTCGCCAGAAACTTGCGGGGGCTCGAAACAATGGAGCCGAATTGTTCCTAATGCCTGCAGTGCACTGTAAAGAGGCGAGCGGGCATGTGCCCGATGGACTCACGGTTGCAGCGGTGAGCACGGTCTCGGAGGCCGTGACGTCTATCGAGACGTGGACGAGCGGAGGCAGTCCGGTTGGCTGCCCCACGGACGAAGGCTGAGCGAAGTCCCGGATTGTGCACGCTTGGCAGGGGGGTGATGCGAAAAAGGCGAGGGTGGCGTAGGTTCAATATGTGACGTTTGAGATGCCAGAGGCAACCGACCAGCAGGCGACGATGCAGCGGCGCGGCGGGGTGCTCCTGCCTACCCTCATCATCCTCGGGGTGATCGTCATCACCTTCGTGATCTTCACCGGCTATTACACCGACCTACTCTGGTTTGAATCCGTTGACAAGACGGAGGTGTTCACCACGCAGCTCGTGACTCGGGCCATCATGTTCGTCGGTTTCGGTGGACTCATGTTCGGCGGAATCGTCGCAATCATCTGGTGGGCTTGGCGAACGCGGCCAACCTTCCGCGGCATGACCCCCGAGCAAGCGAGCCTAGAGCGCTATCGCGCCTCCATCGAGCCCTACCGTGTGCGTCTCATGCTCGCTGTAGCCCTTGTCATGGGGCTCCTCGCGGGTCTCACTGCCTCGGGTGAGTGGGGCTCCTACCTGCTCTGGCGAAACGCCACCTCATTCGGGATAAACGACCCGCAGTTCGGGCTCGACCTGTCCTTCTACACGTTCACGCTCCCCTTCATTCGATTCCTCCTCGGTTTCGGGTTTGCGCTGCTCTTCATCGCGATCATCGCGGCGGTCGTCATCCAGTATTTGTACGGGGGACTTCGGCTGCAGCCGAAGGGCGACCGAGCCTCGAAGGGTGCGCAAGTCCAACTCTCAGTTCTCATTGCGTTGCTCTTGTTGCTCAAGGCGGTCTCGTACTGGTACGACCGGTTCGGCCTCGCGATCAAGAGTGAGAGCCTCGTGACGGGCTTCACCGGCCTGAAGTACACGGATGTGAACGCGGTGCTGCCCTCGCTCAACATCCTCACATTCGTTGCCCTCATTGTGGCTGCGCTGTTTATCGTGAACGTATTCCGTCAGTCCTGGGCGATCCCCATCATCGGCCTCGGCCTGATGATCCTCACGAGTGTCGTTGTAGGCACGATCTACCCGATCATCGTGCAGCAGTTTCAGGTCAGGCCCAGTGAGCTCGTCAAGGAAACTCCCTATATCCAGCGCAATATCGATGCCACCCGCGACGCCTACGCCATCGTGGATGCCGAAATCAAGGACTACCCGGGGACGGTTGATCCGCCGTCAAAGGAGGTTCTCGCCGCGAGCCAGGGAACGCTCTCGAATATTCGACTCCTCGATCCGGCGGTCGTCTCGCCCACCTATAACCAACTTCAGCAGATCCGTGGCTACTACTCGTTCAATAACAGGCTCGACGTCGACCGATACCAGGTCAATGGCGAGCAGCGAGGCGCCGTTGTCGCAGTGCGCGAGATCAATCTCGCCGGCATCTCGGAGGGCCAGCGGAACTGGACCAACGACCGCGCGGTCTTCACCCACGGCTACGGATTCGTCTCGGCCTACGACAACACCGCGCTCACCAATGGACAGCCCGACTTCTTCGAGAGCGATATCCCGCCGACTGGCGCGCTCGACGTCGTTGAACCACGCGTCTACTTCGGCGAACTCTCTCCGGTCTACAGCATCGTCGGGGCGCCAAAGGGCTCGACACCCGTCGAACTCGACTACCCCGATGACGCGAGCCCAACGGGCCAAAAGACGAATACGTATCAGGGCACCGGCGGAGTGAGCATCGGTTCGGCGCTCAACCGCCTGCTGTTCGCGACGAAGTTCCAGGACACGAACATCCTCCTCTCTGATCTCGTGAATCCTGAGTCGCGCATCCTGTGGGATCGCGACCCGCTCACCCGCGTCGAGAAGGTTGCTCCATGGCTTACACTCGATCAGGATCCGTATCCCGTCGTCGTCGATGGTCGCATCAAGTGGATCGTTGACGCCTATACGACGTCCAACGACTATCCCTACTCGAGTCGGGTGTCGCTGTCGGACGCGACGAGCGATGCGACGACGACGAGGACCCTCCCCGGAGGACTGCTCCCGCAGGACCAGCTCAACTACATGCGCAACGCCGTGAAAGCAGTTGTCGACGCCTACGACGGAAGCGTCACGCTGTACGCTTGGGATCCCACAGATCCGGTGCTCCAGACCTGGATGAAGGCCTTCCCCGGGGTCGTGGTGTCGACGAGTGAAATGTCCGATGACCTCATGGCGCATGTTCGCTACCCGCAGGACATCTTCAAGGTGCAGCGCGTGGTCCTCAGCCGCTACCACGTCACGGATCCAGCGACCTTCTATAACGGCACCGATGTGTGGATTGTTCCCTTCGATCCGACGGTTTCCCCGGTTCAGGTGTTCCAGCCCCCCTACTACCTCACCCTCCAGATGCCCGGCCAGATCAAGCCAGCCTTCTCACTCACGACGACCTTCGCCCCCCAGCGACGGCAAACCCTTGCCGCGTTCATGGCCGTTGACTCGGCGCCGGGAGCGGACTACGGCAAGATTCGGGTGCTGCAATTGCCGAGTAACACAACGATCCCCGGCCCTCAGCAGGTCCAGAATAATTTCGAGTCTGATCCGCTCGTGAGCTCGCAGTTGAGCCTGCTGCGCCGCGGTGGCTCAGAGGTCGATCTCGGCAACCTGCTGTCGCTTCCATTCAATGGTGGCCTGCTCTATGTCGAGCCGGTGTTCCTGCGCGCGACGACCGATGGCTACCCGCTGCTTCGCAAGGTGCTCGTCGGATACGGGTCCAATGTGGCGCTGGAGGATTCGCTGACTGTCGCACTTGCGAAGGTCCTCGGGTCATCGCCGATCGCAACGCCCGAGCCCATTCCCGATGAGGCCAATGAGGGCATCACGCCGACCCCAACCCCGGCGCCGATAGTTCCTGAGACGTCAGCTGACCCTGCGATTGAACTCTCAATCGCGATCGCGCAGGCTCAGGCGGCGTACGAGGCCGGACGGCTTGCGCTCACGACCGGCGACTTCACCGCCTATGACGTCGCCCAAAAGCAGCTTGCAGCCGCCCTGCAGAGGGCTGCGGCTGCTGAGGCTGCGCTGACAGGGACGGCGCTGCCTATTCCTGAGCCATCGGCGGCCACTGAAAGCGGTGCGGCGGCGTAGCCATGTTCGGTTACGCCGCCCATCGATGGTCGAAAGCTGATCCCCACGATTTGGTCATTCCGGGTGGGCAACGTATTGTTGGCACAGCAAGAAGGCAACGCGGGGTGGAGCAGCTCGGTAGCTCGCTGGGCTCATAACCCAGAGGTCACAGGTTCAAATCCTGTCCCCGCTACTGGATAGTTCGCCGACCGCGCAGTTATGAACTCGATGACTGCCCGGTCGGCGTTCTGCATTCGGCTCCTACCGGGCTCCACGACCAGCATCGGAATGCTCCTGCGAGCGTGGCGGCATGACAAATCACTTTGCCTGGTTGC
>CAMDKQ010000017.1 GCA_945901095.1 Bifidobacterium breve
CGGGGTTTCGTCATCACGTACGTTGGTGCCATGAGCGGCGACAGCACGCCAGGCCCCGAGTCGCCGGAGCCACGACGCGTTCGCGGTGGATGGCGGGATGTTTGGCAACTGCACATCCCCCTCGTCCTTGTCCTCTCCCTGTGCACCGTGTTCACGATCATTGAGGTTCGGCGGGCGTCTGAGGGTGTCTGGCGGGCGTGGGCGTACATGTTCGAATGGCCGCTCATCGGCCTGTTTACCATCTGGATCTGGCATCGATACCGAACTGAGGGCAGCGTCACGAAGGGCCTGACCAAGCGCTGGCGTGAGCGGGTGGCTCGGTTGAGTGCCGAAGTGGATGACGAAACGAATGAGGCTGCGCCAGCCGTGCCGGAGCAGCAACCTGCAGCAGCAGACCCGGGATTAGACGCGTGGAAGGCCTACGTCGAAGACCTGAGGCGCCGCGAGCCGCCGGGCCCGCCGTTACCTCCCGGGCCCAAGTCGTAGCAGGCTGAGCTCGACCGGTTTGCGGGGACTCGGGGATTGTGCGGGCCAGCCGACAGCTACTGCGCCCAGCGGCTCGAAGCTGTCCGGGAGGGAGAGGACCTGTCGTACGACATCGGCACAGAACATCGTCGACGAGATCCACCCGGTGCCCAGTCCGTTGGCTGAGAGGCTGATCATGAGGTTCTGGACGGCCGCGCCACCGGAGACCAGGAACAGGTCGCGCTCGGCTGCGGTCCGAAGTGGGTCGGGATAGGCGTGTGCGCTGGCTGAGAGGTCGATGAACGGCAGGACGATGACGGGGGCGCGACGAAGGACATCTCCGCGGGCCAGCCGGCGCTGGACCGCGGCGTCATCCATTCCGGAGATCTGTCGAAGGTCGTGAGCCCAGCGATCGCGCATTGCATCGAGGAGGGTGGCCCGCTCCGGTTCGTCGCGCAGGACAATGAATCGCCAAGGTGTGGAGTGGTGCGGTGCGGGCGCGGTCGAGGCGGCCGAGAGCGCGGCGCTGATGACCGCCTCGTCCACCTCGGCGTCTGTGAAGGCGCGAACGGTGCGCCGGTGCGCGGGCGCACTACGACGTCCCTCTGCAATCGCTTCGTTCGTCCCCAGCCAGAAGAGATCCTCGGCACGCGGGCGAACAAGCGACCGAGCGCCGGGACCGTCTGTGTCAGTAACGACACTTGACAGGCCGCGAACAATCGCCACGGGCATGCTCCTGGATTTGCCCTTCACTAGGTCTGCGGCACTCGCTATCTCATCGGCCGTGGCGACGACGGTCATCTCAAGGGTGCGGCCGTGGGCGTCCTGGCGGCCGGTGTGGTCATCGAGAGCATCGAGGCCGGCCACTCCGATCGCGTTGTCTGTCAGTCCATTTCGCCAAGCTCGACCCATCGTGTCGGTGATGATGACGGCGATGCGAACGCCGAGTCGATGCTCAATTGCCGTTCGAAGCACGGAAGCCGACGCATCGGGGTCGAG
The DNA here is from genome assembly GCA_945901095.1 of Bifidobacterium breve. Taxonomy (GTDB): domain Bacteria; phylum Actinomycetota; class Actinomycetes; order S36-B12; family S36-B12; genus WLND01. The sequence goes on from CAMDKQ010000017.1 coordinate 1,465, forward strand.
GGGCAAAAGGACGACGAAGCCAGCATCGACATTGCTCGCGTCGATACCGGCCGCTGCCATAACGAGGCCGTGGGCAGTCTCCACGATCCTCGTCGTGTTCTTCTCGGTCACCTTGGTTGCCAAGGTGCGCACTGACTCCGAGTCGATGAGTTCGTCGCGGGAGGTAGCGGCGACGACGCGCCCCTCGGACTTCGACACGATCTTGCTCGTCACCACGAAGATATCGCCATCAGCGACACCGGTGCTCCCATCGGGCCAGGTGATGCTCACCGCGCCATCGACGATGAGTTGCGCTAGGTCGTCGTCTTCCTTGATCACCGGTAAGCCGGGGATGCAGACGACCTGAAGCGCTGCCTCGCCCATCACGTGAGATCGGCGAGTGACAGGGCTTGGATAGCCATCGCCCGAGTGGCGTCGAGGTCGGTCATGAGGAGTGGCACGGCCCGGCAACGAATACCGAGGGATTCAATGGCCGCGACACTCGCAGCATCGGTGGTGTCGATGAGCCAGCCGTCGATGAGACCGCCGACGTGAGACCTGGCCCCGTAGTGACCGGCGACCGCCAGTGCCGTCGTTTCGAGTCCGACGGCCTTCAGGCAGGCATCGGCCATCCCTCGTACCGGCGCGCCGCCGACGATGGGGGACACGCCGATCACGGGGGCTTTCGTGGTTCGCAGGGCGTCGGAAATACCGGGAATCTGCAGGATTGTGCCGATCGACACGACAGGATTGCTCGGCGGGAGCAGCACGACGTCGGCCTGCTCGATTGCCTCGATCACCCCGGGAGCAGGACGAGCCTTGTCGACCCCTACGAGGACGAAGCCGTGTGCCAGAATGTGCGCTCGGTACCTGATCCACCATTCCTGAAAGTGGATGGCAATCTGAAGTGGGCGTCCGGCCGAGTCTGCGGCGCCGTCAGGGTCGTCGACAATGACATTGGTCTCGGCTCGGTCATCGGTCATGGGGATTAACCGGACGCCGGGCTGCCAGCGCGCGCACAGCGCGGCTGTGATGTCGGTGAGCGTGAACCCTGCCTGCATGGACTGGGTGCGAACGAGGTGGGTTGCGATGTCCTTGTCTCCAAGGCCGAACCAAGTGGGCTCGACGCCGTAGTCAGCAAGCTCGTCCTTCACCGTGAACGTCTCGCCCTCGCGACCCCAGCCACGCTCGGCGCTGATACCGCCGCCGAGGGTGTACATGACGGTGTCGAGATCAGGGCAGACCCGTAGGCCGTGCACCCAGATATCGTCACCGGTATTCCCGATGACGGTGACCTCGGCATCGGGCTTGGCCGCAAGTACGCCGCGTAAGAATCGCGCACCACCGATCCCGCCGGCAAGTGCGGTGATCCTCATGGAGGTCATCCTTTCATCGTTCAGCGAGCGGTGTTTGGTCGAGTGCGCATTGCTCGGTCCGAACTGCCAGAATTACCCGAAACAGCGTGAAATTGACAAAATCTCGAGAATTTTTCTGAAAAAAGCCGGATTTGTCGGAATCTGGCTTGACGTGGTGGAATGACACGTCTGTAATACGGTGCAGGGGCAATAGCGGTGCGTCCAAGGGTCGAGGAGGAACTCGTGGCTGAAAGCCAGGAGGCGGACAGTGTTCTGCTTCCATTGTTCGACGTCTTACCGACATCATGGCAGGAGCGTGCCCTGTGTGCGCAGACTGATCCCGAGGCGTTCTTCCCGGAGAAGGGCGGCAGCACCCGCGACGCGAAGCGCGTGTGCCAGTCCTGCGAAGTTCGAGTGGAATGCCTTGAGTACGCCATGGAGCAGGACGAGCGATTTGGCATTTGGGGCGGCCTGTCTGAGCGTGAGCGCCGCCGACTGAAGAAGCAAGCCGTCTAGTTGGATCACACCGTTAAGCGGAGCATCGTAAGGTAGGGCGGTGCCCGACAGAAACAATGAAGAACATGAGGAATGGCTGGAATCCACTTCAGCGCTGTTGTTCACGGCTGAGGACAAGGCCGCATTTCGAGCGGCGAGTGGCGACCTTGATGCGTTCGTTGAATCCGGCGAAACCAGTCCCGACGAGCGCCCGACCGAATGGTTCGCCCTGCCCGCAGAGGGTCTTGAGGTTGCTGAGGCTCTCCCGCGCCGCCAACACCACGTCACCGTCGTCCTCGTCACCCATGATGGCGCAGCGTGGCTCCCATCCGTCCTCACTGGTCTGGCCAATCAGTCGCGTCCCCCAGACGCTGCCGTTGCGGTCGATACTGATTCTTCGGACCACAGCCCCACGCTCCTTCGGGCGTCATTCGGCGTCGAACGAGTGGTCACCGTCCCCGCGAAACAGGGCTTTGGCCGGGCAGTCCGGAGGGGTCTTGAGAGCGTCGGACGCGTTGAGGCGCCGGACAGCGAAGAATCTTCGGGCCAGTTCACCCAGTGGGTCTGGCTCCTCCATGATGACAGTGCCCCGGACCCCACCTGTCTAGCCGCCCTTCTCAAGACTGCTGATGAGCACCCGAGTGCGTCCGTGCTTGGTCCAAAGATCCTCGGCTGGCACGACCGAAGGCTGCTCCTCGAGGCCGGTGTGAGCATCTCAAACTCGGGACGTCGGTTGACCGGACTCGAACGTGGCGAACACGATCAGGGTCAGCACGACGGAGTTCGTGATGTCCTTTCAGTGAGCTCGGCAGGCATGCTCGTCCGAAGGGAGATCTGGGACCTCCTCGGCGGATTCGACCCCCAACTGAAGCTCTTCCGTGATGATCTCGACTTCTGCTGGCGCGCACAACGTGCCGGGGCGAGGGTGCTCATCGCGACCGACGCGGTCGTGCATCATCGCGAGGCCGCGACCCACGGATCGCGCTCCACCGATTTCGCCGCACGTCCGCATCGAGCTGAGCGAGCGGCCTCCGTGCACGTGCTCCTTGCGCACTGCGCATTCTTCGCCGTTCCATTCGTGGCCCTGCGGCTCCTCTTCGGTAGTGCGCTGCGTTCCGTCGCCTATCTCCTCGGCAAGGATCTGCGGGCAGCCCGAGACGAGATCATTGCCATGTTCATCGTCGCAATCCATCCGTGGAGCTTGTACAGTTCCCGCCGACTAGTGAAGGCCACCGCAACGGAGCCGGCCTCAATTGTCCGGCACCTGCGACCACAACTGGCCTGGCAGTTGCGTCAAGGTCTTGAGGCTGTCGCGGGCATCATCACGACCTCGGGTTCCTCGACCGGCCCCGAGAGCTCTGCCCTCGACTCTGGGCCCATTGATGACGACGCAGCGTATCTCTCCGATCAGAGTGCCCGGTGGATCAGGCGGATGCTCCTGCGCCCGTCAACGGTGATCGTGGCAATGCTTGGCATCTTTGCGTTCGTGGCGCTTTGGGGCGTGTGGTGGGGCGACGGGAGCCTCCAGGGTGGTGCACTTCTCCCGAGTCCCGGGGGTGCGACTGACCTGTGGGATCGCTATGCACAGGCTTGGCACGACGTCGGGCCGGGCTCCGCCGTTCCGTCCGCCCCTTACCTCATGGTCATCTATCCGCTTGCCGTCCTTCTCCTTGGCAAGGCCTGGCTTGCCGTCAATGTCCTGCTGCTGCTCGCCATTCCGATTGCAGGCTGGGCCGTCTACTTCACCCTGCGTGGTGTCGTTGCGAGCACGGCGATTCGGGTGTGGGCTGCAGTCGCCTACGCGCTGCTCCCGGCAATGACCGGCGCCGTATCGTCCGGTCGAATCGGCACCACGATGGCGGCAATCCTCCTGCCGTTCGTCGTGCGCTCCTGTGCACGCATCTCGCTGCCACAGGGCACCTTCCGTCGAGCGGCAGGCACCGCGCTCCTGCTCGCAGCGCTCACAGCCTGCGTGCCGGCAATGTGGGCGATCGCCCTGATCCTCGCGATCGGCGCGACAGTCATGGGCCTCGTCAGATACGGCCGCGCCGCATCGTGGATGATTCGACGAGTCTGGTTTGCCGTATTGACACCGGTCCTGCTGCTGTGGCCGTGGTCTGCCGAACTCTTCCTTCACCCCAGCCTGTTCCTGTTTGAACCCGGCGTGACCTCGCGAGGCCTCTCGGACAGCGAGGTCACCGCCGTCGACGTCCTGCTGCTTCACCCCGGTGGCCCGGGAATGACGCCAGTCCTGCTCAGTGTCGGGCTGCTCCTCGCCGGGCTCCTGGCATTCATGCGGCGCGACCGAATTGGCGCTGTGGCCGTGGCCTGGGTCACCGGACTTCTTGCGCTTATTCTTGGGGTCCTCCAGACGGTCGTGCTCGTGACCCCGCCTGACTCTTCCGTGGCGCTGAGGCCATGGCCTGGTCCAGCGACGCTGCTCCTCGGCCTGTCAATGATTGGCGCGGCGGCTTACGCAGCTGATGGGCTGCGTGCTCGGGTGACACGAGCCGATTTCAATCTCCTGCAGCCGATCGGCTTCCTCGTTGCGATGCTCGCAATCGCTGCGCCGGCAGCATCCGCTGTGCTGTGGGCGCCGGTCGCAACCGGTGAATTGCGCAAGGCGCCAATAAATGCGGTTCCTGCATTCGTGGCCGCCGATGCCGTGAGCCCTCAGGCCCCGCGCACCTTGGTCGTCCGGCAGGATTCGGCAGGTCGGGTGCGCTACAGCCTCATTGACGGCGCGGGTCCTAGGCTCGGCGACGCTGACGTTGCACCACCTGCGGCGGTGTGGGTTCCCATTGACGCCCTCGTCGCTGACCTCGCCTCGGGACGCGGCGGGGATGAGGTGGTCGGACTCTCGGCCTACGGCGTTCGGTATGTACTTCTCGCCGCGGGCACCTCGGCAGACCTCATCCCCGTCCTTGACGGGGAGCCGGGCCTTCGCCGCCTGTCGAGTGCCGATGGAGAGGTGCTTTGGCGCGTCTCGGGAACAACCTCGCGTGCGCGGATCATCGCCGGGGTGGAACAGTTGTCGATCGGGGTGGCCGATGGCGCTGACCCCACTAGGTCGCCGTACCTCGACCAACCGCTGCCTGAAGGCTCCGGTCCGCGAGCCATTGTCGTGGGAGCGGTTCCGGATAGCAGATGGCGCGCCGTCTGGACCGATCCCGCAACCCAGGTGGTCACGGGCTTGCCGGAAGTCACGGTTGAGGGCGCGTCGGGATGGTCGCAGGCGTTCCTTGCACCGGAGGGGAGCCCTCAGGTGTTGGTCGAATTCGACCACTCGAACAGGTCGAGGTGGTTGTGGATCCAGCTTGGTGTCCTCGTGATTCTCATCATCTTGGCACTGCCCGCGCGTAAGCGAACTGATTTCGATACCGAGGATGCCGTCGGCAGCGGCAGCATCGCGGCTGGCAATATGGCGACTGTGAACGCGTCGGGCACAGGGGCATCGAGTTCGGCATTCATCGTGGCTGGTCCATCGGGAGATGATCAGTCGAGGCAGTCTGAGCGGGATGAGTCCCTTGATCCGGAGGTATCTCTTGCACCGGAGGTACCGCTTGAACCGGAGTCGGTAGCAGAGCCCTCGGTAGCAACCCAGGGGGAGGAGACGACGTGAAGTCAGCGGTGTCCCTCAGGGGAATTTTGCTGGTCGGAGTCGTGACGGCTGCGATCGTCGGAGGTGGGCTTCTGGCGAAGCGCGAGATCCCGGTGCAACTCGTTGAAGGGGAGAGTGTCGTCCCGATCGGATCGACCGTGCTGCTCTGCCCGGAGCCGGGTGCGGGTGCCGAACTCGGGGTGCGGGTGACTGCAGCAGTTGTTCCAGGTCAGGTTGGCCAAGATGGGCCGTCGGGAAGCGCAGCGATCGAAACGCTCCTCGGAAAAAAGTCCGAGAGTGCCGAGATCGCAGGCCCGGGGGGACAGGCAGAGATTGCGGCGTTCGGCCGTACATTGCCGCCCATCTCGGTGCGTGGCGTCGGATCCCTCGCACCCGGCCTCATTGCAGACCAATGGAGCCGTGATCCGCGCGGGCAGGGCAGGGGCATGGCGAGCACTGCCTGCGGTCCGGCTGCAACGGAGTTCTGGTTCGTGGGCGGAGGCGCCATTGCTGGACGCCAGACACGGGTGGTTCTCGTCAACCCCGATGAGAACTCGGCGGTGGTGGACATCATTATTCACGGGCCTGACGGCATTATCGAGGCGCCGGCAGGGCGAGGCCTCGTCGTGAAGGGGGAGCGTCGCCTCGTCGTGAGACTTGATGCTCTCGTGCCGGGAACTAAGGCGACCGCTGTGCACGTCGTCGTGAGAACTGGACGCATCGGCGCCACGGTTGACGATGACCAGATGTCGGGCCTGCAGTCGATCGGCACAGACTGGATCCCATCTGCGGCGATGCCGGCAACGACGGTGTACGTGCCGGGGGTCCTGCCCGGCAATGGCCCTCGGGTGCTGTCGGTCGTGGCTCCGGGCGACGACGACGCGAATGTCAAGGTGCGCATCCTTTCTGCCGCAGGAGCATTTGCGCCAGCCGATCGCGACTCAATCCGCGTGGCCGCGGGCACGGTCGCGAGCATCGACATGTCGCTCGTCACTGAGCAGCAACCGGTGACCCTTGAACTCACATCGGATACGCCGATTGTGGCAGGGGTTCGACAGTTCATTGGTGGAAACAAGGCGCAGCAGGACACGACCTACAGTGCCGGAACGCAGCCTTACGCTGACACGAGCGCAGTGAGCGGCCTGCCGGTGCGTGTGGCCACAACCGTCAACCTGATGATCACGGCACCCACGCAGGATGCGGTGGTGGATGTCACCCTCCTCCCGTATCGCGCGGGTGAAAAGGTCTCAACTCCGACGAAACCACGGCGGGTGAAGATCCCAGCAGGCTACGTCCAGTGGCTGGCAATGGAGCCCCCTGCTGACATCGATTGGTTCACGGCAATCGTCACGCCGACTGACGGGTCCGGTCCGGTTCTCGTCGCCCATCGAGTTCGTGAAGTTTCCGAGTACGGCGACCTCGTGACCGGTTACCCGTGGTTGCCGCTGCGTGACAAGGTCACTGTTCCGGTGGCGGAGCAAGATCTCGGCCTGACCATCAGGTAGTCCAGGGGTGCGTGTTCCCGCCGAGCGATGGTCTCCCGGCGAGTCCGCGTGCTCGGATGCCCTCGGAGCGTTACCGTGCCATCTATGTCTCGCCGACGTTGCTCCAAGCCCTCATGTCAAGGGGTCGCCGTGTCGACGCTCACGTACGTCTATGCCGACTCAACTGCGGTGGTCGGGCCACTGGCGACCGCAGCCGAACCCCACTGCTACGACCTCTGCGACATGCACAGCATGCGGATGACGGCTCCTCGGGGCTGGGAGATCGTGCGAATCAGTCCGAATCCCGATGCGCTGAAGCCGACAAGCGATGATCTGGCAGCGCTTGCCGATGCGGTCCGAGAGGCAGCTCGTCCGAGGTACTCCCCGGAGCAGGAGGGGCGGCAAAGCCTCCCTAGTGGGTCCGTCGAAGTGGCGAGGAGAGGCCACCTACGGGTTCTTGAGAGTAGTGACAGCGACGTCGCTCGGTAGGTTATGCACGTGAGAACACTCGATGACATCATCAAGGCCTACGACGTCCGCGGGATAGTCCCAGATCAACTCGACGCCGATCTTGCTCATGAGGTGGGCGCGGCATTCGTCCGGGTACTTGGGATTGCTACGGAAGACGGCGGGCCCGGCGTCGTCGTCATCGGCCACGACATGCGCCCGTCGGGACCTGATCTCGTGGCTGCGTTCTCCGAGGGGGTTCGCGAGCAGGGATGCGATGTCATCCTTATCGGCCTCGCCAGCACCGATGGCTTGTACTTCGCCTCCGGGAACTTGAACATCCCCGGGGCAATGTTCACGGCGAGCCACAACCCGGCCCAGTACAACGGCATCAAGTTGTGTCGCCCGGGTGCGGCACCCGTTGGGCAGGACACCGGACTGCGCGAGATCCGCGAGCTGATTGAAGCGGGCCCGGTGCCTGTGCCGGCGAACCGGCCCGTCGGGGAGGTTCGGGAGCAGGACATGCTCAGGGATTACTCGGCTTTCCTGCGCTCGCTCGTCGACGTCTCTGGCATTCGCCGTCTCAAGGTCGTCATCGATGCCGGTAACGGTATGGGTGGATACACGGTTCCAGCAGTGCTCGGCGAGGCTGCCGGACTCCCCGCGCTGCCGCTTGACATCATCGAGATGTACTTTGAACTCGATGGCTCCTTCCCCAATCACGAAGCCAATCCAATCGAGCCGGCGAACTTGGTTGACCTTCAGGCACGGGTGCGCGAGACCGGGGCAGATCTAGGCCTCGCCTTCGATGGGGATGCCGATCGGTGCTTCGTCATCGACGAGCGCGGCGAGGCGGTGAGCCCCTCGACCCTGACTGCGCTCATTGCCACGCGCGAACTCGCGAAGCACCCGGGGTCAACCATCATTCACAATCTCATCACTTCCAAGGCGGTGCCGGAGGTCGTGCTCGAGCACGGTGGCGTGCCGGTGCGTACTCGAGTTGGTCATTCGTTCATCAAGGCGACGATGGCCGAGACCGACGCTGTGTTCGGGGGCGAGCACTCAGGTCACTTTTACTTCAGGGACTTCTGGCGTGCGGATTCCGGGATGCTCGCGGCGCTACACACGATCGCTGCGCTCGGTGAAACCCCAGCAGGAACACCACTTTCGAGCTTGCTCAAGGCATTTGATCGCTATGCGTCGAGCGGTGAGATCAACACAAAGGTGACAGACCAGGCGAAGGCGACGGCCAAGATTCGAGAGGCGTACGGCAGTCGTGACGGCGTGAGCATTGATGATCTCGACGGGTTGACATTCACGGCCGACACCTGGTGGTTCAATGTTCGTCCGAGTAATACCGAGCCGCTACTTCGCCTGAATGCGGAGGCGTCCGACCCGGACACCATGGCGGAGATTCGTGACGGCGTCCTCGCCCTGATGCGGGAGGAAGGATGACCGACCCCGGGCTCAATGGGAGCAACGAGGGCGCGGCGGCACTCGATCAATCGGTCGTCATCGACCCGGCGCTATGGGATCTCCTTGCCTGCCCTTGCCCCGCTCACGGCGACGTCACCCTCGACATAGACCTAGGCGAGATCGTCTGCACGGTGTGCGGGCTGAGGTTCCCGATCCGTGACGGCATCCCGGTGATGCTGCTCGACGAGGCGCGCAAGGGCTAGCACATGGTTACGGTCGTGAGTGGAGTAGTGAAGGACTACGGCTGGGGCATCGTCGATGGCCTAGCGACGTGGTGCGGAGGTTCGACCGCACGCCCGCAGGCCGAGTTGTGGTTTGGCGCGCATCCGTCTGCACCTTCGCCGGTCGTGTTTCCAGCGGGACTGACGGCCGGGACCACCCTTGCCGACTTGTTCAACGACCAAGGAATTCCCCTTCTCGTGAAGTTGCTCGCTGCGGCCCAGCCGCTTTCAGTGCAGGTCCATCCGGGGGCTGATCTCGCCCGCCGCCGCTGGAGCGACCAACAGGCAAATGGGGGGCCCCAGATCCTCGCGGACGGCAACGAGAAGACCGAACTTATCGTTGCGCTCGAGGCGTTCGAGGCCTTCATCGGATGGCGTCCCAATGTTGAGGCGGTGGCCTTACTCTCACGCATTCCGAGCGCGGCCGAGGGGGCGGAACTTCTCGCAACCGGTGACCGCATTGCGGCGATTCGCGCACTCTTGGCCGCCGAAGGCCTGCAGGAGGCGGTGGCACTGCTGCCCGGGGCCTCGAGGGAGGCAGGGTTGCCCGCCATCGAATGCGCGGCCTACGAGACCGTCGCCTCGACATACCCCGGAGACAAAGGGGCCCTCCTCACTGCGCTACTTGCGCATGTGAGACTCGAAGTCGGATCGGCCGCCTACGTGCCTGCTGGCGTGCCCCACAGCTACATCAGGGGCCTTGGTCTAGAGGTCATGACGACATCGGACAATGTCCTACGGCTAGGCCTCACGCCCAAGCCGATATTCATCGAGGAAGCGATCGAGGCCCTGGACCTAGGAGCCTCGCCTCAGGTGTTGCGACGTCGCGTCGGTGAGGTCATTGCACCAACGGGGGCGCCGTTTGAGGCACTCCTTGCACGTGGGCTGACCGGGATGCAAGAGCAGACTGCTCTGAGCATCCTGCGACAGGGTCGCTTTCGACTGTGCCTTGCCATCGAGGGGGCGGCGACCATCACGACTGACACCGGATCTGTCGTGCTGAATCCGGGTACGGCCGCGATCCTCCCGCACGATGACTCGGCGGCTAGGGTGGCCGCCCCGGGCCTCGTTGCGTTGGTGGCAGGGGGCTGAAGCGGTGAGAATGGATGTGTTGTTGTGAGTACTGAAGGTGGCATGCGTGCGGTGTTCGCTGCACTTCTCGCCAATATCGGGATCGCGATCAGCAAGTTCATCGCGTTTGCGTTCACTGGTTCTTCATCGTTGCTCACCGAGGCCATTCACTCGGTCGCCGATTCCGGCAATCAGGTCCTGCTGCTGATCGGCAATAAGCGCTCCAAGCAGGTCGCCGATGTTTCTCACAATTTCGGGTACGGACGCCGCAGGTTCATCTACGGCTTCATCGTTGCCGTCGTCCTGTTCCTGGTAGGTGGGCTCTTCTCCTTGTACGAGGGGCTGCACAAGATTCAGCACCCCGATGAAGTCAAGGACGCCTGGATCGCCTTCCTCGTGCTCGGTATCGCGATCGTCATGGAGTTCTTTTCCTTTCGAACTGCCCTGCATGAGGCACGAAAGGCGAAGGGTCACCGCAGTTTTGCAAGATTCTTGAAGGAGTCACGACAGCCAGAACTCCCGGTGATCCTGCTCGAGGATGCAGGAGCCCTCGTTGGCCTGTTCTTCGCCCTGTGTGGCGTTTCCCTCGCGGTCGTCACCGGCAACGGCGTGTGGGATGGCGTTGGTGCCATGGCAGTTGGTGCCCTGCTCGTGGTTATTGCGGTGTTCTTGGCAATGGAGATGGCAGCCATGCTGGTCGGGGAAGCGGCCCTCCCAGAGGAGGTCGACGCTATTTGGGCGGCACTTGAGGCAAGTGATGGGGTCCTGCGAGTCATTCATCTGAAAACACTGCACGTTGGCCCGGATGAGCTGCTCGTCGCCGCCAAGATCGCGGTCGCACACAGCGATACCGGCCTGCAGATTGCCGCCGACATTGATGCGGCAGAGGCAGCTCTTCGGGCAGCCGTCCCGTCGGCTCGTTACATCTTCCTTGAGCCAGATATCGATCGCGGCGCGGCACTGTAGGTCGCCGCACGCCCCTGCCGGTCCGGCGGAGGTGCGCATTTTCACAACCTCTGGCAGTATGTACATCGCTGCGGACCATCGAAGCCTCGTGACGTCTGCCCACTTCCCGATACAAACCTAGGAACAGACCTATTCACGAGGAGTTTCGAATGACTGTGTTCAAGTCCGATGGCACGCCCGACTTCAAGGTCGCCGACCTTACTCTGGCTGAGTTCGGCCGCGATGAGATCCGTCTTGCCGAGCATGAGATGCCCGGCCTCATGTCCATGCGTTCCGAGTTTGGCACCAGCAAGCCGCTCACTGGTGCTCGCATCACCGGTTCGCTCCACATGACCGTCCAGACAGCGGTCCTCATCGAGACGCTTGTCGATCTCGGTGCTGATGTTCGCTGGGCCTCCTGCAACATCTTCTCGACCCAGGACCACTCCGCCGCGGCAGTGGTCGTCGGCCGCGATGGCACCGTGGATGCACCGAATGGCGTGCCGGTGTTCGCTTGGAAGGGCGAGAGCCTGACCGAGTACTGGTGGTGCACCGAGCAGATCCTGATGTGGCCGGATGGCAAGGGTCCGAACATGATTCTTGACGACGGTGGCGATGCCACGATGCTCGTGCACAAGGGCACCGAGTTCGAGGCTGCCGGCGTGGTCCCGACCGCTGATGAGTCGACCTCCGAGGAGTACGCGGTTGTCCTTGAGACGCTGCGACGCACCCTCACCGAGGATGCGACCCGTTGGACGAAGATCGGCGCGGGCATCATTGGCGTCACGGAGGAGACGACGACCGGAGTTCATCGCCTCTACGAGATGTTGCGCGAGGGAAGCCTCATGTTCCCAGCGATCAACGTCAATGACTCGGTCACAAAGAGCAAGTTCGACAATAAGTACGGCTGCCGCCACTCCCTCATCGACGGTATCAATCGGGCGACCGACGTCATGATCGGCGGCAAGGTTGCCGTCGTCTGTGGCTTCGGCGATGTCGGCAAGGGCTCTGCAGACTCGCTGCGAGGTCAGGGCGCACGCGTCATCGTCACCGAGATCGATCCGATCTGCGCACTTCAGGCGGCGATGGACGGCTATCAGGTCGCGCTTCTGGACGATGTGCTTGACGTCGCTGACATCTTCATCACGGCAACCGGCTGCTACGACGTCATCACGGCGGAGCAGATGTCGAAGATGAAGCACCAAGCGATAGTCGGCAACATCGGACACTTCGACAATGAGATCGACATCGCGGGCCTCGCGGCAACCCCGGGTGTCGTTCGCAAGACGATCAAGCCGCAGGTTGACGAATGGACCTTCGCGAACGGCAAGTCAATTATCATGCTGTCGGAAGGCCGCCTGCTGAACCTCGGCAATGCCACCGGGCATCCGTCCTTCGTGATGTCGGCGTCATTCACCAATCAGGTTCTCGCCCAGATTGAGCTCTTCACGAAGATCGATGAGTACCCCTTGGGCGTCTACGTGCTGCCCAAGTTCCTCGATGAGAAGGTTGCGCGTCTCCACATCGATGCGTTGGGAGTCCGCCTGACCGAGCTCGACAAGAAGCAGGCCGAGTACCTCGGTGTCGACGTTGCCGGTCCGTACAAGCCTGAGTTGTACCGCTACTAATTCACGCACGCTCAGATCGTGAGAGAGGGCCACTCCTTCGGGGGTGGCCCTCTCTTTCGACGGTGGTCACTTGGTGCTCAAGGCGGAGCGAGGAGCGAATGGCAGACCCTGGAGGTACCGTCTAGGCATGGATATGCCTGCGGATTACGAGGGCTGCCCGATCACTGTCACCGAGGCCCTGGCAGATGGCCGCACGCTCCGGCGGCCACGTTGGGGCCTCGGTGATGTGTTCATCACCCTTGGACTCACCGTGGTCCTTGCACTTGTCGTGGGCGGCCTGCTTGAGGCCATAGGCGCGTCGGCGGGGGTCACCGTCATCGCTGGTGGACTCGCTGGGTGGGTGGGCTTGGCCGGCTGGCCGATGCTCACCACCAAGTGGCGGGGAAATGGTCCTCGCATTGATCTGGGTCTGCGTCTCACTTGGGATGAGTTGGGCTGGGGTGTTGTGACCGGAGTCATCGCACTGGTGCTCGCCGCGGTGCTCACCCTCATCAGCACGGCCATCTTCGGTGAATTTGACTCCGCCGCAGGTGAGGTCGCCCGATCTATCGTGGCGGAGAGTAACCGCCTCGCACTTATTGGCTTCGGGCTGATGCTTATGGTCGGAGCCCCAATTGCTGAGGAGTTGGCCTTTCGAGGGCTCCTCTTTGCCGGGTTGCGCAAGCGTGGCGTGCGTCCTGCGCTCACCGTTGTCATCACGGCTGTGGCGTTCGCCCTGTTTCACTTCGAGCCGGTTCGACTCGGGGTCCTCATTGCGATCGGCCTTGTCCTTGGCGTGGCTCGAGCCCGCAGTGGGTCCCTTGGGGTGTCGATCGTCGCTCACGCTGTCAATAACGCTCCCGGAGCCATATTCGTCATGCTTGGCCTCCCAGGGTGACAACATAAGACTATGAGCGTCTCCTCAGGCATGGTGACCCGTGGCCGGGTCCTCGTCGTCGATGACGACCTCGCCCTCGCTGAGATGCTCGGCATCGTGCTGCGCGGCGAGGGGTTCGAGCCGGTGTTTTGCTCAGATGGTGCCACTGCCGTCCAAGCATTTCGTGAGACCCAGCCCGATGTGATCCTTCTCGATCTCATGCTGCCGGGCATGGGCGGCATCGACGTCTGCCGGGCAATCCGTTTGGAATCGGGGGTGCCTATCGTCATGCTCACTGCGAAGAGCGACACCGTCGATGTGGTCGTTGGGCTCGAATCCGGGGCCGACGACTACATCGTGAAACCATTCAAGCCCAAGGAACTCGTGGCAAGGATTCGCGCTCGGGTGAGGAGGCATGATGATGCGCCATCCGCGGCGCTGACGATCGGCAATGTCACAATCGACGTCGTCGGACATAGCGTGTCGCGGGGTGGGAGAGTCCTCGCGCTGACCCCGCTTGAGTTCGACCTCCTCGTCTGTCTGGCACGAAAACCCGGCCAGGTGTTCACCCGTGAGGTGCTCCTGCAGGAGGTCTGGGGCTATCGACATGCCGCCGACACCCGGCTCGTCAACGTGCACGTCCAGCGCCTCCGGGCGAAGATCGAGCATGATCCAGAGCGACCGGAAATCGTGCTGACGGTTCGGGGCGTCGGGTACAAGGCCGGCCCGACCTGAGAACTCCTCAAGTGACACCTTGGATGCACGCCGTACTCGCGGGCCCTCGATGGGTGCGGCGCCTGTGGCGGCGATCACTGCTCCTTCGGGTGACCTCGTCGACGCTCCTGCTCTCAACGGTCGTCATGATGGTGCTCGGGTTCTCACTCCTCTCCCGTGTCACCACCGGCCTGCTGAGCTCAAAGGACCGCATCGCGGTGGGGGAGGCGGCTGCTGGTCTCGGCGAAGCTCAGCGACTGCTCGACGCAGCCGATACCGGCCTCACGACTCCATCAGCCTCCCGACTCGTCGACTCGGTGGTGAGTGCCCTCGCCGCCCGCGCCGGATCCCCCGGACAGTTCGATGTGCTGCTCCTCTCCTCGGGTGATGCCGCCGACGCCCCGGAGCGCGGAACGAACCTCGTTGCTGTCTCGAGTGTTCCGATTGGACTGAGGGATGCCGTGGTCTCGTCGCAGCGCCAGTCTTGGACCTACTCGGAGATTCGATTCCTTGATGGTCCCGGTGTACCCGGGCTGGTCGTCGGCGCCCCACTCGTGGTGCCAACCGTCGGACCCTACGAGCTCTACTACCTTTTTCCGCTCGCTCAGGAGCAAGATACCCTCGACCTCGTTCGCAGTGCGGTCATCCTCACGGGTGTTCTACTCGTGGGACTGCTTGCCGCCGTCGCGTGGTTCGTCACGCGCCAGGTGGTGGCTCCGGTGCGGGCTGCTGCCCAGACGGCGAGCAGATTCTCGGCCGGATTCCTGTCAGAACGGGTCCGGGTGAAGGGCGACGACGATCTTGCTCGGCTTGCCGCCTCGTTCAACGATATGGCCGCCAGCCTTCAGCGGCAGATCAAGCAACTCGAGGGCCTCTCCCGGGTGCAACAGCGCTTCGTTTCCGACGTTTCCCACGAACTGCGAACGCCGCTCACGACCATTCGAATGGCCGCTGACGTGATGTTCGAGAATCGCGCTGAATTCGACGCCCCGACCGCGAGAGCAGCGGAATTGCTGCAGGCTCAGTTGGATAGATTCGAAGCGCTTCTCGTCGACCTTCTGGAGATCTCCAGGTTCGATGCTGGTGCCGCGGTACTGGAGGCAGATCACGTCGATGTTCGCGATCTCGTACGTCAGGCCATCGATCGAGCCATCCCCCTTGCGCACAGACTGGGGACCGATATTCGACTTTTGGACGATCTTGAGGGGATGCGCACAGCATTCCATGCTGGCGTGACCTCCGATGCAGAATTCGACAGTGCAAGTGCCTCCCTGCCCGAAGTTGACCTGCGCTTCGCGGTGAACGGTGATGCCCGTCGAATCAACCGCATCGTCCGCAATCTCATCGACAATGCAGTGGAGCATGGAGGTGAACGCGGCGTTGATGTTGAGGTTGGGTGCAACGAGAATGCCGTCGCCGTGACAGTTCGGGACTACGGGGTCGGGTTGCGCCCTGGGGAGTCGTCACTGGTATTCAATAGGTTCTGGCGCGCAGACCCGGCGAGGGCGCGTACGACCGGCGGAACTGGCCTCGGCCTTTCGATCTCGCTCGAGGATGCCCGCCTCCACGGTGGCTGGCTCGAGGCTTGGGGTGAGCCGGGCCGGGGCGCATGCTTCAGACTCACCCTGCCGCGCCAGGTTCGCGGGCCCATTGGCGAATCTCCACTACCGCTGAGCCTCGTGGATTCGGGGGGCCCAGCGGCTGACCAGCACGATGACTCAACGACACGCAAGAATGCTGAGGCGGAAATCTCCGCCGTCGCAGGCGCTACCCGGCGGGGACTCTCGCAGAAGGGCAGGTGGGGTATGCCTGACTGGACCGATAATGGTGGCCCGCCGCCACGAGTTGATCCTGGCCGGTGGTCGACACCAGACCCCGGTGGGGATGCGTTCGGGGAGTCCGGAAAATGAGGCACCCGCGGCCCAGTTGGCTGAAGGTTGTGAGCACCGGCCTACCGCTCCTCTGTCTCGTTGGGTGCGCGACGATGTCGTCGTCCATCGTCGCCCAGGTGCCAACCTCGGGACCGATCATGCAGGGTGATCAGATCTCGACGAATCGCGAGGACCAGTTCATTCGTGTCATCGCCCGGGGCCCGAGTCCTGGGATGGTGCCGTCGGCTATCGTCCAAGGCTTCCTAGACGCATCCGCATCATTCGACAGTGATCACGCGGTCGCTCGCCAGTACCTGACCGCGAGCGCGAATCGTCTCTGGGACCCGTCCGATGGAGTCGCCGTGTACGAGGGCGCTGGTACGGTGACAGCCTTCGGTGGAGAGGTGACGCTCTCTGCGAGTGAGGCAGGCAGAATCTCGGCCATCGGTCACTATGACGTCTCAGCGCCGGGAACAGAGCTGAGGAGCACGTTCACCCTCGTGAGAGAGCGTGATGAATGGCGAATCAGCCGTGCGCCGACTGGTCTCATCCTCTCCCTTGCTGACGTCGATCGCTCATTTCGATCGCTCTCCGTCTACTTCTTTGATCCGACCTTCAGCACGCTCGTCCCGGATCCTCGAATGGTCCCCATCCTCGGCCCAGGCCAAGCAACGACCCTTGTGAAGTACCTCGTCGAAGGGCCCAGTGAATGGCTGCTTCCGGCAGTTCGCACCGGATTTCCCGACGGTGTCGGACTAGGGATCGAGTCGGTGCCGATCGAGTCGGGCATCGCGGTTGTTGATCTGACCCCGAATGCGCAACTCATCAGCGATAGCGGGCGCCAGGCCCTTTCGCAACAAGTCATCTGGACACTCCGTCAGGTGCCGGACGTGGCTGCAGTGAGCATCACCTCACTCGGCCAACCACTGAGCGTTCCAGGAGTCGCATCCCCTCAGCCCCGTGACTCCTGGCCCGGGGTTGACCCGGGAGGTGTGCCGCCAGGTTCCAGCGGCTATGTCGCGAGATCGTCCTCGGTGGCGCGATTGTTCGCAGGAACGACGCGGCCAGTGCCCGGTGGTGCCGGTGACGGGCAGGTGTCATTCGTTGACATTGCGGTGTCGAGGGCCTCTGACTTCATCGCGGGCATTGATGGCCAGGGCAGCCTTTGGCGCGGGCCGCTCGGATCCGGGCGGCCGCTGACCGAACTGGTCGCCGGGGCGAGCCTGTCCAACCCGGTCTTTGATCGGTCAGGGGTGCTGTGGGTCATCGATTCGGACGAGGGGCTCAGCCTCGTTCGACCGGATGGCACACGGTCGAGGATCAGGGTGACAAATCTTGCCAGCAAGACGGTCATTCGTTCGGCGACACCGTCGCGCGATGGGACGAGGGCCGCGCTCGTAGTTCAGAGTGGAGCCCGTACCTCCCTTCTCATCGGGCGAATCGTGCGATCCGGTCCCGGGGGCGAGATCAGCATCGATGACCCGATCAGGGTTGAGTCGAAACTGACCGAGGTGGTCGACGTCGCGTGGTCGGGTGCTGATTCCGTCGCGGTCCTCGGCAGTGTTGAGGCGGGAGCGCTGGAAGTCTTCGATATCGATCTTGCGAGAGGCTCAGTGTCGGCCCTTGGCTCCCCGGAGGCCCCGGTGTCGATTGCCGCCGCACCGGGACTGCCGATGCTTGTCGCGGGCGCAGACGGTCAGATCTATGAGTTGAACGCAGGGTCGTGGCGAGGCCGCGCGAACGGGACTTCTCCGACCTATCCGAATTAAAGTCCCACGTATCCACAGGTGTTGCTGCGCCGCTGGCGGAGACAGAGGTGATCCCGGCATGCTCAGGCGATGGCGAGGTGGGGGGCGGCGGGAGTCCGTGGACTTCGCCGGTGGATGGAAGTCCTCACGGCAGATGTCGCAGACCTGACGCTGTCGCGGGCCTGCGTTGCGTGCGGCGATATCGGCTCGGTGCTCTGCCTGGCTTGCGAGGTATCGCTCATTCGGGTCCATCGGCACGAGATCCGGCGCTGGGAGACGCTGCCGTCTCATCAGCAGGCGGGCGCCCGGCCGGTCGTCGTCGCGTCGACGTACGACGGGGCAGCCAAGCGAGTGATCATCGCGCACAAGGAGCACGGCGTGCTCGGCCTCACGCCGGTCCTTGGCTCGATGCTCGCGGTCTCGATCGCAGCGCTGGGCGAGGGGCCGTTCGCGGTCGTCCCCATTCCTCCGCATCGGGATGCGATCAGGCGCCGGGGGATCGACACCCTCGGTGCCATCGCTGATCGGGCGACAGGGGAACTCAGAGCGGCAGGGTGGTGCGCGCACGTCGTCCCTGCCCTTTGCCGGCGTGCTGACGGTGGTCGACACGTTGGGAGATCGGCGCAGGAGCGCAGTGCCGCGGTTCAGGGGACTATGGCGATTGATGCCCGAGTGATTTCACGCCTGGCACCCGGAGCGGGGCTCATCGTTGTTGATGACGTTGTGACAACCGGCGCGACCGTATGGGAGGCGGTGCGGACCCTTCGGGCGTCAGGACTGGCGGTCGAGGGGATTGCGGCGGTCGCCGGAACCGAGCGTCCTGCGGCGCCTGGTCGGGTCAATTGAGCGAGGTGAGGCCCCCGTTCACTCCCTTGATCACGGCATCGACCCGAGAGGTCGCCTGCAACTTCTCGAGGATCTTGCGCACATGGTTCTTCACGGTGTTCTCGCTAATACCAAGGGACTGGGAGATTGCTCGGTTGGACTGGCCCGCCGCGAGCCGGTCGAGCACCTCGCGCTCCCGAGGGGTGAGGCTTGGTCCGGTGAACGGTGAGCGGCGAGCGGTCACCTCGACGAGGTCCGAAGGGAGCAGGTCGCCTACCCAGGCATCGAAACGCTCACCGCGCTGGACAAGACCGAGTCGCAGAACATCTCGGTGGACCCGAAACCCGACCTTCGTGGCGACGTTACGTGAGGTGTCATTGCCGACGCTTGCGTACCACCTGATCACCTCGAGCCGTAGGGCCATAAATGCCCAACCGCAGGCCAGACGCAGTGCGCGGGTGGCCACCTGATTTCCGCGCAGCCAGGGCGCCACGAGGTAGCCGACCTCAGCGCCGCCGACCCCGTCGAGTCGGAGGTCCACGGTGCCACCCCATCTGGCCTCACCGTTGGTGACCGCCCAGGTCGGAGCGGCCCACCAGTGCTCGCCTGCTTCGTGATCGGCGATCCAGGCGTGGGCGTCGTCGAGCGAATACGGGGTCGGGATCGTGGTCCAGCGGACGATGTCCGGGTCCTGGCATGCTTCGGCGATGCTAGGGGCGTCCACCGGTGTAGGGGGCCGCAGGATGACGACGCCGTCGCTGAGGACGGGCGGAGTTTCGCCATGCCACGCATCAAGCGAGGAGGTGGCCATGGGTGCAGTCTCCCAGCCCGTCTGTCAACGCCCCATGACCCCTCTACGATGGAGTGCTACCTAGCGCGGCAGTCCCAGACTGCCGCCGAATGCCCCAAACCGAATGCCCCAAACCGAATGCCCCAAACCGAAAGGTCGCCCGCTGTGGGACTCCTCGACAAGATCCTCCGCGCCGGAGAAGGCAAGATCCTGCGTCGGTTGCATGCGATCGCCCAAGCGGTCAATGCCATCGAAGAGGACTTCACTTCGCTGACGGATACCGAGCTGCGAGAGCTCACGCAGGAGTACAAGGACCGCTATCAGGGTGGCGAAACCCTTGATGACCTCCTGCCTGAGGCATTCGCGACCGTTCGTGAGGCCTCGCGGAGAACGCTTGGCCAGCGCCACTACGACGTCCAGATCATGGGTGGGGCGGCCCTTCACTTGGGGAATATCGCCGAGATGCGCACGGGTGAGGGGAAGACCCTTGTTGCGACCCTTCCCTCCTATCTCAATGCGCTGTCCGGTAACGGGGTCCATGTCGTCACGGTCAATGATTACCTCGCCGAACGCGACTCAGAGTGGATGGGACGCATCCATCGGTTCCTCGGCCTTGAGGTGGGCGTCATCCTCTCGAACATGACACCCCCGGAGCGTCGTATTGCCTATGCGGCCGACATCACCTATGGCACGAATAACGAGTTCGGCTTCGACTACCTGCGCGACAACATGGCGTGGTCTCGTGATGAGCTGGTTCAGCGGGGCCATAACTTCGCGGTGGTGGACGAGGTCGACTCGATTCTCATCGACGAGGCGCGCACACCGCTGATCATCAGTGGCCCCGCCGACCAGGCGACAAGCTGGTACGCCGAGTTCGCCCGGATCGTGAATCTGCTCAAGCGCGATGAAGACTATGAGGTCGATGAGAAGAAGAAGACGATCGGTGTCCTCGAGTCGACGATCGACAAGGTCGAGGATCAACTCGGGATCGACAACCTCTACGACACCGTGAACACCCCGCTGGTCGGATTCCTCAATAACGCGATTCGGGCGAAGGAGCTGTTCAAGAAGGATCGCGACTACGTGGTGATGAACGGCGAGGTGCTCATCGTTGACGAGCACACCGGCCGAATTCTTTCTGGTCGCCGTTACAACGAGGGCCTGCACCAGTCGATCGAGGCGAAGGAGGGTGTCGAGATCAAGGCTGAGAACCAGACCCTCGCAACCGTCACCCTCCAGAACTTCTTCCGTCTGTACGCGCGGCTCGGGGGCATGACAGGCACGGCCATGACCGAGGCCTCGGAGTTTTCGCAGATCTACAACCTCGGCGTCGTTCCGATCCCAACCAACCGACCGATGGTCCGTATCGATCATGCCGATCTTGTCTATCGGACCGAGAACGCGAAGTACGACGCAGTGCTCGCCGACATCGTCGAGCGCCACGAGCAGGGACAACCGATCCTCGTTGGAACGACCAGTGTGGAGAAGTCCGAGCACCTGAGCAAACTGCTCAAGCAGAACGGCGTGCCGCATGAGGTGCTCAACGCGAAGCACAATGATCGCGAGGCAGCGATCGTTGCCCAGGCCGGACGCCGCGGGGCTGTGACAGTTGCCACGAATATGGCGGGCCGAGGCACCGACATCATGCTCGGCGGGAACCCCGAGTTCATGGCCGCGGCGGCCCTTGCCCAGCAGGGTCTATCGCCGATCGATGAACCAGAGGACTATGAGGCGGCATGGCTCCCGTCGCTCGATCAGGCGAAGTCGGCGGTTCAGTCGGAGCACGATGAGGTCGTTGGCCTCGGGGGTTTGTATGTGCTCGCTACCGAGCGTCATGAATCACGCCGCATCGACAACCAGTTGCGTGGGCGATCCGGTCGTCAGGGCGATCCCGGCGCGACCCAGTTCTACCTGTCCCTCGAGGACGACCTCATGCGATTGTTCAAGGCCGACATGGTCGATGCATTCCTGCGGCGCTTCAATGTTCCGGACGACGTTCCGATCGAGTCCAATATTGTGTCGAAGGCGATTCGGTCAGCGCAGTCGCAGGTTGAGGCGCAGAACTTTGAGATCCGCAAGGACGTCCTGAAGTATGACGATGTGCTCAACCGGCAGCGCTTGGTCATCTACGACGAGCGCCGGCGCGTGCTTGAGGGCGAGGACATCGAGGAGCAGGTGCGCGAGTTCATCGACTCGACGATCGAGGGGTACGTGACTGCTGCCACGAAGGACGGCTACCCAGAGGACTGGGACCTCGACCGACTCTGGACCGCGCTGAAGCAGCTGTACCCCGTTGGCGTCACGGTGGATGAACTTGAGGATTTCTCGGGCGGCGGTCGTAGTGGGCTCACCAGTGAGTATCTCGTTGCCGAGCTCAAGGAAGATGTGCAGCGGGCCTACGACGTCCGTCAGGAAACGCTCGGCGAACAGGTGACGAGGGAGCTAGAGCGCCGTGTCATCCTGTCCGTGCTGGACCGCAAGTGGCGCGAGCACCTCTATGAGATGGACTATCTGCGCGACGGCATCGGGCTGCGCGCGATGGCCCAGCGCGACCCACTCATCGAATACCAGCGCGAGGGGTTTGACCTCTTCACGGCGATGATGGACTCCATCAAGGAGGAGACGGTCGGTTACCTGTTCAATGTCGACGTTGAGGTGGCCCCGCAGGCGTCACCGGAATCACAGGAGGCGGTCGACGGACTCATCGATGCCACATCTGCCCCCGCATTGGCAGGGCTTGCAGCAGCGGCCCAGGGAGCGGCTCCACCCGCCGTTCCTGCGCCGCCCACGCTGCTCGCCAAGGGCCTTGCCCCGTCGCGACCTGCCCACATGGAGTACTCGGCGCCGGATGAGGCCGGAGGTGTCGTGCGTGGCGAGATGGAACTCGAAGGCGGCGGCATCGTGGAGATCGACCCGAATGCCAGTCGTGCTGAGCGCCGCCGGCTCGAGCGCGAGAACCGTCGTCGGGGCAACTAACCGGAGGTTTCCTCGTGCGCCGCTGTCCCCCGCGCAGCGGCGCACGAAGCGCTAGCCGAGGCTGAAGGCTGTGAGCAGCCAACGCTCGGAGGTGAACTCGAATCGCATCGCCACGGCTCGGGCGCGCTCAGCCCCAACGAGGACCGCCGAGGTTTCGACGATGCCCGTCGAGATCGGGCAGAGGCGAATCGAACGAACCTGCTGCAGAGCCCGAGGCTTGCTCCCGAGGGCAACGCGCGCCCTCGAGCTCGGATGGCGTGCCACCGCCGCACCGCGGGCGGCGAGCAGCCGCAGTTGATCGCGCTCAACCCACCGAGTGAGCTGTCCGGAAGGCCGTTCACCCGACCCCACCTCGGCCACGGCCCGAGCCATGCGGGCAACCCACTCGACCGCCGGCAGGTGTGCTCCCGTCGCCTCAGTGTTGCGCGATTCGGGTGTTCCGACGAGGTGAAGATGCCGTGGCACCGGTGGGACTGCAGGCACCCCGGGTGAGACTTCCCAGGAGAGCGGGAGTGGAAGTTGGCGGGCCGATGCCGCAGCATCGACGTGACTGGAGGTGTAGCGAGCAGGTGCGAGCGTGGAAATTGACACGGCGTTCTCCTTGGAGGACGACCGCGGTCGGGGGGGCGCGGCGAAGGTGGCATGAATGGGCAGCTGAATCAATGCGTTTGCTTGTGTTTGCGTGCGGATGCATCGTACGTCCTTCAATGACTGCTTTGTCAAGGATGGGTGTGGACAACTGATTCCCCGAGCCGATTTGGCCTGATCAATGTTCACAACGTCGGTATGGCCGGGGCTTTGCCGGGCCATACCTCCAGTCAACGTGATCTGGACCACCCTCCCGAAAGGCGAATCCCATGGCCGGCTACGACGAGGCACCGAATATCGAGAATGTCCCAGAGGACCTTCTTGCTGAGGCGGCGGCCGGACTCCAATCTGATACCGATGCCGACGTGCTCGCGGAGGCGGCGGAGATCCTCACCGCGGAACGCGTGACCCTAGGCCTTGTGGACCGATTCGCTGCAGCGCAGAGGCCGGTCACGATGACCCTGCGAAGTGGCTGTCGAGTGGAGGGCAGCGTTCAGGATGTTGGCGACCGAGTCGTGGTCCTTACCGGTGTGGATGGCGCTGAGCAGTGCATTGCGATCGCGAGCGTCGTCACCGTCCGGGGGCTGCCTTCATCCCTCTCAATCGAGCCCATTTTGAACCAGACGCAACGTGGCCAAGGCGTCAGGCGACCAGCAGTGGGAGCTCTCACTTGGGGTTCGTACCTGCGAGCCGAACCAGCGTCCGTGGCCCACGTCATCCTCATCGACGGGACCACGATCACGGGACGGTTGGCACTCGTGGGCGCTGATCACGTCGACCTTCTCGTCGCTGACGGTGCGGTGACGACCTGCACGCTTTCGTCGATCAGTCGAGTGATTCGACAGCCGTCTCGGAGCCAAAGGGATGGGATGCGACGAACTCCCGAGTCTGGACGTACATCCGGCTGATGTAGTTCTCGAGCTCCGCGCCCTCGACCCGCCACTGGCCCCGGCCGCCGACCTTGATGGCTGGTAGGTCGCCGCTTCGAACGAGGGCGTACGCCTGGGCAGCGGAGATCTGGAGAGTCTCCGCCACGTCGGCCAAGGTGAGGAAGCGTGATGTCACCCGTTGATCGTCCCAGCAGGGTGCCCGAAAGTGGACCCCGACCCCCGGCCTGTGGATAACCATTTGGCCGCTGAGCCGTAGTGGGTGATCCTTGGGCGGTGGCTCGAGAGGGGCACACGTCATTCATCCATAGATCGAACGGAAAACCGGGGAGAGCCCATGAATGTCCTGACCAGACCACGAGCTAAGCAGGCGAGCCAATCGCCGGTCGTCAGCCCGCCACGAGCCGAGCGGATGCGCAGGATCAGGTGGCGTGACACCCGGCTGTGGCTTGGTCTCGGGTTCATGATCGTG